>JABBOA010000011.1:21452-30457 GCA_019352075.1 Acidobacteriota bacterium | reverse complement strand
GGGTCACGACGCGATAGAGGAGTTCACCGTGTTAGTCGCAGCACTTGATGGAGTTGATGGCGTCATCGTCATCGTCATTCTGGCCGTATTGATCTTTGGCGGTTCGGCGATCCCCAAGCTGGCCCGAAATCTGGGCTCGGCCAAGAACGAGTTCGAGAAGGGGCTCAAGGCATCCAAGCCCGCCGACGACGCGGACGCGACGACGCCCCCCTCTTCGAAGCCGTCGGACACCGATACGACAAGTTGATTTCCGTCGCGATCCGTGAGCCTGCGAAGGCCGTCGACGACGCCGTGAACCGCTATAAGCAGCATAAAAAGTTGGCTAAGGTTTAGTCGTGCCTACACCCGCCCTGCCCCCTCAGGGTGCACCGGATCGGTCGCGCCGTTGGCGTCGCGTGCGCCGAGCCGCTGCGCTCCCCTTGGCTGCCCTCGTACTCTCAGGTTGTACCGTGCCGGGATTCGGCGCGAGCGCCGGTGTCACCGACAGTTCGAAGTCCGCGTTCCATCTCTGGCAGGGATTCTCCATCGGCGCCGTCCTGGTGGGAGCGCTCGTCGTCGGCCTGATGTTGTGGGCCGTGGTGCGCTACCGCCGCAAGGGTGACCAAATCCCCGAGCAGCACCAGTACCACCTACCGCTCGAAGTGATCTACACCGTCGTGCCGATTCTCATCGTCTTCGGCCTCTTCGCGGCGACCTTGGTGGTGGAGAACAAGGTGACCGCCAATCCCAAGACCAACGTCGTCGTGAACGTGAACGCCTTCCAGTGGGGCTGGCAGTTCCTTTACCCGGGTACCAACGCCCTCGTCTACGGGCAGACCACGCAGAGCCCCATCATGGAAATTCCCGTCAACACCAACGTGCACATCAATTTGACGTCGACCGACGTCATCCACGGCTTCTACGTGCACGCGTTCAACTTCTCGCGCTACGCCCTTCCGGGAGTGGTCAATCAGTTCACCATCCGTGCACAGACCACCGGGACGTTCTTCGGCCAGTGCACCCAGCTGTGCGGCCTCTATCACTCCTTGATGTTCTTCCGCGTCAAGGTGGTCACGGCGTCACAGTATGCGACCTGGCTCGCGACGTTCAATAACCCCACGGCGATCGCCAACGCCGCCGCCGCCCTCAAGACCACCAACGCCGAGCTGGCCTCGGGTGTGGCGTCGAAGATCTCATACACGAAGTTCGGGAGATAACAATGACTGACGTTCTCCACCCCCCCGTCCACGTCGAACACCATGACGGCCACGAGGAACACCACGGTCCGACCGGAATACTGAACTGGTTGACGTCGACCGACCACAAGGTGATTGGTCTGTCCTACACGGTGACCTCGGTGATCATGATGGTCATCGGCGGTTTGCTCGCCGAACTCATCCGCGGTCAGCTCGCCTCGCCCAACGGCACCCTCGTCTCGCTGGCGCAGTACAACCAACTCTTCACCATGCACGGGTCGGTCATGATCTATCTCTTCGCGGGCCCCTTCGCCTTCGGTGCGCTCGCCAACATCATGGTCCCCATCCAGATCGGTGCGCCCGACATGGCGTTCCCCCGGCTCAACGCGCTCTCCTACTGGCTGTACCTCATGGGTTCGATCACCATGCTCTCGGGCTTCTTCACCGCCGGGGGCGCCGCCAATTTCGGCTGGGTCGGCTACGCGCCGCTGTCTAACAGCTTGAACACCCCCGGCGCCGGCGCCGACCTGTGGATCGGCGGTCTCCTGTTGACCGGCTTCTCGGCGATCTTCACCGGCGTCAACCTCGTGGCGACCATCTTCTACCTGCGCGCGCCGGGTATGACGATGTTCCGCATGCCCATCTTCACCTGGAACATGCTGGTGACGGCGATCTTGATCCTGCTGGCCTTCCCGGTGTTGACCGCGGGTCTGATCATGCTCTACGCCGATCGTCACTTCAGCACGCATATCTTCTCCGTGGCCGGCGGCGGGGTACCAGTGCTCTGGCAACACATCTTCTGGTTCTGGGGACACCCCGAGGTCTACATCCTCGCCCTACCCTTCTTCGGCATGGTCACCGAGGTCATCGCCGTGTTCTCACGCAAGCCGGTCTTCGGTTACAAGGGGATGATCTTCGCCACGTTGACCATCGCCGCGTTGTCCCTGGGCGTCTGGGCACACCACATGTTCACCACCGGCGTGGTGCTCTTGCCCTTCTTCTCGATCATGAGCCTGCTCATCGCCGTGCCGACGGGTATCAAGATGTTCAACTGGATTGGGACCATGTGGCGAGGGCAGGTGTGGTTCTCCGCCGCCATGTTGATGTCCCTGGGCTTCCTCTTCACGTTCCTCGTCGGCGGCCTGACCGGCATCTACCTCGCCAGCCCCCCTCTGGACTTCTTCACCCACGACACCTACTTCGTGGTGGCGCACTTCCACTCGGTGGTGATGGCCCTGGTGCTCGGCGCGATGTCCGGCCTGTACTACTGGGGTCCCAAGATCACCGGATACCTACTCAACGAGAGGCTCGGTAAGGCCCAGTTCTGGTTCCTCTTCATCGGCACCCAGGTCTTCACCTTCCCGCTCTACATCCTGGGTCTGCAGGGCATGCCGCGACGTATGGCGATGTACCCCAATGACCCTCAGTGGAAGACCCTCAACGACGTCTCCACCGTGGGTGCCGTGCTCATCGGCATCTCCACGATCATTTTCGTCTTCAACGTCGTCGTCAGTTGGAAGAAGTACCCCGCCGGCGACAACCCGTGGGACGCTCAGACCCTGGAGTGGTTCACGACGTCGCCGCCCCCCCACCACAACTTCTATCGTCTGCCCCAGATCCGCTCCGAGCGTCCGACCTGGGACCATAACCACCCGGAGCATCGCTCGTTGCACCACGGTGAGCACGAAGGCACCCACGAGGCCGAGGGGGCACCCGTATGAAGGTAGAAGCCAAGATCCTGCTGGGCCTGGGGCTGTTCTTCGGCATCATGTGCGCGGTGTACTGGAACTGGAGCCTCGAGAACGCCGGTGGCGTGATGATGTTCGCGGCCATGCTGCTGGGTTTCTTGCCCGGTGGTTACTACTACTGGTGGAGCCGGCGCATGAAGGCGCGCCCCGAGGACAACCCCCACGCGACCCAGACCCAGGGTGCCGGCGTCGTCGGGGCGTTCCCCGGCTCGTCCATCTTCCCCTTCGTGATGGGCATGGGCGCGTTCTTCGTGGTGCTGGCGCTGGTCTTCGGGATCTGGCTACTGGTGCCGGGTTTCGGCCTCGTGGTCTGGGCCCTGCTGGGTGGCACCGCCGAAGGTCGCCGCGGCGGCAATCACTGATTCTTTTTTTGGCCCCAGCGGGCCTCGCAGTACCTACTTAGAATGGGCCAGGTCGACGACTCGCGCACGCGAGCCGGCGGCGAGGAAAGTCAGGAGACGCCGTGTCAACCACCGAGAGTTCCACCAAGGTCGTACTAGGCGGGACGCGCGGTGGGCCCGACGTTTCGACCCTGCGCCAGGACCGCTGGTGGATCCAGCCAGTGGTCACGGTCTCGATCCTCACCGCGTTCATCATCTACTCCACCTGGGCGGCCTTTCAGAACCGCTACTACTACGTGGGTGCCAACGTCGGACGCGACCTGATCAGCCCCTTCTACTCCCCCTGCATCGCCAGTGACTGCGTGCCCGGTGCCAAAGCCGGTTTCGCCTTCAACGGATGGACCCTTTCGCCGGCCCTGCTCATCCTCATCTTCCCCCTGGGCTTTCGCCTGACCTGCTACTACTACCGACGCAGCTACTACCGGGCCTTCTGGTGGTCACCGCCCGCCTGCGCGGTCTCGGACGCGCACGGTTCCTACTCGGGCGAGACTCGATTCCCTCTCATCATGCAGAATCTGCACCGCTACTTCTTCTACGCGGGACTGATCTTCAACGCCCTGCTCACCTACGACGCCGTGCGCGCCTTCCGCCAGCCCGGACTCGGTTACGGCGTGACGGTGGGCACCATCGTGCTCGTGGTGAACGCGGTGCTGCTGTGGGCGTACTCATTGTCGTGTCACGCGTGTCGCCATCTGTGTGGCGGTGGGGTCAAGAGTTTCAAGGCGCACCCGATCCGCTACCGCTTCTGGAAGATGTTGACCCCGCTCAACGCGAAGCACATGAACCTGGCGTGGGCCTCGTTGATCTTCGTCGCACTCACCGACGTCTACGTGCGTCTGGTCGCCTCGGGCGCCCTCACCGACTACAAGTTGTTCTAAGAAGGATTACCGTGACCTACGAACACCACGACTACGACGTTCTGATCATCGGTGCCGGGGGCGCCGGACTGCGCGCGGCCATCGAGGCCAAGCAGCGCGGACTCAGTGTCGGCATCCTCACCAAGTCCCTCCTGGGCAAGGCCCACACCGTGATGGCCGAGGGTGGGATGGCGGCGGCTATGGGCAACGTCTACCCCGAGGACAACTGGATGGTCCATTTCCGCGACACGATGCGCGGGGGCAAGTACCTCAACAACTACCGCATGGCCGAGTTGCACGCCAAGGAGTCACCCGCGCGGGTCCTCGAACTCGAGCAGTGGGGGGCGCTCTTCGACCGGACGAAGGACGGCAAGATCCTCCAGCGCGACTTCGGCGGTCACCGCTACGCGCGCTTGGCCCACGTGGGCGACCGCACGGGCCTCGAGCTCATTCGCACCCTCCAGCAGAAGGTCGTCTCGATGGGCACCGACGTGTTCATGGAGGTCAAGGTGCTACGACTCGTCCACGACGCCGACGGACGGGTCGCCGGCTGCGTGGCGTATCGACGCCAGACCGGTGAATTCATCACCTTCGGCGCCAAGGCCGTGATCCTCGCGACCGGCGGGGCGGGCAAGTCGTGGAAGTTCACCTCGAACTCCTGGGAGGGTACCGGCGACGGTCACGCGATGGCCCTGTGGGCCGGCGCCAACCTCATCGACATGGAGTGCATCCAGTTCCACCCGACCGGCATGGTGTGGCCCCTCTCGGTACGCGGCCTACTCGTGACCGAAGGCGTCCGCGGCGACGGTGGCGTGCTACGCAACTCCGAGGGCAAGCGGTTCATGTTCGACTACGTCGCGCCGATGTTCCGCGCCGAGACCGCCGAGTCCGAAGAGGAGGCCGACAAGTGGTACTACGACCACACCGCCGGACGCCGACCGCCCGAACTGCTACCGCGTGACGAAGTCGCGCGCGCCATCAACGCCGAGGTGAAGGCCGGTCGGGGCACTCCCCACGGCGGGGTCTACCTCGACATCGCCACGCGTCGTCCGGCCGAGTTCATCCGCCGCCGACTGCCGTCGATGTACCACCAGTTCATGGAGCTCGCCGGCGTGGACATCACCACCGAGGCCATGGAGATCGGACCCACCTGCCACTACATCATGGGCGGCGTCCAGGTCGAGGCCGACACCGCGGCCACCGCCGCCCGCGGGCTCTTCGCCGCGGGCGAAGTGGCGGGCGGCATGCACGGCGCCAACCGTCTGGGCGGCAACTCACTCAGCGACCTCGTCGTCTTCGGCAAGCGCGCCGGCGAGGGTGCCGCGCAGTACATCGCCGCGGGCGACGTGGCCGGGCCGATGAACGCCCACCAGGTCGAAGCCGCCGTCGCGGAGGCGCTGGCCCCCTTCGATCGCGAGGCGGGCGAGAACCCCTACGACATCCAGCGCGACCTCCAGGAGATGATGCAGGCCAACGTCGGCATCATCCGCACGCAGAGCGAGCTCGAGGACGCCGCGATCCAACTCGATGCCTTCACCGAGCGCGTCAAGAACATCAAGGTGAAGGGCCCTCGCGCCTACAACCCCGGTTGGAACCTCGCGACGGACCTACCCGCCATGATCACCGTCTGCAAGGCCGTGACCATTGGCGCCACCCTGCGCAAGGAGTCACGCGGCGGGCACACCCGCGAGGACTACCCCGGCGCCGACCCCGAGTTCGCCAAGTTCAACTTCGCGCACTCCACCGACGGTGGCAACTGGGACAGCGACATCGTCACCAAGGAATCGGCGCTGCTCGCCATGCCCGAGGAACTCAAGGTCCTGCTCGAGGAGGCAAAGTGATGGCTGAGGTAACGATGCGTGTCTGGCGCGGTGACGCCAACGGAGGTGACTTCGAGAGCTACAGCGTCACCCAGAACGAGGGAGAGGTGGTCCTCGACGTCATCCACCGTATCCAGGCCACCGACGCGCCCGACCTGGCGTGTCGCTGGAACTGCAAGGCCGGCAAGTGCGGATCGTGCGCGGCCGAGATCAACGGCAAGCCGCAACTGATGTGCATGACCCGGATGGACACCCTGCCCGAGGGTCCCGTCACGGTGACGCCGATGAAGACGTTCCCGATCATCCGCGACCTGGTGACCGACGTCTCATTCAACTTCGCCCAGGCCGAGAAGGTGCCCGCGTTACTGCCCCCGCCCATGCCCGAGGACGGGTACCGGATGTACCAAGAGGACGTGACGCGCGGACAGGAGTTCCGCAAGTGCATCGAGTGCTTCATGTGTCAAGACGTATGCCACGTCATCCGCGACCACGAGGGTAATAAGCAGCACTACGCCGGACCGCGTTTCTTCATCCGCTACGCCGAGCTCGAGATGCACCCCCTCGACACCAACGACCGGCGTGACCTGATCCGTGAGGAGATGGGACTGGGTTACTGCAACATCACCAAGTGCTGCACCGAGGTGTGCCCCGAGCACATCAAGATCACCGATAACGCCATCATCCCCTTGAAGGAGCGCGTGGTCGACGCTCACTACGACCCGGTGGCGTGGCTCGGACGCAAGATTCGGCGCCGGACCAAGCGGTCGGCGGACGACGCCGCCGTCCAGCCAGCCCCGTGAGCCATGGATGAGTTTCTCTCGCAGCGGTGGTGCGAGGAGATGAACTCACGTCTGGGCGCCATCGCGCACTACGCCCTGCCCGAGGGCGCCAGCGCATGCGTGGTGGTCTTCGAAATGTTGGACGCGCCCTCCGGCCACCCGGGTGCGCTGAGTCTGTCACTTTCGAGTGAGGGGGCGCGAGTGACTCTGGGTGAGCACCCTCGCGCCGACACCATTGTGCGTCTCAGCTACGCCGACGCGGTCGCGCTCGCCACGGGTGCACTCGACAGCGCCAACGCCCTGCGTGATGGCCGCATCAAGGTCCGCGGCGACGTGAACGCCCTCGTGCCCCTGGCGGGCTGGCTGCGCGAGCTACTCAAGGACTGAATCAGATCGCTGATCCCCGTGCATCGTCGACCCTCTGATCCGTCGCTCGTGGTGGCGCGGGTCGCCCGGCGCACCGTACGCTCCCTGATTCACGCGATGCCAGCCCACCGCGCGTCCCGACGGGGCACCGCCGATTGACGCGTCTCGACGTGATCCGCACGACGCACGTCGTCCTCGCCGTGCACCTGTCGCCGCGAGGACCACGCTTCGAATGATCGCCCCCGGTCCCCGCGCCGCGTTCGTGCGCCCGTGAACCGGGCCCCGGGGCGTCCTTGAGGGAGCGCCATTGGCTCGGACCCGTCGACCCGGGTCACCCGAGCCACCCCCATTACCCCGGCCCTCCTCGCCAGGCCGGGCACTCGCGTGGGCCGACCCCGACGCTGAGCCCCACGTGAGTGATGCGCTCACGTGGGGCGCGTCGTGGACGTCGGCTACTTGATGCCGTAGTTCGCGCAATCTGCCCTGAATGAAGGTGAAGAGATGCCCGCCACGGTCGGTGACGACGTCGTACACAGAGCCTTCGCAGTGATGACCCCATCCTTGATCACCGTCGACTCGATGGTGGGAGCGGTCACCCACGTCGGCGTCAACAACACCGAGGGGACTCTCTTGAGACTGGCCGAGGTGGCCGTGGTGTCCACCGACGTACCGTTGACCAGCCCGCTCGGGGGGGTTTCGCCGGCGCGAAGATAGATCGCGAGCGCCGCCGCTGCCTGGGCCTCGATCCAAATGGGCTTGTAGACCGTTCCGCATTGGTATCCCGAGATGATGTTCTGAAACCCCGTCAGGGTAGCGTCTTGGCCGGTAAAGGGCATCGTCGTGGCCTTGAGGCCCTGGGACTGCAGGTACGCGATGATGGGCGCCGCGTTCTCGTCGTTGGGGGTCACGACGGCGTTGATCTTGTGATTCGCCGTGTAAGCGCCCTGGAAGTCGGTCAAGGCGACCGACGGAGTCCAGGTCCCGGAATTCTCCCTCACCACGTTCCCTCGGCCCGCGGTGTAGCCCGCGGCCGCCAAGACCGTGTCGTAGCCCTGGGCGAAGAGCGTGGCGTTGTTGTCCGTCGGAGCGCCACGCATGACGTAGATCATCGGTGACGTCACGTGCCAGGCCGCGAGGCAACTGAGGAGTCCTGATCCAATCAGACCACCGACCTTCACGTTGTTAAAACTCACGTAATAGCTGCGCGACCCGCCCAGCGTCAGGCGGTCGTAGTCGATCACCTTCACACCACGAGACTTCGCGTACGACTCGATGACCGCTCCCGTGGTGGAGTCGAGCGCGTCGAGCAAGATGACCTTCGCACCCTTCGAGATGGCGGACTGCGCCTCGGTGTACTGCGTTGTCGTGCTGCCCTGGGCGTTTTGGATGGAGAACTGGCTCGCCGACAAACCCGCCGTCAAGAACGCCTTCTTGATGTAGGGGGCGTCGAACTGGGTGTAGCGCGCCGATGACACCGTGTCCGGAAGGAGGACCGCGATGAGTCCCTTGCCCGACGCCACGACGTTCGTCAGGTCCTTCATCGTCGAAAAACTCGTGGTGAAAGTGGCGTCCTTCACCGCGCCCGCACCCCCGCCGCTGGTCGTGGTCGTCGTCGTGGTCGCCGAAGTCCTCGACGACGAGTTGTTCGTCAACACCAGGCTGATGACGACGACCACCGCTACGATCACGACGACGACGGCAGTGATTGATCTTCTTGATGACATTCTCGAAATCCTCTCGCTCGATTGCCTCGATACTCGAGGTCGCGACGGCACACCTCTCGTTACACGACGAGGTGCGCCGACCCGCTCTGTGGCGCGAAACGGCGGGCGCACGATGAGGACCAAGGCAATTTGTGG
>JABBOA010000011.1:0-21119 GCA_019352075.1 Acidobacteriota bacterium | reverse complement strand
GAGCGGACATCCTCGCGTTCCGCGAGCAGTTCGTCGGTCGTGACCTTGATGCGCTCGGCCGCGAACTCGTCGACGACGAAGTCCTCCTTGACCGACCATCCTCCCCGGGCGTCGACGACAATGGGCAAGCCGAAGGTGAGCCCTTCGGGCACGCCGTAGTGTCCCGTGGAGGTGACGCCCACTGAGACGCAGTCGCCCTCGGGCGTGGGCGTCGTGAGGCTGACCACCGTGTCGATCGCGGCGTTCGCCGCAGACGCCGCCGAACTCGCACCACGAGCCTCGATGATCGCCGCTCCGCGCTTCTGCACCGTCGTGATGAAGTCACCGCGCAACCAGTCGTGGTCGGTGATCGCGGCGGGCGCCGCGACCCCGTTCAGGGTGGCGTTGGCGAAATCGGGGAACTGGGTCGCCGAGTGGTTGCCCCAGATCGCGAGGTTCCTCACCTGCGACACCGGTACGCCCGCCTTCTTGGCCAGTTGCGTCTCCGCACGGTTCTGGTCGAGGCGCGTCATCGCGAACCAACGGTCCGCGGGAACTTCGGGTGCGTTGGAGCGCGCGATCAAGCAGTTGGTGTTGCACGGGTTGCCCACCACGAGGACGCGCACGTCACTGGCGGCGTTGGCGGCGATCGCGCGACCCTGGGGCTTGAAGATACCGCCATTGACGTTGAGCAAGTCGCCGCGCTCCATGCCCGCCTTGCGCGGAATGGAGCCCACCAGCAGGGCCCACGACGTGTTGGTGAAGGCGAGATCGAGGTCGCTGGTCGCCTCGATGTCACTCAGCAGGGGGAAGGCGCAGTCGTCGAGCTCCATGACGACACCCTGAAGTGCCTTCATGGCCGGCTCGATCTCCAAGAGACGCAGCAAGATGGGCGTGTCGGGGCCGAGCAACTGTCCCGAGGCGATGCGGAACAGTAGCGAATAGCCGATCTGACCGGCGGCGCCGGTGACGGTGACGTGGACGGGGGTGGTCATGTTTCTCCTTGACGAGGTGTATTAGAGACGGTCGACGATGGCGGCGGCGAATTCGGAACACTTCACTTCGGTCGCGCCCTCCATGAGGCGCGCGAAGTCGTACGTGACGATCTTCTCGGCGATGGTCGCTTCCATGGCGTGGACGATGTCGTCGGCCGCGGCCTGCCATCCGAGGTGCTCGAACATCAAGACGCCCGACAGGAGCACCGACCCGGGGTTCACCTTGTCCTGACCGGCGTACTTGGGGGCCGTTCCGTGCGTGGCCTCGAAGATGCCGTGACCCGTGGTGTAGTTGATGTTGGCGCCCGGGGCGATGCCGATGCCACCCACCTGCGCGGCGAGGGCGTCGGACATGTAGTCGCCGTTCAAGTTGGTGGTGGCGATGACGTCGTACTCCTTGGGGCGCAACAACACCTGCTGCAGGGCGATGTCGGCGATGGCGTCCTTGACGAGGATCTTGTCGCCGGGCTGGCCCCCGCAGTCGTCCCAGCCGACGAAGTTGTCGGCGAACTCGTCCTTGAGCAGTTGGTAGCCGAGCTTCATGAAGTAGCCCTCGGTGTACTTCTGCACGTTGCCCTTGTGCACCAGCGTCACCGACTTGCGATCATGATCGAGGGCGTACTTGAAGGCCGCGCGGATCAGTCGCTCCGAACCGAACTTGGAGATCGGCTTGACACCGATGCCCGCGTGGTCGCGGATTTCCCAACCGAACGTGTCGTGCAGGTAGGTCCGCAACTTCTCGACCTCGGGCGTGTCCGCCGCGAGTTCCATGCCGACGTACACGTCCTCGGTGTTCTCACGGAAGATCACCATGTCGACCCACTCGGGGTGCCGCACCGGTGAGGGCACTCCCTGGAAGTAGCGCACCGGACGAAGGCAGACGTAGAGGTCGAGGATCTGACGTAGCGCCACGTTGAGCGACCGCATGCCGCCGCCGATCGGCGTGGTGAGCGGGCCCTTGATACCGATCAGGTGAGTACGGAACGTCTCGACGGTCTCGTCAGGCAGCCACGATCCGGTCTCCTTGAACGCCTTCTCACCCGCGAGGACCTCCTTCCACGCGATGGTCTTGCCGTGCTTGTGCGCGGCGGCGTCCATGACGAGTTGCGCGGCGGGCCAGATGTCGACGCCGGTCCCGTCGCCCTCGATGAAGGGGATGATCGGATTGTCAGATACGTGCAGGACGCCGTCGGCGTCCGTTGTGATGATGTCAGCCATAGGGCCCATCCTATGACCTGCGCGCTAGTCGTCCTGGTCCACTGATTAGGGTCGGCGCACCCCGTGGGGCCCGAACAACGATTCGTGGATCTCGCGCGTCGCCGTCGAACGATTCAGGGTGTAGAAGTGAAGTCCCGGCGCCCCGGCGCCGAGCAATTGCTCGCAGAGTTCACTCGCGGCCCTGACGCCCTCGGCGCGCACCGCGGCTGGCCCCCCGGCCGCGTGAGCCGTCTCGAGCCGTGCGACGAGTTGCGCGGGCACCGCCGCCCCCATCTGGGCCATTCGTGACACACCCGCCAAGGTGGTCACCGGCATGATGCCCGGCAAGACGGGCTTGGTGACGTCCAGTTCACCCAGTTCCTGCACCAGTGTCGTCCAGTCGGCCAGTTCGAAGAAGAACTGGGTGATCGCGAAATCGGCGAGGCGAAGCTTCTCGGCCAGGTGGCGTCGGTCGCTGCGTCGATCGGGCGAACGTGGGTGTCCCAGCGGGTGCGCCGCCACGCCGATGGAGAACTCGCCGACGTCACGAGCGAGTTCCACGAGGTCGAGGGCGTAGCGGAACTCCGACGCCACCAGATCGGGGTCCTCGGGGATGTCCCCGCCCAGCGCCATCACGTTCACGACGTCGCACGCCAGGTAGTTCTCCAGTATCTGTCGCATCTCGGCGCGGCGGTGCCCGACGCAGATCAAGTGCGCCATCGAGATGAGGCGACCGCGCTGGATGTGGGTGACGAGATCGAACGTGCGCTGACGCGATTCGTGGCCGCCGCGGTAGGTGACCGAGACGAAGGAGGGCTCGAGGGTCTCGAGGTCCGAGAGCGTCGCCGAGAGCGTCGCCGATTCCTCGTCGGACTTGGGAGGGAAGAATTCGAACGACCGCGTGTGACCCGCGGCGAGCAGTTGGTCGATGCGCACGGGACTAGTCGCGACCGAAGTCATCCTCGAGACGCACGATGTCGTCCTCGCCGAAGTACGAACCGTGTTGGACCTCGATGAAGACGACCGGTTCGCTGCCGTGGTTCTCACAACGGTGCGCCGCCCCGATGGCGATATCGACCGAATCACCGGGCTGGAGCTCGAGGGTCCGGCCGTCGAGGACCACGGTGGCGAGACCCGAGACGACGAACCAGTGCTCCGCTCGATATTTGTGGGTCTGGTAACTCAGTCGCTGGCCCGGCGACACGACGATGCGCTTGACCTTGTGGTCCGCCATCACGTCGTCCAACACCGTGAAGTTACCCCACGGTCGCTCGTCGAATTCGCGACCCCGTTCGTCAGTTGTAGTCATTGAACCTTCTCCGCCGCAAGAACGGCATTGCGTAACAGCATGGCGCGCGTCATCGGCCCCACCCCGCCGATGCGCGGCGTAATCCACCCCGCCACGTCGGCGACGTCGTCGGCGACGTCGCTCATCAACTTACTCCCCGACCAGCTCGTGCCCGCGCCGACCACTGCCGCGCCGACCCGGACCATGTCGCGCGTGACGAGCCCGGCCACGCCGGCCGCGGCGACGACCACGTCGGCGGTCCTCGTGAGAGCCCCCACGTCGTCGACCCCCGTATGTACGACGGTCACCGCCGCGTTGCAACCGGGGCGCTTCATCGCCAGCAGGAGCGACAGCGGACGGCCGATGGTGAGTCCGCGGCCGATGATGACCACGTGACGTCCCTCCACCGGTACCGCGTGGGCCGTCAGCAATTCGACGATGCCCGCGGGGGTGCAAGGCAACGGTCCGGGCGTGCCCATCACGAGGCGACCCAGGTTCGTCGGGTGCAGCCCGTCGACATCCTTCTCGGGTCTGATGCGCAACAGCACCTGCTCCTCGTTGATACCCCGGGGCAACGGGAGCTGTACCAAGATGGAGTGGACGTTCGGGTCCTCGTTGAAGCGATCGATCACGGCTTCGACGTCGGCCTGTGTGGCGCTCGACGGCAACTCCTCGTGGTAGGAGCGAATACCGATGGCCTCACAGTCGGCGTGCTTCATCGCCACGTACTTGGCGCTGGGTCCGTCCTCGCCCACCAGCACGGTACCCAGTCCCACCGGGCGACCCAGGGCCGCCAGACGCGCGACCCGGTCTGCCAGTTCCATCTTGATCCGCCCGGCGAGCCGTTCGCCGTCGAGTAGTTCAGCCATGTCCCTCCTAGTGTCGGAAATGACGCTCACCCGTGAGCATCATGACGATATGCGCGGCGTTGGCCGCGTCGATGACCTCTTGGTCGCGCACCGATCCACCGGGTTGCACGACGGAAGTGACCCCGGCGCTCGTGAGCGCGTCGAGACCGTCCGCGAAGGGGAAGAAGGCGTCGGACGACGCCGCCGCACCGACGGCCTTGTCGCCCGCCTTGGTCGTCGCGATGCCCGCGGCCACCACGCGCGACTGCTGCCCTGCGCCGACGCCGACCGCCACCCCGTCACGAGCCAGCACGATGGCGTTGGACGTCGTTCGAGCGCACACCCGCCACGCCAGGGCCAGGTCGCGTAATTGTTCGGGGGTGGGCTGGCGCTCGCTGACGCATCGCCACTGCCCCACGGGCACCACCAACTCGTCGGCGTTCTGCACGAGCGCGGTGTTGCCGAAGGTGCGGATGGATCGGCCCAGCGGCTCGGGCGCGGGTGCGCTGAGCAGTCGCGTCGCCTTGCGGCGCGCCACCAGCGTGGCGAGCGCGTCGTCCCTGAAGGACGACGCGATGATCACGTCGGCCTGGGGACCCGCGGCGATCAACGTGGCGAGGTCGTTGTCCACCTCGCCACCCACCGCGACGATCCCCCCGAAGGCGCTCTGGGGGTCGGCCTCGAGGGCCCTGGCGAACGCGTCGTGCAAGGTCTCGGCCACCGCGGCACCCGACGCGTTGGCGTGCTTGATGATCGCGACCGCCGCGAGACCGGGCGCGTCGGTGGCGAGTTCGTGCACCAGGCGCCACGCGGCGTCCGCGTCGAAGAGGTTCAGGTACGACAGTGCGGAGCCGGCGTGCTTGACCACGCCGTCCCACCAGGGCGACGTGCCCGCCACGCGGTAGCGTGCACCGATCTGGTGCGGGTTCTCGCCGTAGCGCACGACGTCGGCGCGCTCGAGGGTGAGGTGCAGGGTCGACGGGACCACTTCGTCCGTCGCGTCGGGCGCCGGGCCGATCGCGCCACCACGATCCATCCACGCCACGATCTCGGCGTCGTACGCCGCCGTATGGGCGAAGGCCGCGCGGGCGAGTTCGTGTCGCGTCGCGTCGCAGAGTCCACCCGATGCCCGCAACTCCTCGAGGACGACGCCATATTGACCCGGGCTCGTCACGACCCCGACGTGGTGATGGTTCTTCGCCGCGGCTCGCACCATGGTCGGGCCGCCGACGTCGATGAGTTCGATCGAGGGATCGGACGCGAAGGGGTAGAGATTGCACACCACCAGGTCGATGGCGACGATGTCGTGAGATCCGAGGGCGGCCAGGTGCGAGGGCTCGGCGCGATTCGCCAGGATGCCCCCGTGGATGCGCGGGTGCAGCGTCTTGACCCGACCATCGAGCATCTCGGGGAAGCCGGTGACCTCGGCGACGTCGAGGTGCGCGATACCGGCGTCGGCGAGCGCTCGTGCGGTGCCCCCCGAGGCGACCAGTTCGATCTCGAGCGACGCGAGTCCTCGCGCGAAATCGAGGAGTCCCGTCTTGTCCCACACACTCAGAAGCGCACGCATCTACACATTCTCCATCTCTCGGGCCACCGACGACACGTCACGTCCCTCGTCGAGCGCCGCCATCACCCTCGTGATGACCGACGGGTACAGTACCCGCTCGACGTCCTTGATTCGTTCGTGCAGGCGCGCCTCGTCATCGTCCGCGCGCACCGCGACGCGACGCTGCGCGAGGATCGGACCGTCGTCGAGGGCCACCGTGGCCACGTGCACGGTGCACCCCGTCTCGCGCGCGCCGCTGGCCAGGGCCTGGGCGACCGCGTGCCAGCCCTTGAAGTGAGGCAGCAGACTGGGGTGCGTGTTGAGTACGCGCCCCGGGAACGCATCGTGGAAGGCCGCGGTGACGACCGTGCCGAAACCGGCCATCGCCACCAGGTCGATGTCGCGAGCGCGCAGCGTCGACGCCAGGTCCTCGCTGTAGCGTTCGCGGTCGAAGTCCGCCGCGAAGCCCCCGTAGCCGGCCCGGTCGACGAGTACCGTCTCGAGGCCCGCGCGGGCGGCCACCTCGAGGCCCCGACAGGGTCGGTCCGCCGCCACCAGGGCGATACGCACGGGGCGTTCGATGAGGGCCTCGAGGATCGTTCCCGAACCCGAGACGAGGACGCAGAGTCGCACGGTCAAGGCTTAGAGCGCCCGGACGATCTCGACCATTTTCTGACCGGCCTCGGTGGGGTTCACGCACACGTGCACCCCGGCGGCGGCGAGAGCGTCCATCTTGGCCTGCGCCGTCCCCTTGGACCCCGAGATGATGGCCCCGGCGTGGCCCATCTTGCGTCCGGGGGGCGCGGTGACGCCCGCGATGTACGAGACGACGGGTTTGGTCATGTTGAGTTTGATCCACTCGGCCGCGCGTTCCTCCTCCGAACCGCCGATCTCACCGATCATCATGACGGCCTTGGTCTCGGGGTCGGCCTCGAAGGCGGCGAGGCAGTCGATGAAATTGGTCCCCGGCACCGGGTCGCCGCCGATGCCGACGCAGGTGGTCTGGCCGATGCCCTGTTGGGACAACTCGTGCAATGCCTGGTAGGTCAGCGTGCCCGAACGCGAGACGATGCCCACCGGGCCGCCCGCGAGGGCGATGTCACCCGAGGTGATACCGATGTTGCACTTCCCGGGGCTGATGATGCCGGGGCAGTTCGGACCGAGGAGACGGACGTCGGGGTAGTCCTCGACCAGGCGGTTGTAGGTCACCGCTTCGTCGTGCGCCGGGATCCCTTCGGTGATGCAGACTATGAAGGTGATGCCGCCCTCGGCTGCCTCGAGGATGGCCGCCGAGGCGAACTTGGGCGGCACGACGACGAACGACGCCGTGGCGCCCGTGGCCGCGACCGCTTCCTTGACCGAGTTGAAGACCGGAATGCCCTCGACATCGGTGCCCCCCTTGCCCGGGGTCACGCCACCGACGATCTTGGTGCCGTAGTCGCGGTTGCGCAGACCGTGGAACCTACCTTGTCCACCGGTCAAGCCCTGGACAATGACTTTCGTATTTTCGTCAACAAAGATGCTCATGATGCTCCTTAGGCGTTCGCGAGGGACACGGCACGACGAGCGGCGTCCAGCATGGTGGGTTCGGTGATCAATCGGTCGTTGAGGTGCGGCGCCAGGATCGCGCGCCCTTCGACGGCGTTGGTGCCATCGAGGCGCAGGACGATCGGTGCCGCGATGGACACGCGCGACAGGGCCTCGAGGACCCCCTTGGCGACCTCGTCGACCCGGGTGATCCCGCCGAAGATGTTGACGAAGATCGCCGTCACCTTGGGGTCAGAATTGATGACTTCGAGGGCCGCGGCCATGACGTCGGCGTTGGCGCCACCGCCGATGTCGAGGAAGTTGGCCGCCGAACCTCCGACCTGGTTGACCACGTCCAGCGTCGACATCGCCAGACCGGCCCCGTTGGCGATAATCCCGATGGAGCCGTCGAGACCGATGTAGTTCAGGCCCTTCTCCTTGGCCATCTTCTCTCGCGGGTCGTCGGTCTCGGTGGCGCGGAACTCCTCCCACTCGGGGTGACGGAACGACGCGTTCTCGTCGAGGGTGACCTTGGCGTCGAGGGCGTGCACCTGGCCCTCGGGCGTCAAGATGAGCGGGTTGATCTCCGCGAGGTCGCAGTCGCCCGTGGTGTAGCAGTCGTAGAGCTTCACCAAGAGTTCGGCCGCCTGTTCGCGCGCCACCTCGTCGAGCTCGGCCTCGTGCACCCATCGCCGTGCGGTGGCCAGGTCGAGACCGTGCACCGGGTCGATCGACAAGAAGGCGATGGCCTCGGGGTTCTCCTCGGCCACGACCTCGATCTCGACCCCGCCCTGGGCGCTGAGCATTCCCAGATGGCTCTTGTGGGGGCGGTCCAGCGTGAAGGAGGCGTAGTACTCCTTGGCGATGTCACTGGATCGCTCGATCCAGAGCCGGCGCACCACGTGTCCCTTGATGTCGAGGCCCAAGATGTCCCCCGCGTGCCGTCGGACCTCGTCGACGTCGTTGGCCAATTTGACCCCCCCGGCCTTGCCGCGACCACCCACCTTGACCTGGGCCTTGACCACGACGGGGTATCCGACGCGCTCGGCGACGGCCACCGCTTCCTCGACGGTGTCAGCGATGTCACCGGGCGAGACGGCGATACCGAATCGCGAGAAGTACTGCTTTCCCTGATACTCGAAGAGATCCATTCGACTCTGCTTTCTGAATTGTTGGGGGGGCGGGGACTACGACGGGGTGGCGAGGTGCGCGTTGTCGAGAGTTTCCTCCAGCCATACGCCGATCTCGTGAAGAGAGGCCCCCGGCGTGAAGACGCGGGCCACGCCCATCGCCGCCAGGGGTGCGGCGTCGGCGTCAGGAATGATGCCGCCCACGACGAGGACGACGTCCTCTCGACCGCCCGCGCGTAAGAGTTCGACGATGCGTGGCACGAGGACCAGGTGCGCCCCGGACAACAGTGAGAGGCCCAGGGCGTCGGCGTCCTCTTGCACGACCGCTTCGACGATCTGCTCCGGGGTCTGGTGGAGCCCCGTATAGACGACCTCGAACCCGGCGTCGCGCAACGTGCGCGCGATGACTTTGGCGCCACGATCGTGACCGTCAAGACCAGGCTTGGCGACCACGACGCGGTAGGTGCGCTTCACAACTCTCCATCCTACGTGAGGTGGCGTAGGGCGCCACTCGAGGAGTCCGTCCAGGCGAGACGAGTAGCCTTGGGTGTCGTGAGCGCTCCAGGTCAGTCGCGCGGGACAGTACGAGCCCTCGCCTCGGCGATGCGGATCCCACAGTGGATCAAGAACGGCCTCCTGGTGGTGGCGCCGGGGGCCTCGGGGACGCTCTTTCACCGTTCCGTCCTGGCCAACACCGTCGTCGCCTTCCTCGCGTTTTGTTGCCTGTCCTCGAGTGTGTACCTCCTCAACGACTTGCGCGACGTCGCGTCGGACCGCCAGCACCCCACCAAGCGGTTCCGGGCGATCGCCGCGGGCGATCTCTCGCCCGCGCGGGCGATCGCCGCGGCGGCGGTTCTCGCGGTGGCCGGACTGCTGTTGCCACTGCTGATCCATCGGCCCGGCGGCTTCTACTTCATATTGGGTCTCTACCTGGTCGAGACCCTCAGTTACAACTTTTGGTTGAAGAACGCCGTGATCATCGAACTCGGCCTCGTCGCCAGCGGTTTCTTCCTTCGCTCGTACGGCGGCGCGGTGGCGTCACACATCCCGGTGTCCACCTGGTTCCTCATCGTGGTGACGTTCGGTGCGCTGTTCCTGGTGGTGGGCAAGCGTTCGGCGGAGTTGCGTCACGTGGGCACGGCCAATCGAGCGGTCTTGAAGGAGTACACGACCGACTTCTTGCACTCGGCTCTCACCTTGACGGCCACCGTCGTGGTGACGGCCTATTGTCTCTGGGCCATCGACACTTCCTCGACCGGGCTCTCCTCGGTCAAGCACGAAGTCATCCCGGTACGGCTCTCCATGGTGCCGGTGGTCCTGGCGATACTCTTCATCATGCGCGGTGCCGAGTCGAGCGACGGGGAGTCCCCCGAGGACCTCTTGTTGAAGAACCGCACCGTGCAGGTCTTGGCCGTCATCTGGCTCGGGCTGATCGTCGGAGGGACCTACGCGTGACGCGTCAACGACTCGTCGGTTGGGGGCGGACGACCCCGGGCATGTCTGAGGTCCAGTCCCCCGCCTCCGAGGACCTGGTCGCCCGAGAGATGACCCTCGGAAGTCGCACCATCGCCCGGGGGCTCGGACGAAGCTACGGCGACGCCGCCCAGTTGAGTGGCGGTGTGGTGCTCTCCAACCGCGCCCTGGGCGGGATCGGCGCCATCGCCCCCGACGGCGTCGTGACCCTGGGCGCCGGCGTGTCGATCGACGAGCTGCTCGCGGTCGCCATCCCCCAGGGCTGGTTCGTCCCGGTCACGCCGGGCACGCGCCAGGTGACGATCGGGGGTGCCGTCGCCGCGGACGTGCACGGGAAGAACCACCATCGCGACGGTTCCATCGGCGACCACGTCCTCGAGATGCGACTCGTCACTCCCGCGGGACGCTTCAGCGTGTCGCCCTCGGTGGAGCCCGATCTCTTCTGGGCGACCATCGGCGGCATGGGCCTGACCGGTGTCGTCACCACCGTGACCCTGCGTTTGATCAAGATCGAGACCGACCGGATCCTCGTCGACACCCACCGCCACTCGAACCTCGATGACGTCATGTCGGCGATGAGCGACGGTGACGACGAGTACCGGTATTCGGTGGCGTGGGTCGACTGCATGACCAAGGGCGCCTCGATGGGTCGGGCGATCCTGACCCGGGGCGACCACGCGACCCGTCGCGACCTCGCGAGCGCGTCACTGGTGGCGCCCGCACCGGCGCGACTGCGCGTACCGTTCAACGCACCGTCAGGGTTGTTGAACCCCCTCTCCATCCGAGCATTCAACGAAGTCTGGTTCCGCAGCGCCCCGCAATCGCGCGAGGGCGAGGAGCAGTCCCTCGGCACTTTCTTCCACCCCCTCGACGGGGTCAACGACTGGAACCGCCTCTACGGACGGCGAGGCTTCGTCCAGTACCAGTTCGCCGTGGCCGATGCCCAGGCCGAGTGCGTCGTGCGCGCCATCGACCGACTCTCCTCCTCGGGCGTCGCGAGTTTCCTCGCGGTCCTGAAACGATTCGGCCCGGCCAACCACGGCATGCTGTCCTTCCCCCTCGCGGGCTGGACCCTGGCGCTCGACTTGCCGGTGGGACCCAGCGCCCTGCCCACGGTGCTCGACGACCTCGACGAGATGGTCATCGACGCGGGGGGTCGCGTCTACTTGGCCAAGGACTCGCGCCTCAACCCTGAAGCCGTGCGGGTCATGTACCCGCGCCTCCCCCACTTCCTCGACGTCAAGAACCGTATCGACCCCCGGCACCAGTTGGCGAGCGACCTGGCGCGCCGACTCCAACTAGTAGGGAAGTGAACATGGAAAACGCCTTCGGTCAACCCCAGAACATCGTCGTCTTCGCCGGCAGCTCCGAGATCGCCCGCGCCATCACGAAGAAGCTCTGCGCGGCGCGCGCCCACACGGTGATCCTCGCCGGGCGGGACCAGGAGCTGCTCGACGAGGCCGCGCGCGAGGCCCTCGACTACGGCGCCTCGCGGACCGACACCGTGATCTTCGACGCCGAGGACGTCGCCGGTGCCGCGTCGGCGGTCCGCGACGCCTTCGACAAGGCGGGCGACTCGGTGGACCTGGTCATCATGGCCGTGGGGCTCCTCGGACATCAGCTGCGCGATCAGAGCGACCCCGCCGCCGCCGCTCGCGTCGTGACCGTCAACTTCACCTGGCCAGTCGCCGCGCTGAGCGAAGTACGTAATCGACTCCTGGCCCAGGGCAGTGGGCGCATCGTCGTGCTCTCCTCGGTCGGTGCGGTGCGGGTTCGCGCCAGCGCGTACCTGTACGGCGGCGCGAAGGCCGGCCTCGACCGACTGTGCCAGGGCATGGCCGACTCCCTCCGGGGCACGGGGGTCTCGCTACACCTCGTGCGCCCCGGTGCGGTGCGCACGCGTATGACCGCTGGTCTACCCGAGGTGCCCTTCACCACGGGCGTCAACGAAGTGGCCGCGACCGTCATGAAGGGACTCGCCCGTGGTGACGAAGTGATCTGGAGCCCCCCCGTGTTGCGACTGGTCTACGCCGTTCTGCGTCACCTGCCGGGTCCCGTCTGGCGAAAGGTGATGGACCGCTAGGGCGTCGCGTCCGACGTCAGCCCGCCGTCGCGGCGCTCTGGAACTTGGGCTTGAGGCTCATGACGAAGAAGTCGCGCGTCCACCAATTGGCGAAGAAGCGACCGGGGTTACCGATCATCCCCGGCAGCAGGTTCGTCCCTTGCGCGCCGCCAATCGGCGTTCCGATGGGTCCGGCGTACGTGGTGTACTGCACCCAGTCGGTGTTGATGTCGAGTTGCATACCCCGTACCGCCCCGGCGCGCACCAGGGTATTGGCCAGGTCGCTGATCGACAGACCGTCGCCGCCGGCGTAGACGAGCGCCCCGTCAGCCGTGATGCCCAGCCCCGAACGCCACACGTTGAAGGTGCCCCCGAGAGTCTTGCCCCACTTGATCGCGTTGGCCGCGCCGAGTCCCGGCACGGCCTTGCCACCGTCGACGATGAGATCGAGGTTCTGGCGAACCGACGCGACCGGGGAACCGGCGGCGTCAGGGGCCATCGTGAAGTCGCGCCCCCATTGGCCCACGTTCATCGTCCCGTCCTTGTAGATGACCACCGAGGCCGCGCCCGGGCGGAGTGGGATGATCAACTTATTGTTCGTGTAGTAACCGCCGTTCGCGTCCTGCATGCGAAATCCCGCGTTGAACGCCGCCACGATGGTTCGCGACGCCGTCGGCGAGATCGGCGCCGTGAAGGGATAGGGCCCACCTCCGGGAATCTGCGAACCCGAGTAGAGCTGGCCCGCGAGCATCTTGGTGTCCATCCACGCCACGCCCACGACGTAACTGGTGTGCACCGCGTCGGGGCGGATGAACGTGGTGTAGACCGCCGGGACCCCGTTCGCCGCGAAGCGACCGGCGGGGGACCACTTACCCTCGCCCGGCAGCGGCACGGCGGCCGGAGAGACCAACGGGGCGGGTAGGGGCAGAGGCTGGTTCCCCTTGACGAGCACCACGGTCGCGGTCTTGGGCAGGGCGGAGGTGGGGGGCTTGCCGCCCACTCGCGCCGGGCGCAACCTGTTGTACTCGGTCTCGGCCCACGTCACGATGGGACCGATGCCGTGCTGGCGTCCCCACTCGGCGAAGCGCGCCTGCAGTGACACCCCGTAGGAGGGATTACTGAGGGCGAAGCCGAGCGTCACGCCGTAGAACGAGAAGACGCTCAACGTGAGGATCACCGCGACGACGATGGCGCGCCGGCGCCAGTAGATGTAGGCGGGCAGTCGGTGACCGTGGCGCGCACTCGAACGGTAGGGGGCCCGAGATCGGGCCCCGGGTTGCGGACGCGATCGGGGGCGTGGCGGCGCTTCATTACTCATGGAAACACGATTTTACACAGCCCCCCCGCCGCGGTCTTCGAAACCCTTCAACATCCACTAAAGAATGACTAAGAACCCTAGAGGCCCGCCTCGGCCCTCTTCAACGGCGTCATGGCCAAAACCAGTTGCTTCGTGCCGTTTTCGTCGAAGACGACGCTGGCGCGCGCGTGACTCCCGCTGCCGTCGAGGCTGATCACCGTTCCTGGACCGTAGCGGTCATGGACCACCCTCTCGCCCACCGCGAGCCCCAGTAGTTCGGCTCCCGTCGAGCGCACCGGCGGAGCGGTCCCCGCACCGAAGGCGCGACCCGACGTGAAGTCGCCGCCGCGCCCCACGAAGCCGTCCTCGTCGGACGTGAAGGTCGCGCGGCGCATCGGCGCCGACGCCGAGACGTCGTGGATCAATTCCGGCGGTATCTCCTGCAAGAAGCGGCTCGGCAACGCATCGACGCGTTGGCCCCACGTCGTACGGCTCCACGCGTGCGTCAGTATCAAGTGGCGCATGGCGCGCGTCACCCCCACGTAGCAGAGTCGGCGTTCCTCCTCGAGCTCGGCGTCGTCGGAGAGGGCGCGACGGTGCGGGAAGATCGTCTCCTCGAGACCGGTGATGACCACGAGGGGGAACTCGAGGCCCTTGGCCACGTGCATCGTCATCATCGAGATCGCCCCCGCCCCCCCGTCGAGTTGATCGGAGTCGGCCACCAGGGCCATGCGCTCGACGAAGTCCAACAACGTGTCGTACTGGGCCGCCGCCGACGCCAGTTCGCCAAGGTTCTCCAGTCGCGAGAAGGACTCGTCGGAATTCTCTGCGCGTAACGCGTCGCCCAGACCCGTCTCACGCACGATCGCGTCGATCATCTCGCGCGGCGAGAGGTCGTTGGACATCGCGCGCAGCGCGTCCATGGTGAAGGCGAACTTGTCGGCCCCGGCGAGCGCCCGGGCGCTGAGCCCGGCCGCGGCCGCGTAGTGCGCGGCCTCGGCGAAGGAGATCGAGTTGTTGGCCGCGTACACACCGAGTTTGCTCTGCGCCGCGTCGCCGATGCCGCGCTTGGGTTCGTTGATCACGCGTCGCGCCGACGCCTCGTCGCGGGGATTGACGATCAGTCGGGCGTAGGCCAGTGCGGTCTTGATCTCCTTGCGGTCGTAGAAGCGCATCCCCGAGATCACTCGATACGGGATGCGCGCGCGCAGCATCTCCTCTTCCAGGACCCGGCTCTGCGCGTTGGTCCGGTAGAAGACGGCCATCTGATTCCACCCCACCCCGGCGGCGACGTGCGCGCGGCGCAACTCGGTGGCCACCCACCGACCTTCGTCGTACTCGTCGCCGGCGCGATAGAGCCGGATCCGTTCACCGGGCCCGTGATCCGTGAAGAGATTCTTGGCGTGTCGCGAGGCGTTCTTGGCGATGACCGCGTTGGCGGCGTCGAGGATCGTCTGGGTCGACCGGAAGTTCTGTTCGAGCAGGATCACGTCCGCGTCGGGGAAACGCTCTTCGAACTGCAGGATATTGCGCACGTCCGCCGCGCGAAAACGGTAGATCGACTGGTCGGAGTCCCCCACCACGCACAGATTGCGGTGCGTGGCCGCGAGCATCATCACCAACTCGTTCTGGACACCGTTGGTGTCCTGGAACTCGTCGACCAGTAGGTACTTGAAGCGCCGCTGGTAGGACTCGAGCACGTCGGCGTCGGCGCGGAGCATGCGTACCGCATTCAAGAGCAGGTCGTCGAAGTCCATGGCGTTGGCGATCTTGAGCCGCGTCTCGTACAACTGGTAGATCTCGGCGATGCGGCGATGGTTGGGATCGTCGCCGCGACCGAGGTCGGCGTAGCGCTCGGCCGAGAGCATCTCGTTCTTGGCGGCCGAGATGGCCGAGGTGACGCTGCGCGGACTGATGCGTTTGGTGTCGAGATTGAGTTCCTTCATGATGCGCTCGACGGCACTCTCGGCGTCGCCGGCGTCGTAGATGGTGAAGCCGCGCTCGTAGCCCAGGACGTCGGCGTGGGCGCGCAACATGCGCAGGCACGCCGAGTGGAAGGTGGAGACCCACATGTTCTTGGCGTCCTCGCCCACCAGGTCCACCACGCGCCGGCGCATCTCGTCGGCCGCCTTGTTGGTGAAGGTGATGGCCATGATCTCGTAGGCGCGGGCGTCCCCAGTGGCGAGAAGGTGGGCGATGCGTCGGGTCAGGACCCGCGTCTTGCCCGAACCGGCGCCGGCGATGACCAACAGAGGTCCGCCGCGCTGAACGACGGCGCGTCGCTGGGGATCGGTGAGCCCCTCGAGCAGACTATCGGGGTCGAGGGTCGAGGACGAGTCCTGGGCGTCCTGCGCCCACAGTGCCTCGTCGGAGAAGTGACGCCGGCTCACTCCCATTCGATGGTGCCTGGCGGCTTGGACGTCACGTCCAGGGCCACTCGATTGACCCCCGGCACTTCACGAATCAGCCGATTCGCGATGGACTCG
This sequence comes from Acidobacteriota bacterium, assembly GCA_019352075.1. Taxonomy (GTDB): domain Bacteria; phylum Actinomycetota; class Acidimicrobiia; order Acidimicrobiales; family RAAP-2; genus RAAP-2. The sequence continues at coordinate 5,288 of JABBOA010000011.1, read as the reverse complement.
ATCACGTCGTAGGGCAAGCGCGCCCAGTCGGCGGTCATCGCGTCGTCGGAGGTCACGGCGCGAATGACGATTGGGTACGCGTAGGTGCGTCCGTCGCCCATGACCCCCACCGTACGCACCGCCGGTAACACCGCGAAACTCTGCCAGAGTTCGCGGTACAGTCCGGCCTTCTTGATCTCGTCGACCACCACGTGGTCCGCGTTGCGCAGGATCTCGGCGCGCTCGCGGGTCACCTCGCCGATGATCCGCACCCCCAAGCCGGGGCCGGGGAAGGGCTGACGCCAGACGATTTCGGCCGGTAGGCCGAGTTCCTCGCCCACGTGGCGCACCTCGTCCTTGAAGAGGCTGCGAAGGGGTTCGATCAGGTCGAAGGACAGGTCCTCGGGCAGACCGCCCACGTTGTGGTGGCTCTTGATGTTGGCCGCGTGACCCGAACCCGACTCGATGACGTCGGGGTAGAGAGTGCCCTGTACCAGGAAGCGCGGACTCTCCTCACCCTCGGCGAGCTCGCGGGCGACCGCCTCGAACTCGCGGATGAAGAGTTCGCCGATGATCTTTCGCTTGCGCTCGGGGTCGGTGACGCCGGCGAGGGCGTCGAAGAAACGGTCTTGGGCCTTGACGTGGATGAGTCGCACCCCGAACTGGCGCGTGAAGGTCGCCTCGATCTGTTCGCCCTCGTTCTTGCGCATCAGCCCGGTGTCGACGAAGACGCACGTGAGCTGGGTGCCGATCGCCTTGGTCACCAACGCCGCGGCCACGGCGGAATCGACGCCGCCCGACAGGGCGCACAGGACCCGCTCGTCTCCGACCCGGGCGCGGATGGCCGCCACCTGGTCGTCGATGATCGACGTATTCGTCCACGTCGGCGCGATCTCGGCGACGTGGTGCAGGAAGTTCTCGAGGAGTTCCTGTCCCCGCTCGGAGTGCGCGACCTCGGGGTGGAACTGTACGGCGTAGAGGCGGCGCTGCGCGTCCTCCATCACCGCGACGGGCGCCAGTGGCGTCGATGCGGTGACCACGAAGCCCTCGGGCGCCTTGGCGATGGCGTCGCCGTGGCTCATCCAACACGTCTGCGTCTGGGGCCACTGCTCCATCAACGAGCTCGGTCCCTCTCGCGTCAGCTCCGTGCGACCGTACTGGCCACCGCCGGTGTGGGCGACCTCGCCGCCGAGTTGCAGGGCCATGAGCTGCGCGCCGTAACAGATCCCCAGGACCGGAATGCCGAGTTCGTAGATGGCGGGGTCCAACTGCGGGGCCGGCACCTCGTACACCGATTTGGGTCCCCCCGAGAGGATGATGGCCGAGGGCCTCTTGGCCCGCACGTCGTCGGCACTGATGGTGCTCTGGACGATCTCGGAGTAGACGCGCGCCTCACGCACCCGCCGAGCGATGAGCTGGGCGTACTGCGCCCCGAAGTCGACGACCAGGACGGTCAATGGCCCATGCCAACGCCCTGGGCGCGCTGGAGTTGCTTGCCCTCGGTCTGCAGTGACGGCGCCAGCATGATCTCGGCCTTCTGGAACTCCTTGAGCGTCTCGTAGCCGCAGGTCGCCATGGACGTGCGCAGGGCGCCGAAGAGGTTGAGGCGGCCATCGTTCTCGTGAGCCGGTCCGACGAGGACCTCCTTCAAGGTGCCGCGCACCTTGGTGCGCACGCGCGTCCCGCGCGGCAGGGTCGGGTGAAAGGTCGCCATACCCCAATGGAAGCCGTGGGCCGGCGCTTCGACCGCGCTGGTCAACGGCGAGCCGATCATGACCGCGTCGGCACCGCAGGCGATGGCCTTGGCGATGTCGCCACCCTTGGACATGCCGCCGTCGGCGATGACGTGGACGTAGACACCCGTCTCGTCCAGGTGGCGCATGCGTGCGCCCGCCACGTCGGCGATCGCCGTCGCCTGGGGCACCCCGATGCCGAGCACGGCGCGCGAGGTACAGGCGTTACCCGGACCCACGCCCACCAGTACGCCGGCGGCGCCGGTGCGCATCAGGTGCAGGGCCGCCTGGTAGCTCGCGCAGCCGCCGACGATGACGGGCAGTTCGAAGTCTCGGATGAACTTCTTCAAGTTGAGGGGTTCGACGGTCTTGGACACGTGCTCCGCCGACACCACCGTGCCCTGGATCACGAGGATGTCGAGTCCGGCCTGCAGGATCGTCTTGGCCATCCAGTCGGTCTTCTGGGGGGTCACCGACGCCGACGTGGTGATACCCGCCGCCTTCATCTGGCGAATGCGCTCGGCGACCAACTCGAGTTTGACGGGCTCGAGGTACATCTGCTGCATCCGTGCCGTCGCCTTGTCGTCGTCGAGGGTCTGGATCTCGTCGAAGAGCGGCGTCGGGTCCTCGTAACGCGTCCAGAGTCCCTCGAGGTTCAAGACGCCCAGCCCCCCGAGACGCCCCAATTCAATCGCGGTGGTCGGGGAGATCGCCCCGTCCATGGCCGAACCCAGCACCGGCAGGTCGAACTTGTACGCGTCGATCTGCCAGGAGATGTCCACGTCCTCGGGGTCGCGGGTGCGTCGCGAGGGCACGATCGCGATGTCGTCGAAGCCGTACGCCTGACGAGCTGATTTGAAAATACCAATTTCTACTTCCGCCATAGCGCCCTCCGGGGGTGGAATCGCGCTCGGAGCTGAACGTGATTCCCTCCAATCTACTGGACGTCCTGGACCCCCACGCCTCGCCGCGCCGCGCCGAGTCTGAGGTGTCAGGTCTGAGGTGTCGGGGACTCGCACCCGCGATCCGACACCACGATCGACCGCGACGCCAGGGATGTTCCCTGCCGTGGACGTGACGTCGCTGCCCGCCGTCGACCCGGGGGGGCAACCATCGAGGAACCTATACTGACCGACGGTGCACGACGACCGGTTGTTCAAGGTCCTCACGGACCCGACGCGGCGGCCTCTCCTCGAACTGCCCCGTCGGGCGACGAGAGAACAGAGAACAGAGAACAGAGAACAGAGAACAGAGAACAGAGAACAGAGAACACTGAGTAATCGCGGGTCGCGGGTCGCGGGTCGCGGGTCGCGGGTCGCGGGTCGCGGGTCGCGGGTCGGCGTCATGAAGCACCCACGGGTCCTCGAGGGTCCTCGAGGGTCCACGAGGCGCGCGGGGCGTCGCGCGCCGAACGGGCCGCGAGAAGTTGTACCGTCTCACTTACGTTGCGGTCCGGCGAATCCACGACCGGCGGATCGACCAGGCCACCGAGCGTCGCGCCGCGGCGCTCGTCACACGCCAGAACCCTTTGGAGAGACTGACGTGACCACGAACCCCTCACCCGCAACAGCCCACGGCGTCCAGGTCCACCGCGTGTACATCCAAGCGACGCCCGACGCCATTTTCGAGGCGCTCACGTCACCCGAGTGGACCGTCCAGTACGGCTACGCCCCCCTGGTGGACTACCAGCTGCGCCCGGGTGGCTCTTTCCGCGCCCACGCCAACGAGGGCATGTTGGCCCTGGGGTGTCCCGACGTGATCAGCGACGGGGAAGTGATCGAGGTCGACCCGCCGCGTCGGCTCGTGCAGACGTGGCGGATGACCACGACGCCCGAACTCGCCGCCGAGGGCTTCACCCGACTCACCTACGAGATCGATGCCGTTCGCGGCGGCGTCACTCGACTCACCGTCACCCACGACGTGGCGAGGGCACCGATGTGGGCCTTCGTGCTGCGTGGCGACGGCGAGTCGGCGGGCGCGGGCGGGGGCTGGAGCGAGATCCTCAGCGGACTCAAGACCCTCCTCGAGACGGGCGCGCCGCTCCCCTTGCAGAGCGGGCCGCAGTAGAGTCCGCGACGCCGACGGTTCCGGGCGCGGAGCGGCCAGGGAATGCGTCGCATTTTGTTCCCCTAAAGTGGGGGACTGGTCGCGACGACCGCTTTCGGACCCCCCCACCTCTAGGAGCCCCTCACCGTGAAATCCCTCGCACGTTTCAGCGTCCGACGCCGCTGGCTCGTCCTGATCATCTGGGTCGTCCTCATCGTCGGCGTCAACGTCGCCGCCCAGGCGGCGGGCACCGCCTATTCGAACTCCTTCAGCCTGCCCGGGACCGACTCGACCCACGCCCTGCAACTGCTCGAAAAAGGCTTCCCCCACTCCTCGGGCGACGCCGACCAAATCGTCTTCCGCGCCAACACTGGACCGCTCGCCAACCACGCCGCCACCATCGCACCCGTGCTCGACACCATCCGCACGCTCCGTAAGGTCGGCACCGTCTCGCCCATCGCGTATTCCAAGATCGACCCCTCGATCGGCTACGTGACGGTGACCTTCACCAAACAGGCCAACCTGCTCACCACCACCGAGATCCGGGCGGTGGTCTCCGCCGCGAGCAAACTTCGCTCGTCGACGCTGCGGGTGGAGTTCGGCGGCAACGCCTTCGGACAGCTGTCCTCTCCCCAGGGGTCGCCGGGCGAGGGCGTCGGTCTCCTGCTCACCGCCGTCGTGCTGTTCTTGGCCTTCGGGTCGCTATGGGCCATGCTGCTGCCCCTGGGCGTCGCGCTGTTCGCCATCGGCATCGCCTCGGGCGCGACGACGCTGCTCAGCCACGGTCTGTCCATTGCCCAGTTCGCACCCATCCTGGGATCACTGATCGGCTTGGGCGTCGGTATCGACTACGCACTCTTCATCGTCACCCGCTCGCGCCAGAACCTGCGCCAGGGGATGAGTGTCGAGGACTCGATCATCACCGCGATCAACACGTCGGGTCGTGCGGTGCTCTTCGCCGGCGCCACCGTCTGCGTGGCGCTCCTGGGCATGCTCGTGTTGGGATTCTCGTTCCTGGACGGTCTCGGCATCGCGGCATCGGTCACCGTGTTGATCACCATGTTGGCCTCCTTGACCCTGCTGCCCTCATTGCTCGCCTTCCAGAAGCACCGCGTGCTGAGCCGTCGTGAGCGCCGTCGCCTGGCCAGTGAGGGTCCCGAGGCGGCCATCGTCGAGGGTGGATGGCAACGCTGGGCCCTCTTCGTGAGTCGTCACCCGCGCTCGCTCTCGCTCGGGTCGCTGGCCCTGATCGTGCTCGTCGCCCTGCCCATCTTCTCGCTCAATCTCGGCATCTCCGACCAGGGGTCGGACCCCGCGGGGTCCACGACACGCCTGGCCTATGACTATCTGGCCCGGGGTTTCGGACCGGGTTCGAATGGCCCCCTGCTCATCGTGGGCGAGATCCACGGCCCCGCCGACGTCACCACCATGAAGTCGCTCGCCGCGACGCTACGCTCCGCACCCGACGTGGCCTTCGTCGGGCCGGTCACGGTGAATCCCACCCACAGCGTCGCCCTGGTCACCGTGGTG
>JABBOA010000010.1:18732-30838 GCA_019352075.1 Acidobacteriota bacterium | reverse complement strand
GGTTGTTGCTCTCACGCTTGATGCCCTCTTCGGCCACTAATGACACCGGTTGCTGCGACACGTCCATTCCTCCTTCGCCGACGACCCTCGACCTATAGTCTCTAAATCCTAGTGGATTAGTCATGTATTGGCGAGGTATGTCGCTACCCGAGACGACATCTCCCGACCACCCCGATCACCCCGCCCGTCGCGCCCCCGAGGCGACGAGACGTCGGGTGCTACGCCGCGACGGTGCGGCGCCGGCGCGCCAGCATCAGCGTGACACCCACGAGGAAGGCCACGGCGCCCAGGGTGAAACTACTACCCGCCCACAATGCCGCGCCGCGCTCGCGCATGTCGAAGCGGGGTCCGTGCGCGATCAGCCACATCGGGGCGACGTAGAACAACGTGGCGCCCACGATCGCCCACCCGCGCCCCCCCGCGGGTCGGTCCCGGCCCCACCACAGCCAGAGCAGGACCGGCACGATCCACACCATGTGGTGCGCCCACGTGATCGGTGAGGCGAGCAGTCCGGTGACCCCCACCACCAACGTCGCCAGCATCGTGGAGGACGCGCGCCACGCCCACCACGCCACGCCCACCCCGGCCAGCACCACCAGGCCCTCCAACGTCTCCATGACGCGAGGGTCCCACAGGTGATGCGTGACCCGCTCCAGCGTCCCCTGCAGGCTCTGGTTCGAGATATAGGTGACGCGGCCGATGCGCGACTGGTCGTTGACGTACTTGCGCCAAAAGACGGCTGACGCCGTGGGGTTGACGATGAAGGCGACGGCGGAGCACGCCGCGATCGTGATCAGCGACGTGGCCGCCGCACGGAACTGGCGCGTGACCAGTAAGTAGGGAACGAAGATCACCGGGACCAGTTTGATGGCCGCGGCCACACCGACGCCGATGCCGCGCGGCAGAGTGCGTCCCGCGACCCGCACGTGGGTCGTCACGTCGACGATCAAGAGGGCCACCAGCACCAGGTTGATCTGTCCGAAACTCAGGTCCAGCATCACGGGTTCGAGCAGGACCGCGGGACCCACCAACGTGAACACCAACCACCACGGGACCGCGCCGGCGCCGTCGTGCTCCTGCGGGCGCACGTGCAACAGGGTCACCGCGATGATCGTCACGAGGGCCCCGAGGTTCACCAGCGACCACACGACGCCAGCCATTGCGGTCGGCATCACCGTGAGCGGCCAGAAGAACAGCGTCGAGAACGGCGGATAGGTGAAGGGTAGGTGTACGCCCGCGAGGTAGAGGGTGTAGAGATGGGGGTCGCGCAGGTGTCGCGCCCCCATGAGGTAGACCTGCAAGTCCACCTGGCGGCGGTGGTAGGTCCATCCCACCGAGCCCACCAGTGCCGTGACCACCGAGACCACGAGCAGCACGCGTCGCCCGAGGTCGAGCGAGGGTGCCGCGCGAGGGTGCGACGCGCGTGCGACGTCAGCGCGCACGCTCAGACGCGCACCCACTACGGGGTCCAGGCGATGGTCGTCGACGCCACGGTCAGCACGCACAGTGCGAGGGCGGACAACGTGACGATGACGTAGAAGCGCTGACGCGACACCCCCGCCGCCACGATGGCGAACAATGGGAATCCCCGCAGGAGCAGTCGCGGCGAGATCGCGACGATGGGTGAGAGGAAACCGAAGAGGAGCACCGTCCCCGCGTACACGCTCCAGGTGAGCGGTGGCCGACGTCGACGCCACAGGACCACCACACCGATGGTGGCCACCAGCGCACCCGTCTTGAACAGTGAGTTGAGGTCATTGACGCCATGAACGGATAAGCGGTAGATCGCGTAGAAGATGCCGGTGCCCATGGGGCCCGCTTGCCACCCGGCGCGCTGCGCCAGGTACCAACTGAACGGTGAACCCGTGTGCCACCAGAGATACGCGAAGAATCCGATGATGCCCAGGGGGGCCAACCCCGGCGCCCACCACGCACGGACGTCGCGTTCGCCACGCCAACTGGTGTACGCCGCGAGCGCGCAGGGGACGAAGATGGCGCTCGCCACCGGATCACATGCCGTCGCCAAGGCCGCGGCGACGCCAGCCACGATCCATCGGTGTCGGCTGAGCGCCAGCAGGGTGATGGAGGCCAGGGTGATGATGAGTCCCTCGGAATACACGAAACTGAACACCACGGCCGCGGGAGAGAAGAAGATCAACACCGTCGCGCGGGTCGCGACCGACTCGCCGAAGTGATCTCGAACCAGCCACCAGGCGGCAACGGCGGCGGCGGCGGCGGCGACCGACGTCACCACCTCACCCGCGAGGGGAAGGCTCAGTCGGGTCAGGACGTGGGCGAACCGAATCAACGTGGGCAACAGGGGGAAGAAGCCGAGATCGACCTGCGCCGCCGCACCGTGTCCGTGGGGAATCGCGTCGGCGTAGCCGCGACGAGCGATCTCCAGGTACCACCGTGAGTCCCAACGCGTCAGATAGTGACCGAGGGCGTGATGCTGGACCCGGGCCACGAGGGCGAAGACGCCGAGCACCAGAATCCGCGACGCGACGAAAATCCCGAGCGCCGGCGCCGACGCGAGGGCGAGTGCGCGCACCCGCGGGCGAGCACTGGCGACCCTCGCAGATGTCGCAGTCGGCGTCGCGGGGGTCTGCACAACTGCCCAGTCTACTGAAGCCCGTATTTCGAAGGGGTTACGCGTGCCGGTGCAGGAAGGAGATCAACCCCTCGAAATACGTCGCCTGATCGTCGTACATCGCCATGTGCGAGCCGGTGGGGCAATGCCAGTACTCCCCCGCGCTCAGCAGCGAGGCCATGCGTCGCAAATAGTTGGGATCCATGGTGTCGTACTCCGCGCCGATCACCAACGACGGCACCGTGATGTCGGCCAGGTCGCTCGTTCGGTCCCAGTCGAGTAGAGCACCGCTCGCCCCCAGTTCACTCGGACCCTGCAACGGCACGTAGATCCTCTTGTTGATGCGCGCGAACGAACGCACGACCGGTTCGGGCCATTCCTCGACGGGTAGGCGCAACACGTGATGCACGTAGTGCTGTTGCATCAGCAGTTCCTCGTAACGGGGGTTCTCCGTCGCGCCGCGGGCCTCCAGGTCCTGGATCTCGGCCAGGGCGACTTGGTCCATGGTTGGCATCAAGACCTCTTGCGCGTACGTGTTGTACGCCGCGATGCTCGACATCATGTTGGAGATGATGAGGCCCTTGAGATTGTGTTGGTAGCGCAACGCGTATTCGATGGCTAGCACTCCTCCCCAGGGGTGGCCGAGCACGAAGAAGTTCTCCGGACCCAGACCGAGGGCGATCCGCACCTGTTCCACCTCGTCGACGAATCTGTCGATCGTCCACAGGGCGGGCTCGTCGGGCGCATCGGAGTACCCTGAGCCGAGCTGGTCGTAGTAGTGGTATTCGACACCCGCGGCGGGCAGATACGAATCCGCGCTGAGGAAGTATTCATGAGTGGCGCCGGGTCCTCCGTGCAGCAGCAATAGCGCGACGTCGGGGTTGTTACCGGTGCGCTTGGTCCATACCCGGAACCCGCCGAGCGGCGTCGTGATCGGCACGACGTTCACGCCCCCACTGAACACGTCGTGGCGACCGTCGTGACTGTAGTACTCGTCGCTGTCCATCGTTCCTCCGCTGTAGCGATGACCAGACTAGTCAGTGCGTCCCGAGTGCGCCCCCGGTCATTAGGGTGGCTCGGGAGTTCGCCCGCACTAGTGTTCCCCCGAGGAGACGTCATGAAGACCCGAGGCTATGTCGCCCACGCCCCGCGCACCGAGCTGGTGCCCTTCGAGTTCGAGCGTCGCGAGCTTCGCGCGCACGACGTCGCCTTCGACGTGCTCTACGCGGGCATCTGCCACTCCGACATCCACCAGGCACGAGAGGAGTGGGGGCCGTCACTGTTTCCCATGGTGCCCGGGCACGAGATCATCGGCGTGGTCACGGCACTCGGAGCGCAGGCCTCTCGTTTCGAGGTCGGTGAGCGCATCGGGGTCGGCGTCTTCGTCGACTCGTGTCGAAGCTGCGAACACTGTCGAAACGGGCTCCCGCAGTACTGCACTGCGGGAATGACGCCGACCTACAACGGTCACGAGCGCGACGGCTCGACCATCGCCTTTGGCGGCTACTGCACCGAGTTCGTGGTCGACGAGGACTTCGCCGTTCACGTGAGTGAGTCCCTCGATCCCGCCGGCGCCGCGCCACTGCTGTGCGCGGGTATCACGCTGTACTCACCGCTGCGCCATTGGCGAGCGGGTCCGGGTAAGAAGGTCGGCATCATCGGACTCGGCGGCCTGGGACACATGGGCGTCAAATTCGCGCACGCCATGGGCGCGGACGTGACGGTCTTCTCGCACTCCCCCCAGAAGGAGGCCGACGCCCTCGCGCTGGGCGCCGACCACTTCATCGTGACCTCGAAGGACGCGTCGTGGGCCGAAGCGGTGGAACGCTACGACCTCATCATCAACGCGACCTCTGCGGACATCGATCTGAACCCCTACCTACGACTCTTGGACCTGGACGGCACGCTGGTCATCGTGGGTCTGTCGGGAGTACCGGTGCAGATCCACCAGTCCCTGCTCCTTGAGGCCAGACGTTCGATCGGTGGCTCACAGATCGGTGGAATGACCGAACTCCAGGAGATGATGGATTTCTGCGCCCAGCACGACATCACCTCCCAGGTCGAAGTGGTGAGCGCTGATTACATCAACCAAGCGTGGGGGCGCACGGTCGCCAGTGACGTGAAATATCGTTTCGTGATTGACGCTGCCACGTTCTGAGCGATCGTCGACGGTAAATTCGTGGTGACGTGCGACACAAAGACATTGACAGCCAACGAAAGGTCAATATGAAACTTCTGCGCATCCTCGCCGTCGCGACGGTTCTGGCCAGCGGACTCACGCTCGCCCCGGGCGCCCTGGCCTCGGGCGCATCCGTGCTCGCCCCGAACTGCGCGAGCGCCCAACTGCGGGTCTCGCTCGGCACTCCACAAGGAGCGGCGGGCACCATCTACGTCCCCGTCGTCATCACCAACACCGGTCGTGCGTGCCAGATCTGGGGAGTACCCGCGATCCAGCCGGTGGTGGTCACGAAGGCGCGACGGTTCGCGCCGGTCGGCCCCCGTGCTCGCAACACGTCGATCGGTCAGATGCCGGTTCGCCACGTCGTCGCCAAGGCCAAGTCGTTCAGTGACGCCTTCGGTGTCACGGAGACTGGCAACTACACCCCCAGCACATGCCGTGCCCGTAACGCGACGGGCGTCGTCGTGAGCCTCGGCGGCTTCTTGACCCGCGTCTACGTCCCGCTCAAGATTTCGGTGTGCACCAGACTGGCCAGCACCACGACGCGACTGATCGTTGCGGGCACCGCCGGCGACTGACTCAGGTCGCCACAATACCCGTGCCGCTCGCTACTTGAGGCGCGCCGCACGGGTATTGATGTGCGACTGCGCGTCACGCGTGGTGTTGAGCGTACCGTCGACCGTCCAGTATCGCTGGCCGGCCACCAAGAGCTCCTCCGCGGGGAACTTGGTGATGACCTCACATCCCGTAGCGGTCACGACGAGTTCTTCCTCGATGCGTGCCGCACCCCAGCCGTCCGCCGCGGGCCAGTACGTCTCGAGGGCGAACACCATTCCTTCTTCGAGGACTTCGGGGTGGTCGAAGGACACCAGTCGTGAGAAGATGGGCTTCTCCCAGATGGATAGCCCGATCCCGTGTCCGTACTGCAGTGCGAAGGCCGCCATCTCGTCGGGGAAGCCGAACTCTTGGGCCTTGGGCCACACGGACACGATGTCGGCCGTAGTGGCACCGGGCTTCACGAGATCGATCGCGTTGTCCATGAGTTCACGGCACTTGGTGTACGCGTCGCGCTGGGCCACCGACGCCGACCCCACGGCGAAGGTCCGGTAGTAGCACGTTCGGTAACCGTTGAACGAGTGCAGGATATCGAAGAACGCCGGGTCGCCGGGTCGCAGGAGTCGGTCGGTGAACACGTGCGGATGCGGTGAACAGCGTTCGCCCGAAATGGCGTTCACTCCCTCGACGTGTTCACTGCCCAAGTCGTAGAGGGTCTTGGACACGAGACCGACGCATTCGTTCTCCCGCACGCCCGGACGCAAGAATCCGTACAGCTCGTCGTACGCGGCGTCCACCATCGACGCGGCCGTCGTCAGCAATGAGACCTCATCAACGGTCTTGATGCGGCGCGCTTCGAGGAACACCTGCTGGCCGTCCACCACGTCGATCCCCTGGTCCTTGAGGGCCATGAGGATCGGCATCTCCGCGACGTCGATCCCGAGGGGTTCGTGCGACAGACCGTACTTGTCGAGTTCTCGCTTAATCGACTTAGCGACGTTTTCGGCGATGCCGGCGTCGGGATGAAACGCCCCGCGCAGCGTCGAGATGCCCGCCCGAGACCCGTGCTCGGGTTCGACGTCGTCATGAGCGCCCGAGCCGTGATCGAGCCACGGGTTGTAGAGGACGTGGTGCTTGGCCGCCGAGCCGAAGTCCCAGACAACCGGTTGACCACCCCGCGGTAACAGCGCGAAGCGGATCAACTTGTCGATCGCCCACGTACCGATGTGCGTCGACGTCATGTAACGGATGTTGTTGAAGTCGAAGGTGAGCAGCGAGCCCAGGTGACTCTTGTCAAGCTGCGCGTTCAATCGCGCGAGTCTCTCCGTGCGGAGTCGATCGAAATCGACACGCTGTTCCCAATCGACCGCGTTAATGCCGAATGTCTTTACCGCCATATTGTTGTCCTCCTTCTTGAAAGTTCATACGTGTCGACTCCTGCGACGCCCCATCGAGATTCCGTCGATGTGACGCATATCATCGCCCGCGCTTTCGTGCCCAGACGTCCAGACCGACGGCGATCAGCAAGATAACACCTAGGACAATTTGCTGATAGAGGGGGTCGATCCCCAGAAGGTCGAATCCGTTGCCGATGAGAGCGATGAAGAGCACGCCGATGGTGGTGCGCCAGACCGAACCCTCGCCCCCCGCGATGGACGTTCCTCCCACCACGATCCCCGCGAGGACCGTGAACGCCAAGGCGCTGCCGCCAGCCGAGGCCTCGGCGCTCAACACGCGCGACGTATCGATGATGCCAGCGAGTCCCGCCGCCCCACCACTGAGGACGTAGGCGGAGATGCGCGTGGCGTTGACCCGCACGCCGGCGAGACGAGCGGCTTCGGCGTTGCCGCCTGACGCCACGATGTAGCGGCCGAGGGTGGTCCGAGACAGCAGCAGCGCCAGCACGACCACGACCACGACCATCATCCAGATCGCACTCTGGACTCCGAGAAAGATCGAGTTCGAGAACTTCGAGAAACCGACCCGGGACGTCAAGACGATCAGATTGCCACTCGTCACCTTGGTCGCCACACCCGAGATCACGAAGGACATCGCCAACGTGGTCACGAGAGGATTGATCTTGAAGATCGACACGATGAGGCCGTTGACGAGGCCAATACCGAGGCCCACCATCAGTCCAACCGCAATCGCCAACCATGGCGAATGCGTCTCGGCCATTTGCCCGGCGATGACGCTGGAGAGTCCATAGGTCGCTCCGACCGAGAGGTCGATCCCCCCCGAGACCAGCACCAGCGTCCCCGCGGCGGCGATGACGAGGGTTGACGCCTGCTGGTCCAGGATGTTCAGAAGGTTCGTCGTGTGCAAGAACGGCCCACTGGTGATGGACAGCACCACGAAGAGGATCAGGAAGGGAATGAAGATTCCGGCCGTGCGCCACGACGTCCATTGGCGGATGATTCCTGAGAACATCCCGGACGCACTGGGCGAGGTGTCGTTGTCGTGCGAGATGTCGGGTAGCGCGTTCACACTCATTGGTGCTCCTCTACCATCAAGGTCCCAGCGAAGGCGGCCTCCAGAATAGTCTTTTGATTCATTTCCTCACCCTCTAGTTCCTTCACGATGCGCCCACCCTTCATGACGAGGACGCGATGGGCGAGCCCAATGACCTCTTCGAGTTCCGACGAGATGACGACGATGCCCATGCCGGTGGCGGCCATCTCGACCAGCAGGTCGTAGATGGCTCTCTTCGATCCGACGTCGACCCCGCGAGTCGGCTCGTCGGCAATCAACACCTTGGGCGAACACAGCAGCGTGCGTGCGAACAGAAGCTTCTGCTGATTACCACCCGACAATCCCGAAGCGGGCATCACGGTGTTGGCCGCCTTGACGGCCACACGCGTCATCGACTCACCCACCACCTCGCGTTCGCGACGTGCGGAGATCCAACCGAAACGGCTGAGACTGCGCAGCGCCGAGATCGAGACGTTCTCCTTGAGTGAACGACCCACGAAGAGCCCCATCTCCTTGCGCGATTCGGGAATCATCACCATGCCACGTTCAATCGCCACGGTGGGGCTGCGGCTCGCGAGTGGCTGCCCGCCCAGGCGGATCTCGCCACCCTTGCGTCGCACGTCTTGGAAGATGGCCCGGGCCAACTCGGAGCGACCCGCCCCGACGAGCCCCGCAATGCCGAGGATCTCACCGGCGTGAAGTTCGAAGGAGACGCCCTCGACCTTGGGTGCGACCAGATCCTTGATCGAGAGCACCACCTCGCCAGTTGAGGTGGCGCTGCGCTTCGCGGGAAACGCCGACTCCAGAGTGCGTCCCAACATGCCCTCGATCAGTGAGGATTCGGTCGCCTCCGCCGCGGTCACGGTGCGCACGAGGCGGCCGTCGCGCAAGGTGGTGATCGAATCGGACAGTTCGAGGACTTCGGACAGGAAGTGCGATATCAAGAGCACTGATTTGCCCTCGTTCGCCAGGGACAGAATGATCTCGTGCAGCGCCTCGACCTCGGCGCCCGACAGGGCCGCCGTCGGTTCATCCATGATCACCAGGCGGGCCTGGCGGGCCAGGGCCCTCATGATCTCGACCTGCTGTTGACCGGCAATGCTGAGCGATCCGGCCACCACGTCGGGCGCGATATTGAAGTGGAGTCGTTCAGACAGCTCCAGATATCTCTGACGAAGTTCTCGTCGCTTCACCGCCCAGACCCATCGCGGCTCCACCCCGAGGAAGACATTCTCGGCGGCACTCAGACCCGGTACGATCGCCAACTCCTGGGCAATGGTGACAATGCCGTGCGAGAGGGCCTCGCGCGGTGTTCGTAGCGACACGGGATGACCGTCCAAACGAATCACCCCCTCGTCGGGAATCAACACGCCCGAGATCAGTTTGCCGAGCGTAGATTTGCCCGCCCCGTTCTCTCCCACCAGCGAATGGACCGTTCCGGGCAATATCGAGAGGGAGACGTCGCTCAATGACGGCACCCCACCAAACCGTTTCGTGACACCCTGGACCTCGATCAGAGGTTGAGCGTCCGTCACGGCGTGGTGGGGTGATCGTGTCGTCATCGTCGTCGACTCCTACCTTCACCCGCCCCGCGTTGGATCACGCGATCAGACGTCGAAGGCGGTAGCGCTGGATCAACCAGGCCACTCGCCGGTGAAGTGCGAAGCGTCCGCCTTCGTCACCAGGCCGTGAAGTGGAAGCTTGGCCACCGGGTCGATGGTCCCCATGTTCTTACCCGTCTTGATGGCCGCCACGAGAGCGATCATGCCCTCCTGGCCCTCGGTCGCGGGTGCCTGCGCGACATCGGAGTACCAAGCCCCCGACTTCACTCCCGCGATCCCGGCCGCGCTGGCCCCAAAGCCCACGAGCACCACGTTCTTGTTGTTCGCGCTCGCCAATGCGACCTGGGCTCCCTCGATGCTCTGATCCGATCCCACGATCAGGTTCAAGTTGGGGTTGGCCTGCAGGATGTTCGCCACCGCAGTGTCCGCCAGAGAGATAGTGAAGTACCCCGAACCGTTGGCCACTTGATGAATGTTCGAGTGCTTCGACACGACCTTGTTGAAGGCGTTGTAGATCGCGGTGTCGAGGGTCGAACCCTTGATGTTGTACATGTAGGCGATATTGCACGGATTGAATTTCTTCGAACCACACGCGGACACCACCTGCGTACCCATCAAAGTACCGATTCGGGTGGGCATGAAGACGACGTTGGCCGACAGTCCGCGGACCTGCGGCTTGTCCGTCGCGTAACTCGCACCGAGAATCTGGTCGATGTTGACAACTTTGATGCCCTTCTTGATCGCCTTCTGCACCAGCGGCACCAGGTTCGTCGAGACGATGGGCTGCGTGATGATGCCCTGGTAACGGCCCGAGGTGATCACGTCTTGCAACTGTGTGTACTGCGTCGCTGGGTTGTTGTTCGCGTCAAAGACGGTCACCGAGACGCCGTCGGCCGCGGCCACCGCTTTGGCCGCCGCCAGCATCGGCGCGTCGTAACTGTTGGACACCGCAAACGACAAGTAGGCGACGCGGATTGTCTTCGGTGCCGCCTGAGCGGTCGAGACGATCCCTAACGTCGCCGACGACAGCAGTGCCGCGCTGGCCGCGAGTCCCGTCATCGTACGAAAATGCTTTGATTTCACTCTTGTTCCCCCCCATTTAAAAGATTGAACGTGATCTACGCCCGATCTTTCGACTCGCGACCGACCCACGTACCGCTGCGTCGCGCAGGACGGCGCACCGCCCCCCGGCCATCGCAGACTCCACGCAGATCGACGTCGAGTGTGTTGAGAGTGCACGTTACTCATGTTCACTAAACACGTCAAGTATTTATTAACAAGGAATTCAATTGATGGACGAGGCACTCTCGAATGCCCCTAAATCAAGGGGGCGCCAATCGGCGTACGATGACGGATCCCGCCAACTCGCCGAATCTGTTTAGTAGCGATTAACTGAAGAGGGCGATTCCGCCACGGCCTACTTGGTATAGGTGTAGGGATTC
This sequence comes from Acidobacteriota bacterium, assembly GCA_019352075.1. Taxonomy (GTDB): domain Bacteria; phylum Actinomycetota; class Acidimicrobiia; order Acidimicrobiales; family RAAP-2; genus RAAP-2. Next base: position 20,038 of record JABBOA010000010.1, on the reverse strand, counting down.
TCGCGCTTCTGGCGCTCAGGAACCTCAGGGTTCATCCCCTCGTTCCAGGCGTCGGAACCCAATTCGCGCTCGAGGTACGTCACCGTCTCCTCGACGACCGCACGGGCCTTGGCGAGGTCGACCCCCAGGAGTCGGTGCTGGTACTTGACCAGGTCGCCATTGATCACGACCGTGTCGACCTCGGATCGTTGGCTCTGCATCACGACGTGTCCAAAGGGGTTCACGATGGGGAACATCACCGGCGAATTTTCGTTCTTGAGCAAGACGATATCGGCCTTCTTGCCGACCTCGATACTCCCGATCTTGTTGTCCAGCCCCAGGGCCACCGCGCCGCCACGCGTGGCCCAGCGAAGAACCTCTTCACATCGCAGGTCGAGGTGTGTGACCGTCTCGTCGAGCTGGTGGGCCTCGAAGTGTTGTCGAGAGCGATCGGCAGCGATCGTCGTACGCATCGCCGTGAAGAGATCGGCGCTCCACCACACTGAGGTGTCGTGCGACAACGACACCGGGATGTCGAACTGACGGAGCTTCCACGACGAGGGATACCCTTGCCCCGCGCTTTGCTCGCTCTCGGTGGACACCGAAGCCGATCCCCCGCTCGCGGCGATGCGATGGTAGGAGTCATCGGACAACGTGGAAGCATGCACGAAGACGGTGTCGGGCCCCATGCAATCGTTCTCGTGCATGAGCCGAATACTGTCGTCGCCCGTTGCGCCGCGCACCCCCGCGTGGGTCGTCACGCCCACACCGAGGTCCTTCGCCACGGCGAACGCCGCGCGTTCGGGGAACTCCGGATCGCCGGTCACGTCGAGTGCCAGTTGAAAGCCCAGCATGTCACCCTTGCCGTCGATGCGACGACGATAGAAGTCCATGAACTCCGGCGCGACGGACCATTCCCACGGTGCACGTTGAATGTTGCCGTAGGCCAGGACGAAACGGCCGTCCACTGATTCCAGTGCGTCGACCGCGGCATCCGCGTGTTCAGTGGTCTGCAATCCGTGCGACCAGTCGACCGTGGTCGTCACTCCCGCATCGATCGCCTCGAGCGCCGAGAGAAGGTTCCCGGCGTAGACATCCTGAGGACGAAACTTGGTCCCGTGCTGCAAGTAGTACCACACGAAGTACTGCGACAGAGTCCAGTCGGCACCGTAGGCCCGCATTGCGGTCTGCCACATGTGGCGATGCGTGTCGATCATGCCCGGCATCACGATGCCCCCCTCGGCATCAATCTCGAGCGCGTGCTCTGGTGCCGCGATGCGGTTACCGATCTCCTTGATCACCCCGTCCATCACCAGGACGTCACAGT
>JABBOA010000010.1:0-18330 GCA_019352075.1 Acidobacteriota bacterium | reverse complement strand
TCAGGGACAGATCTCGTCGTACCGCGGTCGTCATCGGTGGGACGCAGGGAATCGGAAAAGAGATCGCCCGCGACTTGGCGACACGGCGCGCCAATGTCATCTTGACGGGGCGCGCACTGGACACCGCTCGAACTGCGGCAGCGGAGATCGGGCCCAACGTGACGGCGCTGGCCCTCGACCTCTCACTCCCCCACACCATCGCCGAAGCCCTGTCGTCCGTCGATTCCGTCGACGATCTGGTCATCTCGGCCATCGAACGCGACTCCAACACCCTCGACAATTACGACGTCGCCGCCGCGATCCGACTCGTGACACTCAAGCTCGTCGGCTACACCGAAGTGGTTCATTCCCTCCGTTCATGTTTCAGCGCAGATTCCTCAATCGTGCTGTTCGGTGGTCTGGCCCTCGAACGCCCCTACCCGGGCTCGACGACGGTATCGACGGTCAATGGCGGTGTCGTGGGAATGGTCCATTCGCTGTCGTGCGAACTAGCCCCGGTCCGGATCAACGCCATCCACCCGGGCATCATCGGCGACAGCCCCTACTGGGAGGAGAAGGACAACAGTCATATCATCAACCGAACCCCATTAGGGCGATTGGTGACGATGGATGAGATCGTCCACAGCGTCCTCTTCCTCCTGGAGAACACCGGTGTCAACGGCGTCAACCTCGCCATGGACGGTGGCTGGCTCCGCAAATGAACCCAACCGACGAAACGTGAACTGAAAGGAAATCACATGCATCACGTCACGCGCATCGATGCTCGACAAGCCGCAGTGCCAACTCAATTTCAAGGGCACTCCCGGGGCTTTCGCGAACAACGACTGGTGGACTCCATGGTCGGATCGCCCCATATGTCGCTCTCCTTTGTCTACCTTGACGACAACGCCTACGTGGAGACGGTGCTGCACTCCTACGAGGTGAGTCTCTACGTCTACGCGGGTACGCTCTCGGTGACGACGCTCGGCACCACCACACACCTGTCGGCACATCACTGCATCAATCTCCCCCTCGGCACCGCCTACGCGCTGAGAAGCGTGGATGGACCGGTTGAATTCTTGCGAATGGCGTCACCGACCCTCATCGAAGACGGACGACGCCAGGACACCTTCTTCACCGGTGAGGTGTTGGTCGAGTCGACTCCACTCACCCCCGACATGAGAGACCCCCGAAATCGCAACACCGCTCGATTCGACGAGGAGTCAATGGATCTTCGTCGACTCGCCGCAGGATCCAACGTCAATGCGCCGACGGTGTCGCCGAGCATGGCCACCGCACTCCTCGCCTACAGCGGTATCGGCGTCAAGATGCTGATCGACCAACAGGTCGGCGCCCAGTTGCACACCATGTTCATGGTGGACTACCAGCCCACGGCGATCGCCCACCCCCACGACCACCCCTTCGAAGAGGCTTACGTCTTCGTCCGCGGTGAGGTCCACGCTCTCATCGAGGGCGAAGAGTTGGTCCTGCACCCCGGTGACGTACTGTGGGCAGGCGTGGGTGCCGATCACGGTTTCGAGAACCGCAGCAGTGGCCTCGTGCGATGGATCGAGGTTCAAGCCCCGCAGCCACCGGCGCGCCACTCGTATCGGTTCAATCGCGAATGGGAGCACCTTGGGGCCAAGCTCAACGACGCGAAGGAGTAGTCGTCGCGCACCCACGACGATGACCGAACACCCGAACCCTTCGGGGCAACCATTAAAGTGATGTCTCACTTCAGGAGAGCAATGACAGATCGCGTGAGGATGACCGGGACGAAGACCACCGAGAACGTCGCACGTCGCGGTGCACCGGAGATGGAGGGTGGGGCATGACCGCTGAAGTTGGCGCCCTGCTCCGACTCGCACGCGTCAAGCGAGGTATCAGTCTGCGGGGACTGGCTGGGGAGATCGGGGTGTCACCCAGCCTGATCTCACAGGTCGAGACGGGTAAGACGCAGCCGTCGGTTTCCACGCTCTATGCGCTCAGCAACTTTCTAGGGATCTCCATGGACGACCTCCTGAGTAGCGACACGCACGTCAGTGAGGGCGAATCGAACATCGCCGCATCCGGACCGTCACCGTTCCTTCACGGTCCTCAACCGCCGGTGCAACACGGCAACGACAATCCTCGTCTCGAGATGGACAACGGCGTTCGCTGGGAGCGCCTCGCGATTGGCGAAGGGGGACCCGTCGAACCCTTGCTGGTCACCTACTCCCCGGGTGCGTCGAGTTCGATCGAAGGCAAACTGATGCGCCACGGCGGTTTCGAATACGCCTTCATCCTGGAGGGCGAGCTCACCCTGCAACTCGAATTCGACACCCACGTGTTGACCGCAGGCGACTCCCTGCAGTTCGACTCGATTCGCCCACACATGTACACCAATCATGGCGCCGTCGCCGCGCGCGGTGTGTGGCACGTGGTCGGACGTCGCCAGCAGAATCAGTCGCTACCCGTCGCCCCGTCGAGACCCCTTGACGCAGTGCGCTCCAAAGCGCCCGAGCTGTCCTCGGCGGTCGACGTCTTGAAGGCGATGGAACACGGTATCGCCCACCAGTCCTAACGCTTCGGCTCCCAGGTGAAGTAGCGATAGGACACCAGGAAGCCGCCGATGGCCCACGCCGCCACCACGACGACGTCCATCCAGTTGAAACTGGTCCCGACGAAGCCCGCGTCCATACCCAGGGTGAAGTGGCGAACCGGGAAGATCCGCGCGATCCAGACCATCCACGCGGGGGCGGTGGAGGTGATGGGGATGAAGACGCCCGACAGGAAGAGCAGCGGGAGGATGCTCGCGTTGACGATGGCCGGGGCGGCGTCGGCGTTGGGTATCACGCAGGTGATCGCGAAGCCCAACGAGCAGAACGCCATCGTCCCCACCAGTAGCATCACGAGGAACTCGAGGAGGGGCGCACCGGTCGGTATCGATGCGTGATAGAAGAGTCGCCCGTACGCCGCGGTGATGATCACCAGGACGACCCCGACGAACACCGCGTGGATCAGGCGCCCGAGGATATAAATCGCGCTAGGGATCGGGGTGCCTCGAGTCCGCTTCAACACACCCGAGTCGCGCTGAATCGACAAGGCGATGGCGATGTTGTTGTAGCAGGCGGTGATCACCGCGTAGGCCGCCATCGACGCCACGTAGTAGGTCGAGATATCAATCGTGCGTCCCGGCGAGACTTGGACGTTGTGGTGTCCTAACAGCGACGTGAAGATGACCAGGAACATGAGCGGGAACGAGAAGGTAAAGAACGCCGACGCCGGATTGCGCCAGAACGCCTTGTTGACGTACTTCACTTGATTCATGAGCATGGATCCGGTGTTCATGGCTCGCGCGCTGTCGACGCCGGGGACGTGACCTCTGCCGTCAGTTCGAGGTAGACGTCCTCCAAGGTCGGACGATCGACACGGAGGTCGGCGAGTTCGACCCCCGCGCCGAGCGCCCACGCCGTGAGTTCGTGGAGGTCACGGGTGAGCGCCGCCGTTCGCAACTCGTACGTCGCCCCCGTCTGGGCGGAGAGCTCGAACAGCGCGGGGGGCGCGATGCCCTCGGGTAGAGAGAAACGCACCGTCGCCACCATGCGGTCCCGGCCCGCCAGCGTCGCGGGGTCGCCTTCGGCGACGATGCTGCCGTTGGCGATGATCGCCAGCCGGTCGGCGAGATATTGTGCCTCGTCCATGAAGTGGGTGGTCAGCACGACGGTCTTGCCCAGCCCGCGCAGATTCTTGATCACTTCCCAGACCTCACGACGTGCGCTCGGGTCGAAGCCCGTCGTGGGCTCGTCCAAGAACAGCAGCTCCGGATTGCCCGCGAGAGCGATGGCCACGTCAAGACGACGTTGCTGTCCGCCCGAGAGGCGAAGGACTCTCTCATCTCGTTTGGTCTCGAGACCCACTAGCTCCAGGATTTCGTCGACCGGTCGTGGCTGAGGGTAGTAACTCGAGTACATCTCAACGGTCTCGGCGACGTTCAAGTAACGGTCCATCCCCGAGGACTGCAGGACGATGCCGATTCGTGTCTTGAGAGCCATGGACTGGTGGTCCGGGTCCACACCCAAGACCCACACTTCTCCTGCGTCGCGATGGCGATAGCCTTCGAGAATCTCGACGAAGGTGGTCTTGCCGGCACCGTTGGGACCCAGTAGCGCGAAGATTTCGCCGTGTCGAATATCGAGACTGATCCCCCGCAACGCCGCGAAGCGTCCGTAACTCTTCTTCAGGCCCCGCACCGAGATCGCCGTCGTTGAGCGGTCGCCATCCACAAGGCACGAACGTACACAGTGCACTGCGGATAGTCAAGAGTCCCCCTCGACGATCGCCACGATCGTGGTCAACGGATTGTTCGCCGAGGCGATCTCAGCGACCGTCACGCGGTCGCTCACGATCGGCCGAGGACGACCGCGACGTACGGCGCCGCGCGCCGACCCCCCCTTCTGGGCCGAAGAACGAGCCGTTCATCCCCCGCCGACGTCGCGTCGCACGCCGATGATTATTTGGTCACTCTGCTCGCACATCTATGCAAGAAAAGTCGTCTCATCTGGGTTTTGTTTTGCAAATGTCATGCGCCACCACGAATAGTGATGGGAAACATCACCAAAAAGTTTCATATGCTTTAAATACTTGATCAATCAATATTTATGGTGTCGTAAACCGGCCGCGAATGCGCGCCGTTTTCACTCAGTTGTCGTAGAATGCTCACGCAGAAACTACTGCTTCGTTGTCGATGTGCTTTTGCGCACTGCGAACAACCCTACGACCCGCGATGGGTGACCACAGAACGAACCACGCTTCGTTACGCACGTGCGGCCGGCCAGCCGACTCGCGTAGGAGCGTGGTGTCGGACAAGGAGAACAATATGCGTCGTATCCTGCTAACTCTGGCAGTCGCACTCTTCAGCGTGGCGGCTCCAGCGGCTCCGGAGCGCGCGGGTGCCGCACCGATCAAGGCACCGCACCCCCCTCGCGCGCCCCACCCCAGCGCGCGGGCCTTGGCCCTCGCGAGGGTTCAACTTCACCGCCATCGCCTCGAGATCGAAGCGAGGACGTCCCTGCACCCCATCGCCTCGCAGTTCCACCTCACCCTCGAACAGCTCGTGGCCAAATGGCAACGAGTGGCGATTTGCGAGGTAAACGGCAACTGGTCGATGAAGGGTCCGAGATATTCGGGCATCGGCTTCTCCAACGCTACGTGGGTTCAGTACGGGGGGCGACATTTCGCGCCCACGGCGGGTGACGCCACGCCCGTACAACAAGTCGCCATCGGGATGCGGATCACGCGGACCTGGATCCCCGACCAGTACGGTTGCTCTCCCGTCGGCTGGTGATCGCCGCGGGTTCAGTGTCGTGCGAGTACCTCGACGCTCGGCACGATGAAGATCGCGTCCGGATCCTGCGCCCAACGACGGAACGCCGACGACATCGCCGCGAGGTCCTCGGGGGTCGCGAGATCGTACTCTTGGGCTTGGCGCGCGAAATCGCTCGCCACGACTCGCTCGGCCCACAGCCCGCCCCACCACTCGCGCTCCTCAGCCGACTCGTACGTCCAGTTCGACGACGTCACCGCCACGTCCTCGAATCCTGCGGCGCGCACCCACTGCTTCAAGTGCCGACCGCCGTTGGCTTGTGCGCCGTTGCGTTCGGTGACGCGATGATAGAGGTCCATCCAGCGTTCGAGGAGCGGATCACCGGGGAACCAGACGAAGCCCCCGTAATCGGCGTCGCGCGCCGCCACGACGCCCCCGTCCTTCACGACCCGGCGCATTTCGCGCAGGGCGCGCACTGGATCGCTCAGGTGCTGAAGGACCTGGTGCACGTACACGACGTCGAAAGTGGCGTCGTCGAAGGCGAGCGAGAAGACGTCGCCCACGTCGAAGCGCAGGTTGGGGTGGGTCTCCGTCGGGTAGTCGCGGCGCGCGCGCGTCACGACCTCGGGCGACTGGTCGATTCCCGTGACCGTTCCCCGCGCCACGCGAGCGGCTAAGTCGGCGCTGATATTGCCCGGACCACAGCCCACGTCGAGTACTCGGGCGTCCTCGCGTAGTTCCGCCAGCAAGAACTGTGCGGAGTTCTGCGCAGTGCGCCAGAGGTGGCTGCGCAGAACTGACTCGTGATGACCGTGGGTGTACTGTTCGCTCGTCATGGAGCCACAATAGGCAACGGCCAGCGATGCGACCCGTCGCCGGGGCGAACCACCTCGGCGATCGCGCCCTCTACGGGCATTTCGCGGTTACTCGTCCGCGTCACCCCATTACTGTGGCGGGGAGAGGTCCGCGACAGCGACCCGATGGCGACGGTGACAACCGCCGTCGAACGAGACGCGACGAATGGAGATCAATGAGGTGGTCTCGCCCCCCAGAACGCATCAGTCGGATGCTTCACCTAATTGACGACCTGACCTCACGAGCGAGCGCGGCCTTCGTGGCCGCGGTCGCGGTCGTGATTTTCGGGGTGGTCCTGGCTCTCAACGGCTTCCCCTCCAGCTGGCAGGTGGCTTTCGCCTCGGTCGCGTCGTCCGTGACTCTGGTCATGCTCTTCATCATCCAACACACCCAGAGCCGGCACCAACTGGCGCTGCAGCTCAAGCTCGATGAACTGATCCGCGCATCGCCCACCGCCGACGATCAGCTCGTGCGAATCGAGGTAGCTCCCTCCGAGGAGTTGGACGAACGAGCACGAAATCAACAGGAGCTCCACGAGTCCTTGCGCGATCGCGGCGGCCTCGAGATCGTCGAATTCCCGTACGACCACCGTCCGTGAGCACCAGCGTCCGTGAGCACCAGCGTCCGTGAGCCCCACCGGCCCGATCGGCCGGGTGGACCGCGAGGACGTCCGTCGTCCACGCGGGGCGAACGCGGTCGCGCGACGACAGCGTGAGCTCAGGTCGCGATCACCGAATCTTCGATTCCTCGCCACCGCGTCAGCGCGTGAGGGCGTGGTCTCGGATCAATGGGAACGACTCAACGTCGTGGCATTCGCCCGACTGCTCGCCGCCGACGAACTGCATAGCGGACTCTTCGAGCGACGCGCCTCGTCGCGCTACGGTCTGCGTGGCTCCGTGGGCTCCGGATACCTCGCGGCGTCGGTAGACTCGCCCTGCGTGGCGTCGCCCGGCGCCGAGGGGGTGTGGTGGGTCAGCGTTCACTCAACGCCGCCTTCATGCGCGGGGGAACCAGCAAGGGTCTGGTTCTGCACGCTCGTGACCTGCCCGAGGACCCCGCCGAGTGGACCGATATCTTGTGCGCGGTCATGGGTTCACCCGACACCTATGGTCGACAGCTCGATGGCATGGGCGGCGGTATCTCCTCGCTCTCCAAGGTCTGCGTCGTCGGGCCGCCGACCCGCGCGGATGCCGACGTCGACTACACCTTCGTCCAAGTGGCGGTGAGGGAGGCTCGCATCGACCTGCGCGCCAACTGCGGCAACATGAGTGCGGCCATCGGTCCGTTCGCCTTTGACGAAGGTCTGGTAAGGGCGGACGCGGGACGTTGCGTCGTTCGCATCCACAACACGAACACCGCCAAGATCGTGCGCGCCACCTTCGAAGTCGACGGTGACCGCGCCCGGTGCGACGGCGACTTCACGATTCCGGGGGTGGGTTCACCCGGCGCCCCCATCCGTCTCGATTTCCTCGACCCCGGTGGCGCCACCACGGGACGACTCCTGCCCACCGAGCGACCCGCCGAGTGGATCGACGTCCCCGGCCACGGCCGCGTCGAAGTGTCGTTGGTGGACGCGGCCAACGCCGCCGTCTTCGTGCGCGCTCGCGACGTCGGCTTGAGCGGCGTCGAACTGCCCGACGAACTGGAGGCTCGCCGCGACGTCCTCGACCTCCTCGAGGCGATCCGTCGAGAAGCCTCAGTGCGAATGGGCATCGCGCCCGACTTCGCCACTGCGGCGTCAATCACCAGTGTGCCCTTCGTCTGCGTCGTCACCGACGCGCGCGACTCGATCACCACCACTGGCCATACATTGCACGCCGAGGACGCCGACCTCGTCGCTCGGGTCGTTTCCAGTGGTCAACCACATCGGGCGCTCCCACTCACCATCGCCCTGTGCACCGCGGTGGCCGCGCGCCTCCAGGATTCGATCGTGGGTCGACTCCTCGCCGCGCCGGTGACCGGCCCCCTCCGCCTGGCCATGCCATCGGGCGTCCTCAGCGTCGACGCGGAGACCGATCGGGACGTCGACCAGTGGACGGCACGCTCGGGAACCTTCTTTCGCACCGCGCGTCGCTTGTTCGACGGTCGCGCCTGGTACCGCGGGTGATCAGGCGCACCGGCCGTCGATTGTTCGGTCGGACCAGCTAGAAGCACGCGCTGGCTCCGAGCACCTGGTCCGCAAGGTCGCGTTACGCCCGGACCTCCCGTGAGCCCTTCGACGGCGGCGCGGCGATGGTCACCGGCTCGCGTTCCCGCGCACTCAGGGTCACGGCGGCGACGACGGAGGACCACAGCAACGACGCCACCGCCAAGTGCACGTCGGCCCATTCGCTGTGCGAGCTCCAGATGGCGCTCAGCGCACCGACCAGCACCTGGACGACCAGGAGTCCCAGCGCCACCTTCGCCGCCACTGATTCCGCGACACTCGCCCGACGTGAGCGCAGCAGGGTGACCAGGAAGGCCACGGCCATCACCGAGCCAACGAGAACGATGGAGCGGTGGATCATTTGGACGACTAGGAGCCCCGTCGCCACTGGCGAATGCAGACAGACCGGCCACGACGCGCACGCCGACTGAGCACCGGCGTTGACCACTATCGAACCAGACACGATGACCGCGTAGAGACCGACGAGCGCCGCCCAGGCGAGGGGACCGAGCCCTCGTCGCAAGGACCAGGAACGATCCGGCGCGACGAATGCGACGACTGCGGTGACGCTGACCACCCCGAGGAAGAGGGTGGCTGTCAAGAGGTGCAACGCCACTGTGAACGGTGCATTGTTGGCGAACACCGTCACGGCCCCGAGCACGATCTGCACCACAATGACACCCACCGCGGCCACTGAGGGGCCCCGCAGGTGCACGGCGCGCCCGTTGCGACGAACGGACCACGCCAATACGACGATCAGGACGGTCACGACCGACGCCAGGAGCCGATGGGACTCTTCCATCAACGGGTGGAAGCTCGCAACTGACCCCTGAGAACCCGTGCACAGAGGCCAGCCCTTACACCCCATCCCGGAGTCGGTGACTCGCACCGCACTGCCCAAGACGATGAGCCCGACGGTCGCGGCCCATGTCGCCACGGCCAAGATGCGGATCCACCCCATTGGCACCACGCGAGTGCTCCGGCGCATTGATCGATTCATCTCACCTCCGCGATTCGGCGCCGGCGCATGAGTGAGGGCCGTTCGCGACTCGAACAAGTATGGGTGAGCCTCCCGGTGCAAACGACCACGCGACTAGGGCAGAAAGTCCTGGAGCACGTAGGAAGTGCAACCCGGAGTGCGGACCGGAATACGGCCCGGGTTCGATCGCCACGGGGACGGCAACGTTCGCCAGGCCTCGGCGTCGAGCCAGTCGTGGCAACGAACCCGACCGTTTCGGCGACGCGGGATCTAGATCACTCAAGAAGGGCACTAAGAATCTCGTCAAATCTTCGACGGAATAGATAGACTCTGGTTTCGTATCTCAAATATGCTTAGCAAGTTACGGTCTAATCTCAAAAACGAATTAGCGCCCTAACCTCATCCCGACGTTGAAGGAATCCCCCATGACCGATAACGCGTTGCCCACGGCGAAGACGACCACGGCGAAGACGACCACGGCGAAGACGACCACGGCGAAGTCGACCACGAAGAAGGCGGCGACGAAGAGGACGCCCGTGAAGAAGGCGGCGACCGCGAAAGTGGCGACCGCGAAGGTAGACGGTGCGCAGCTCGTGAAGTTCTACCGCGACATGGTGCTCATACGCCGCTTCGAGGAGCGCGCCGCGCGGGCCTACACCGAAGCGTTGATCGGCGGATACTGCCACCTCAATCTGGGCGAAGAGGCCGCCGTCGTGGGCCTCATGGGCGCGCTGCGCGACACGGATTATCTCTTCACCAATTACCGCGAACACGGTTACGCCATCATGCGTGGCATCGACCCGAATCGCACGATGGCCGAGCTCTACGGCCGCGTCGACGGCGTCTCCAAGGGCTGGGGCGGCTCCATGCACATGTTCGACATGAGTCACCGCCTCCTAGGTGGGTACGGCATCGTCGGGGGCCAGTTGCCTCTCGCCACCGGTGCCGCGTTGGCCATCCAGTATCGCGGCCTCGACGAAGTCGTCATGTGCACGATGGGCGACGGGACCGCCAACATCGGTGCCTTCCACGAATCGCTCAACATCGCCGCACTGTGGGGTCTGCCGGTCGTCTTCGTGGTGATCAACAACGGACTCGGCATGGGTACGACCGTCGCCAAGGCGTCGGCAGAGCCCGAGATCTACAAGCGCGCCAGCGCGTACGCCATGGCTGCCGAGCGCGTCGACGGCCTCGATCCCTTGGCGGTGCTCGACGCCGCCCAGCGGGCCGTCGCCTCGGCGCGCGCGGGCAAACCCTTCCTCCTCGAAGTCCTCAGTGAGCGACTTCGCGGCCACTCGGTGGTGGACCCCGCCAAGTATCGATCGGCCGAGGAGGTCGCCCACCTGGCCCAGTTCGACCCCGTCCCCAACTTGGCGGCACGTCTCGTCAAGGAGAGGATCCTCACGGCCGCCGAGGTCCACAAGATCGACGAGGAACAGGCCGCGCGCGCCGACGCGGCCGACGCCTTCGCGCAGGCGAGCGCGCAACCGGACGTCTCGACCCTGTTCGATTACAACTACGCCACGCCCGTCGCCAATGACTCGCGTCGGCTGCCCGGCGAGGCCCTCTTCGCCACCGTGGCGCGCCCCACCGCGGAGGTGACGCGATGACCATGAAGACCTACCGACAGGCGCTGCACGACACGTTACGCGCCGAGATGCTGCGTGATGAGAACGTCTTCTTGATGGGTGAGGAGATCGGCGTGTTCGAAGGTTCCTACAAGATCACCGCGGGCTTGCTCGCTGAATTCGGCGAGAAGCGAGTGAAGGACACCCCGATCGCCGAGGAGGGCTTCACGGGTGCCGCCATCGGCGCCGCCATGCTCGGCCTGCGACCAGTGGTCGAGATCATGACGATCAATTTCTCCCTGCTGGCCCTCGACCAGATCGTCAATCACGCCGCCAAGATCTACGGCATGTTCGGCGGCCAGGCCAAAGTGCCCCTGGTGATCCGCACCCCGGGCGGCGGCGGCCAGCAGCTCGGCGCGACGCACTCGCAGAACATCGAGCTCTACTACGCCTTCGTGCCCGGCATGAAGGTGGTCGCCCCCTCGACCCCGGCTGACGCCAAGGCGCTGTTACTCGCGGCGATACGCGACGACGATCCCGTCTTGTTCCTCGAGAACCTCGCGCTCTATAACACCAAGGGTGAGGTCCCCGACGAAGACCGGCCGGCCGAGATCGGCCGGGCCAAGATCGCTCGCGAGGGGCACGACTTGACGTTGATCGGCTATTCACGCATGGCCTACATCGCCAAGAACGTCGCCGAGACCCTCGCCGAGTCCGAGGGCCTCGACATCGAGGTCATCGACCTCATGAGTCTTCGACCGCTGGATCGCGAGACCATCATCAACTCGGTCAAGAAGACGCACGCCGCCGTCGTGCTCGAGGACGACTGGCTGACCTACGGCATCGGTGCCGAGATCGCCGCGACGATCTCCGACGGCGCCTTCGACTACCTCGACGCGCCAGTACGACGCGTGGCGATGGCCGAAGTGCCGATGCCCTACTCGAAGGTCCTCGAGTCCGCCGCGATGCCCACGAACGACGACGTCGTCTCCGCAATATTCCAGACGCTCGAGGCCGTCGGTCGGCGCTTGAAGAAGGTTGGTCAAAGCCATGATTGAAATCAAGATGCCCCGCTTGTCCGACACCATGGAGGAGGGCGCCATCGCGTCATGGCACAAGCATCCCGGCGACCGTGTCGAGGTCGGCGACGTCCTCGTGGAGATCGAGACCGACAAGGCCACGATGGACTACGAGGCGTACGAAGCGGGAACGCTGAGCGAGATCCTCGTCAGCGAAGGCGCGACCGTGGCCATCGGAACACCCATCGCCACGCTCGACGACGGCAAGGCGGGCTCCGACCCGTCCGCGCCCGCCACTGAGTCGCCCGTCGCGGCGGCCACGGCCTCCCCCACGCCACTCGTGACGGCGCCACCCGCCGCCACCGTCGCTGCGCCGGTACCGGCGCCACCGGCTCACGCCGTCGCACCCGCTCACCGCGGACCCGACGGACAATTCGCGTCGCCGCTGGTTCGTCGCCTGGCTCGCGAGCACGACCTCGACCTCTCCACCGTGACCGGCTCGGGACCGGGCGGACGGATCATCCGCGCCGATCTGAACCACCTCTTGAGCGAGAACCCGGCGCCCGTCGCGGCGCCTCCCGTCGCCCGAGCGACCATCTCGACCGGGCCCATCGTCGACGAGAAGCGCGCCTCGCAGGAGATCACCGTCTCCAAGGCGCGCCGCGTCATCGCGCGTCGACTGGGTGAGAGCGCCCGGACGATCCCTCACTTCTTCGTGACGACCGTCGCCGACGCCGAAATGCTCATGGAGATGCGTAACGACCTCAATGAGCGGGCCGTGGCCAAGGGGCGACCCAAGATCAGCGTCAATGACCTGCTCATCCGCGCCAGTGCCCTCGCGCTTCGCGAGCATCCCGAGGTCAACTCCTCGTACCTGGGCGATGAGAGTTCGGTGATGTTGGTGCACAATCGCGTCAATATCGGCGTCGCCGTTGCTTCCAAGAACGGCCTCGTGGTTCCCGTCATCGTCGACGCCGACCGCAAGTCGATGGGCGATATCAGCGTCGAGGCGAAGGCGCTGGCGGCCCAGGCCAACGGCAAGGGCCTCTCGATCGACCAGATGACCGGCGGCACCTTCACCATCTCGAACCTCGGCATGTTCGGCGTCGAGGAGTTCACCGCGATCATCAATCCGCCCGAAGGGGCGATTCTGGCGGTGGGCGCCACCACGCGAGAAGCCGTGGTCGTCGGCAATCAGGTCCTGGCGCGGCGGCGCATGCGCTTCACGTTGTCCGCCGATCATCGGATCATCGACGGTGCGTTGGCCGCACAGTTCCTGCGCACGTTAGCGGGAATGATCGAACATCCGTGGAGAATCGTCGCCGCCGACGCCTGACGATCGACGCGACGTCGATGGGAAAATGACCTTGTGACCTAGTGCGTCGTCGCACGCCTGGCTACCCTTCGCCCTAGCGGGTACATCGAGGAGCGGAGGCTGACGTGACGAGGGATTTCGAAGGGCAAGTCGCGATCGTGACTGGCGCGGGAGCCGGCATTGGTCGCGCGACGGCACTGCTGCTCGCGCAGCGGGGCGCCACGGTGGTCGTGGCCGACCTGCACGCGCGCACCGCGACCGAAGTGGTCGCCGAGGTCACCGCCGGTGGTGGTGAGGCGATGGCCATCGTGGGCGACCTCAGCGATCAGACCGTGGTCGACAATCTCGTCAGCGAGACCATCGACACCTACGGTCGCATCGACGTCCTGATCAACAATGCCGGGATCATGGACGACATGAGCGCCCCCCACGAAGTGAGTGACACCGTCTGGGAAAGGGTTCTGCGCGTCAACCTCACGGCGCCGTTCTTGCTCACGCGTGCGGTCGCGCCCCACATGCTCAGGCGTGCCAAGGGCGCCATCGTCAACACCACCTCGGAGGCGGGTTTGCGCGGCAGCGCGGCGGGAACGGCCTACACGGTCTCCAAACACGGCGTCATTGGACTGACGCGGTCCGCCGCAGTCATCTACCGTGACCAAGGAATCCGCGTCAACGCGGTAGCCCCCGGTGGCGTGGCCACCAGCCTCGAGGTCAACGTGAAGGACGACGCGATGGGGTCCGCCGTGATCGCCGACTACCGCAGCAACGTCGGTCGCATCGCCCGGGCCGAGGAGGTGGCCGCCGCGGTTGTCTTCCTCGCGTCGGACGCCGCGAGCAACGTGAGCGGTGCTGTCCTACCCGTGGACAACGGGTGGTCTGCCATCTAGATCGCCGTCGTTCGCCGGGTCGTGGCGAGTTGGTGCTCGAAGCGGCCACCATGGGCCAGAGGTCACCGAGTGAGAGTCGACCCAAGGCGTTCACCACGCGCTCGTTGCCCGCCGCCACGGGTCCACCCATGACCCGAACGGGCACGGGCGATCAGTCCATCAAACGTCACGATTCGATGGCCAAGAATTCGCGCAGTGTTCACTTCACGTTCACGTGAGAATTACCGGGTGGTTACGCGTGACTGCGAACCTGATAGCAGTTGCGTATGACGAAAGAAAGCAGGGCCCCGTGAACGACGCCACCGCCTCCTCCGAGACCATCGCCGCTGGCGACGAGGACGCTTCGTCGCTCGCACCCCCGACGGTGGGCGCGACGGTCCACTCACTCCTCGACGATGCACCCACGAGTCGATTCCACCACCGGGCCGTCTTCATCTCGGGGATGGGCTTCTTCACCGACGCCTACGACTTGTTCGTGATCTCCACGGTGGCGACCATTGTCGCGACGCAGTGGCACCTCTCGACCACGCAGACCAGTTGGGTGACCGGTTCGGCCATCCTCGGCGCCTTCCTGGGCGCCTTCATCTTCGGTCGCATCGCCGACGTCGTCGGTCGCAAGACCGTGTACACCGTCGTGGCGGCCATCATGATCGTCGGTGCGGTCGCATCGGCGGTCGCCCCTAACTTCCTGCTCCTCGTCATCGCGCGCTTCGTGCTCGGACTGGGCATCGGCGGCGACTACCCGGTCTCGGCGGTGTTGATGAGCGAATACGCCAATCGTCGCAACCGTGGCCGCCTGGTGGGACTGGTCTTCTCGATGCAGGCGGTCGGATTGGTGGTGGGCCCCCTGGTCGGGTTGCTCCTCCTGTCCTCGGGGGTCAACGCCACACTCACCTGGCGCCTCCTGCTCGGTTTGGGCGCCGTGCCCGCGGCCGCGGTGATCTACCTGCGCGCCAAGATGCCCGAGTCACCGCGCTTCCAGGCCAGCGTGAAGGGCCAGAGCGCCGCGGCGGCGGCGCAATTGCGCGCCTTCACAAACGGCGTCATCCAGGCGACCGGCGCGGCCCCGACGACCAAGTCGCGCATGAGCCTCTCGCAGTTCCTGCGTAACCGTCAGATGCTCATGATGATCCTGGGGACCGCGGGTGGATGGTTCCTCTTCGACTACGCGTACTACGGCAACACCCTGTCGTTGCCGAGCATCTTGAAGGAGGTCTCGCCCAACGCCAGTCTGGAGATGAAATTGTTCCTCACGTTGACGATGTTCGTGGTGTTCGCCGTCCCGGGCTACGCCCTGGCGGTATGGCGCATGGACCGCATCGGGCACCGTCGACTCCAGGTCATCGGCTTTGGCGTCATGGCGACGTGTTTCCTCGTCCTCGCCGCCGTGCCGGCGTTCACGACGATGGTGGGACCCTTCATCGCCATCTTCGGCGTCAGTTATCTCTTCACCGAATTCGGTCCGAACACCACGACCTTCGTCCTCCCCTCGGAGGTCTTCCCGGTGGAGATGCGCACCACCGGACACGGCATCGCGGCGGGCGTGGGCAAGCTCGGAGCGTTCGCGGGCGTCTTCTTGGTCCCCCAGCTCCAAAAGGGTGTCGGGCTTCGCGGCATGTTGGCCGTCGCGGGCGTCTCGGCCCTGCTCGGCGCGCTCGTGACCTTCGCGCTCCCCGAGCCCTCGCAGCTTTCCCTCGAGGACATCGCCGAACGACGGGTGACGCGCGCGACCCCCTCGCACCCCTCGCACCCCTAGCCCACCCGACGGGGCGGACTCGTCGAGGTCGCGTGGCGCGGTGTCGGTCCTCGCGTTGTGGCGGGTTTGTGGTGCTCGTGCGGGCGCGTTGAGGTCCTTGGCCCACCATGGTGGCATGGCGACAACACCCCCGCTCCCCCATCGCCACGTCCCCCACCGGGTGGCCTGAACACCTTGACACCGTTCTCGCCTCGGCCCACTCGCGACGTCGTCGTAACATCCACGCCGGCGCCATCGACGCGCCGGTGGTACCGACGCGGGCCGTGGTCGCTGCTCGCGCGCGACGCCCTCGTACAGTCGGTTATCGCGGCGTGCGTCCTCACCACGCTCGTCACCAACTTCGTCCTCTATCCGCACCGTCGCTACCACGTCTCCCTGGACGGCGCGCTCTACCTGGTGGCCGTCACCCTACCGGCGCTCGCGATGCTCATCACCGCGCGGCGCTCGCCCGAGGTGCGTCGACCCTGGCTCGTGATGGCCGCCGGTGTCGTGTTGAACGGCGTCGCCGACGTGGTGTACGCCGCCCACGACGCCCGCCGTCACCCGATCCCCGACCCCGGCGTCAGCGACGTGTTCTACCTCGCCGCGTACCTCTCCTTCGTCCTCGCCGTCATCCTGCTCACCCGCGCGAGCGGTGACCGGGTACGCGCGAGTCTGCGCCTGGACGGACTCATCGCCACGGCGGCGGTCGCGTCACTGGTCGCGTTCATCTGGTACGTGCCCCTCACCGCACGCGGAGGCGGCATCGGCCTCGTCGTGGTCGACATGGCGTACCCCATGTTGGACCTGGTCATGCTCATGCTCCTGGTCACCGCCTTGGCCGGGTTTCACTACCGACCGACCTGGTCATCGGGACTGCTCATAGGCGGTGTCGTGTGGTTCATCCTGGGTGACGTGTTGCACGTCAGCGAGATCGCGACCCACACCGTGCACGCGGTCTCGCTCACCAACATGAGCTTCGTCGTGGGCACCTGGCTGATCGGACTGGCGGCGTCCCTGCACGACCAGCGTCGCCCGCGTCACGGTCGTCGCGAGGAGGCATCGTTAAGCGTGGCCGCAGTACCGGTGGTCGCGGGCGTCATCGCCCTCGGCGTCATCGCGGCCAGTTGGGCGTGGCGCCGACCGCCCGAAGTCGGTGCACTGGCCCTGGCGGCGCTGGCGCTGATGATGGTGCGCATGTGGCTCGCCCTGCGCGAGGAGCGTCGACTCGTGCTCTCGTCCTCGCACGACGCGCGCACCGACGCGCTCACCGGACTCGCGAACCGGCGCAAGCTCTTCGAACTCATCGAACAACTGCGTGGCACGGGCGCTCCGTTCGGCGTTGGCGTCATCCTCATCGACCTCGACGGATTCAAGGAGGTCAATGACGAGATCGGCCACGCCGCGGGTGACGAGTTGCTGCGCGTCATCTCACAGCGATTCGTCCGCCGTCTCGCTGATCGCGGCACCCTGGCGCGCCTGGGCGGCGACGAGTTCGCCGTCGTGCGGGTGGGCGCCGCGAACGATCTGGTGTCACTGGCGCGCGAACTCCTCGCCACCACCGACGAGGAGTTCGCCCTCCAGGGCCACCACATCCGCCTGAGCGCCAGCCTCGGCGTCGCGGTCGACCCGGCGGCGGACCCCTTCGAACTGCTGCGTCGCGCCGACGTCGCCATGTATCGCGCCAAGCGCGAACGCACCGGTGTCTCGATCTTCGTGGCGAGCGACGAGGCGACGCCGGGTCGCACGCCGCGCTCGCACACCGCCGGGTCGGCCCTCACGCGCGAGGGGTCCCCCTCACGCGCGACGTGAGGGCTCGCTCCTCACGTCGTCGCCACATGGTCGCTCGCGCGGGCCAGGGGCGCCCTAGAGGTCATTGCCCGCGTAGGAGAGGTTGAAACTCTTGTTGGCCAGGGGGAAATCGGGGACGATGGTGTCGGTGAGGGCGATGGCCAAGGCTGGCCAGTTGAAGAAGGAGGGATCGAGGGTGCGCGCGCGCGCGACGCGCCCGTTCTCGTCGAGTTCGACGCGGTGCACGACGGTCCCGCGCCACCCCTCGACGATGCCCACGCCCGACGACATGGGTGCACCGCGACGATCGGCGCCGGCGTCGAGGCGGGTGACCGAGCCGGCCAGGTGTCGCACCATCTCGAGCGAGGCGCGGAACTCGTCGACGCGCTGACGAAAGCGCGCCATGACGTCACCCGCGTCGTGACGCACCGGCGAGAAGGGCGCGTCGGCGAAGGGGTGCGCTACGCGCGCGTCGACCGCGAGGCCCGAAGCTCGCGCCACCACCCCCAAGGTGCCGATCGCCGCCGCGTCGACGCCCGTCAGGACCGCGGTGCCCTCGAATCGGTCCACCACCACCGAATTGGACAGCGCGAGCTCCACCACGTCGTCGAACGCCTCGCCGAGGGCCACCAACTCGGCGTCGGTGGGCAGTGCGCGCACGCGCGTCGACGCGACGTCCACCGCGCCGCGCAGCAATCGGTGTCCCGTCGTCGCGTCATTGAGGCGCAGGAGGCGTTCGCGCACCACCTGC
>JABBOA010000121.1 GCA_019352075.1 Acidobacteriota bacterium | reverse complement strand
TGAGAAGAGGTTGGTTGTGAGTCATCCCAGTGCTTCATATTCCGTCACCATGCGCGTGGCCCTTGAGAATGGTTCGGCCATCGCCGCCATTTCACGCGCGGTGAGCGACATCGGTGGCCTGGTCACCGCCCTCGACGTGGCGGACCCCATCGGTGGACAGATGATTGTCGACCTCACCTGCAACGCCTCCGACGACGATCACGCGCTACAACTCGAAGCCGCCGTCAACGCCGTGGCGGGGGCACACGTTCGGGTCATGAGTGACCGCACGTTCCTCATGCACCTCGGCGGCACCATCGGCATCGCTCCCAAGGTGACGCTCAAGAGTCGTGACGATCTCTCGATGGCCTACACCCCAGGCGTCGCGCGGATCTCCCAGGCCATCGCGGACGACCCGTCCAAGGTGCGCAACTTGACCATCAAGCGCAATACGGTGGCGGTGGTCACCGACGGCTCCGCAGTTCTCGGCCTCGGCAACATCGGTCCCGCCGCGGCGTTACCCGTGATGGAGGGCAAGGCGTTGCTTTTCAAGCAGTTCGCGAACGTCGACGCGTGGCCGGTCTGCCTGGACACTCAGGACGTGGACGAGATCGTACGGATCGTCCAGTGCCTCGCACCCGTGTACGGGGGCATTAACCTCGAGGACATCTCGGCTCCCCGTTGCTTCGAGATCGAGGCACGTCTGCGCGACCTGCTCGACATCCCCGTCTTCCACGATGACCAGCACGGGACCGCCATCGTCGTCTTCGCGGCACTGGTGAACTCGCTGCGGCTCGTGAAGAAGGACATCGGCGACGTGCGCGTCGCCCTGATGGGTGTCGGCGCCGCGGGTGTCGCCATCGCCAAACTCCTCATGGCCGAGGGGGTGGGTGACATCGTGGGCGTCAACAGTCGCGGGATTCTCGACGAGAACGACGCCCATCTCGATGCTGATCGTCGTTGGCTCGCGCAGCGCACCAACAAGGACAAGTTGCGTGGCGACATCGGTGACGCCCTCAAGGGCGCTGACGTCTTCATCGGCGTCTCGGGCCCGAACCTCGTGACCGAGGACCAGATCGCGGCGATGGCGCCCGACGCCATCGTGTTCGCCCTCGCCAATCCCGCCCCGGAGATCGACCCGGCCCTCGCTCGACGTCACGCGACCATCGTGGCCACGGGTCGCAGCGACGAACCGAACCAGATCAACAACGTCTTGGCGTTCCCCGGGATCTTCCGTGGGCTCCTCGACGCGGGGGCGTCGCGGGTCACTGAAGAAGTGGAACTCGCCGCGGCACACGCGATCGCGGACATCGTGCAGGACTCCGAACTGTCGGTGGATTACATCATCCCCACGGTGTTCAACACGAAGGTGTCCAAGGCCGTGGCGGACGCCGTCGAGCGGGTGGCGCGCGCGCACTGAGGCGACCGCGCGACGTTCGCCGTCGTCGGTCGTGCGCTAACTGGCGAAGCCGAGGTGGCGGAGGCGGTCGTAGCGCTCGAAGTGACGATGGTCGATCCGTGAATTGAGGAGCCAGGTGTCCTCGTCGGGTACCCCCGACAGGCCCTCAACCATCATTTCGCGCGCGATTTGCTCGATGTGGTCAACTTCATCCTCGACCAGGATGGCGTGCAATTTGGATAGGTGGCGTGTTCTCATGTCACCACCTTGCCGTCATATTCTGGCCGCGTGTCATCTATTTTCTAAATAGTAACGATATTTATCATCACTAAACGAGATGATTACCGGTGGGTGGGGTTCGAGGGGTCCAAGCCCTAACCGACGGAGTCGAGCGGGCTCCGGCGGTAGCGCTCGACGATGAAGGCCGATCGGGCGAGGGCCTCCACGAGAGCCAGGGTCGCCAATCCCGTGAGGGCGCTGAGTGCGAGGACCGAGTGCGACCGGTCAATGGAGCCTTCGAGCGAGCGAAGGACGATGAGGAGCGCCACGAGACCGTACTCGATCCCACTTCGTCGGAGCACGACCGAGCGCGTGGAGCGCAGCGAACGCACGAACATGACGCGAGCACGCCAGTAACCGATCACCACGCCCCCGGCACCTCCGAGGAGCGCCGCGGCGAGGTGGACCGGCGAAGTACGCGCGAAGTGCACGACGAAGGGGCCGATGATGGCCACGCTGATCACGGGGTCGAGCAAGGTGATGGCCAGGGGGCGGATCCTCTCGCGAGGGGCGAGTGCGCTGTGACGCGACTGCAGCCGGCCCCGCCGCACCAAGAGCGAAATCGCCACGAGGGCGACGAGCATGATGACACCGGTCACCGGGCTGGAGGACTGCTGCACCCTCCAAGGCTAGTGACCGGGGTGCCGGCGGGCCCCCCCAAAGAGCCGCGAGTGAGCGGCGGTGGCGATCGTTCCGCTGCGGTCGCGTCTAGGTTGGCTGATTGTGAACGTCCTCTTCATCACTCTCGATCAATTCCGGTCCGACTCCTACGGCGCCAGTGGCCATTCGCTGGTGAGGACTCCGACGCTCGACGCCCTCGCCGCCCAGGGTGTGCGCCTCGCGCGGCACTACTCCCAAGCCGCGCCGTGCGCCCCCGGACGGGCGGCGCTCTACACGGGCACCTATCAGATGAACAACCGCGTGGTCGCCAACGGCTCACCACTGGCCGACCGATTCGACAACGTCGCGCGCCTGGCTCGACGAGCTGGCTACGTCCCGACCCTCTTTGGCTACACCGATCAGGGGCTCGATCCCGCCCAAGCGGAAGGTTTCGATGATCCGCGACTCGACAGCTACGACGGGATCCTGCCAGGATTCGCCATTGGTCACTACCTTCCCGAGAGCCAGGCGACCTGGGTCGAGTACCTGCGCGACCTGGGTTACGACGTGCCCTTCGGCTGGTCCGCGGCCCTGCGCGGTGAAGCCGATCGACCCGCCGAGCATTCGTTGACCGGCTTCTTGACCGGAAAATTCCTCGACTGGCTGGACGTCCAGGAGGCCGGTTGGTTCGCGCACCTGAGCTACCTGCGTCCCCATCCCCCCTACGTCGCGGCGGGGGAATACTCGCGACTCTACGACCCGGCGGACGTGACGATGCCGATCGCCCCCGTAGCGCGCGACGAACGTCACCCCCTCCACGAGATCGCCCTCGGTGTCGGCGCCAGCGCGGCGCCCCACGAGGAGGCCGCAATGCGCCACCTGCGCAGTCAGTACTACGGGATGATCACCGAGGTCGATTCCCACCTGGGTCGGATCATCGAGCGACTGCGCGAGCGCGGGGAGTATGACGACACCCTGATCGTGGTGACCTCGGACCACGGTGACCAACTCGGTGACCACGGACTGATCGAGAAGCTCGGCTACTTCCCCCAGAGCTACAACATCCTGGGGATCTGGCGCGACCCGCGCAAGGCGAACGCGGGGCGCGTCGTCACCCGCTTCACGGAGAACGTCGACATCGCTCCGACCTTGGCCGTCGCCCTCGGTCTCGAGGTTCCCGCGCAGTTCGACGGTCGCGACTTGACGCCGCTCATGGAGGACCGCGAGGTCGCGTGGCGAGCTGCGGCCCACTACGAATGGGACTATCGGACCTTCTTCATCGCCTCGCACCAGGAACCCTGGCCCTTCGATCGCTCGCTCTCGCGAAAGAACCTGGCGGTGGCGGTGGGTGACGCCGTCAGCTACGTGCAATTCGGTGATGGCTCGTTCCTGTGTTTCGACCTCGACGCCGATCCGACGTGGCGCACACCGTGTCGCGACGAGTCGCGTATTCTCGCCGCCGCCCAGGAACTCCTCGTCTGGCGTCAGGAGCACCTGCCACGTGAGTACACCGACATGTTGCTGGAACCCGAGCGCCCCGGGCGCTGGCCGCTCGCGCTACGGCGAGCGTGAGTTCTCGCGACCGTGCCGCTCCCGGCGTCGCGTGACCGCGTTCGCTGAACGTCGCGTGTCCATTGCGCGACTGTCGGACACCCTCACGTCACCCTTCGCTCACGCGTCGCATTCTTTTCTTCCATCGGTCGCGTAATCATCGCGCTGAATTCATTTAGTTCAATGTCGTGTGGCCGATCGATGGGTTTAGATGACGTCATGAACTTCCTCACCAAAATGACCAAGCGGACCCGATCGGCCCGCATCCTCGCCGTGGCCCTCGGGTCCACGGTGGCGGTATCGTCCTTGTCCGCCATGAGCGTCAGCGCCGCCACGTCGCACGCGTCCATCCCGACCCTCTTGCTCTATAACGCGCAGGGTTACGGTGACAAGGTCGCGGCAGCGTTCAACGCGACCAATCCCGGATTCAAGATCGTCGTCGACGACGACTCGACCGGACCCCTCTTCACCAAGATCCAGGCCGAGATGGCTGCGGGCAGTCCCAAGTGGGGCCTGTTCTGGGCCGACGGCGCCGCCCCGTTCGCCGCCCTCGATACGCAGGGCTACTTGTTGCACAACATTGTGGCCAAGTCGACCGCGTACAACAGCGCCGGTCTCACGAACCTTCCCGTCGACAGGTCCTTCGCCCCCACGGGACTCACCGTGATGGGATCGCTCTGCTACGACTCCATCGCGAGCAAGGGCGTCACGCTGCCCACGACGTTCGCCGGGTTGACCAAGCTCCCCAAGGGTGTGCTGGGCATGAATGACCCGACGCAGTCGGGACCCACCTACCCGATGATCGCGGGCATCATGGCGCACCTGGGCGGCATCACCGCCAAGATGCACCCGACCAAGGTCCAGGTCAACGCGGCGGTCAAGAAGGGTGAGGCGTACTTCCTGGCGCTGAAGAAGAACGGACTGCAGGTGCACCCCACCAACGGCCCGACCCTGGGCGCGATGGAGACCAATCCGGCCACGCTCGACATGGCGATCATCCAGTCGTCGGCTTGTTACGGTGACATCAACGCGCAGCCCAAGCCCCTCTGGCCGACCGGCAAGGTGAAGTACCTGGACTACTCGATCGCGCTCACGAGCAACCTCGCGGTGGACGCCAAGTTGTCGCCGGCCCTGCAGAAGGACGCAAAGAAGTTCGTGGCCTACGTCGACTCCGCCAAGGGTCAAATCGCCATGCAGCACGGCGACCCCTACGGTGACGGCCTGTTCTGGCCCGTCATCAAGGGCGTCGCGCCTGAGAAGTTCGTGCCCAACTTCAACACGACGCACGCCTTCGCCATCAACCCCTACGTGTGGGGCCCCCTGGAGAACCAGATCAACAGCTGGTTCGTCAAGAACATCATCAACTGATTCCCCTCTACCCAGCGGCGCCGCGGCTACCTCAGTAGCCGTGGCGCCGCTGCAAGGATCACCGCGTGACCACCCCCACCCTCACTACGAACTCCCGTTGGCGACTCGCTCGCGTCCGCTGGTCGGGCCTCGTGGTGTGGATGGTCCTGTTGTTGTTGATCATCGTCCCGGTGATGACCTTCATCGCGGTGGCGGTGAGTCCGCGCCTCTTCCATCAGGGTTCGTCCTACTTCACGTTGTCCAACGTCGCCGCTGCGCTGCAGGGCTACACCGGTCGCGGCATCGTCGACTCGCTGTGGGTCTCGACCCTGGTGGGGGTCTTCGCGGTGAGTGTCGCCACGGTCATCGCGTGGCTCGTACAACGTACGAATGTCTATGGACGACGCGTCTGGTCGGGCGCGATGTGGCTCCTGCTCCTCGTCCCCACCTGGATGACGACCCTGGGCTGGACCGACGTCGTGGCACCGGGCGAACTGGGGTCCGCCCTCGGCGTGCACACGCTGT
>JABBOA010000009.1 GCA_019352075.1 Acidobacteriota bacterium | reverse complement strand
GGTCAAGCGGGGCCGAACGAAATTGGCCTTAGTTAATTCAGAGACAGACCACTAGAATGCGTCGTGAATTCAGACGGCGAGTTCAGGGGGGTGGACAGAGGCGCCCGCATTTCAACCAGGAGCGCACGTCTGAGTAGCGAATTTGGACTAGCGTGTCTCGAATCCTTCGATGCCTTGACTCCACTACGCGACTGCGACTCGTGCCACCGGCAGTCTCGAAATCCCTGAATGGAGTTGATTGCGGCCGGCATTCGAACGTAGCGAAAACGTATGTCGACGGTGTCACAACGAGACGCGACCGACGGTGTTCAACCTCGACTCTCGTTCCGCGTCTCAATAGCGTGCTCGGGTGGCGACATCATCTCCTCAACGGCTGCCAAGTGAAAGTCCATCGTGCTACGACGAATGCCGCCGTCCCCCAGATCCCAAGCGCGACGAACGCGCGCAAGATGAAGCCGGTGCCCGAGGTAGCGGAGAGGGCTGTTTGCATCGACTGTGCGAGTGGCTCGAGCGGCAGGTAGTTCGAGACGTCGACGAGCCAGTGAGGCATCAGATCCGGGGGGAGGAACACCCCGCTGGTGAAACTCAGTGTGATTGTCACGAATGGCCCGACCGAGGAGCCCAATTCAGCGGTGGTGACCAATCGTGAGATGGCAAGGGCGATGGCGGTGAACGAGAAGACCCCCAGCAGCGTGTAGCAGAACATCGCCGCCATCGCGATCAGGCGAATGTGCAGGCCGTAGACCAGCGCGGAAATCGCCATCATGACGATCACGAGACCGAGGGAGATGATGACGTTGAAGATGATCTGTCCTGTGAGATAGGAGCCGGGGGGCAATGGCGAGACGCGGAATCGCTTGAGCCACCCCGCCTCGCGTGCGCTGACGACGGCGACCATGACGCCGGTGAATGTTCCTAACATCAACCCGTAGGCCGTAAGACCTCCGGCGTAGAAAGCGATCGCGCTGATGGGGTAGCCGGCCGCAGCGGCAATCGTTCCTTGGTGGGCGAATACCCAGCTCAGGATGACGAGCAATCCCACCGGCATGATGATGCCCAGAGCCACGGTGCGTGCGCTGCGCAAGTACGCCTTGAGGTTGTAGATCGCCTGGGCGATGCTGAGACGCACGAATCTCATGGTTCGTCCTTCGTGGCGCCGAGGAAGACGTCATTGAGTGTAGGTCGAAGGACCTCGAGACCGTGAAGGGCCGTTCCCGTCGTGTGCGTCCAGTTCAGAAGGCGCAGCAATACCGTCTCTAGGTCATCCCCCACGATGGCGCTGACCACGTTGTCGCGGTACGCGAAGCTGACACCGGCGACGTCGCACACGGTCATCAGGTCACTGTCCTCGGGCAGTTCGAATCTGATCGTGGTCGCCCCGAACGCGCTGATCAGCGCGGAGGACGTTCCCTCGGCCACGATTTGCCCCTTCGCCATGATGGCGAGACGATCACAGAGTTGCTCCGCCTCCTCCATATAGTGCGTGGTCAAGATGATCGAGGTGCCCGACTCGCGTAGGTCCTCGATGACCCGCCAGAACTCGCGACGTGCCACCGGATCAAAGCCGGTCGTCGGCTCGTCGAGGAAGAGCAGCCGTGGTCGGCCCACGATACCCAGCGCGACGTCGATACGCCGTTTCTGTCCGCCTGATAGTCGGCCGACCCTCTCGTTCGCCTTGTCGGTCAGACCGACGAGGGCGAGGGTCTCATCGACGCTACGTGGATGAGAGAAGAAACTGGCGAAGAGCGAGAGAGTCTCCCTCACCGAATGCAGGGGATCGAAGTCTGATTCCTGCAGGACGACGCCAATTTGGTCGCGCCACTCTCGTCGGGCATGTTGGGGCGCCTCACCCAGGACCATGACTGTGCCCCGGTCTGGGCGTTGAAACCCCTCGAGCATCTCGATCGTCGTCGTCTTGCCCGCACCGTTCTCGCCAAGGAGGCCGAAAATTTCGCCTTCGCTCACGTGGAAACTCACGTCGTCAACGGCGGTCAGATGGCCAAAGCGCTTCTCGAGATTCTGAACGTCCACGACGAAGTTCATCGCGTAGCTCGCTGATCAACGCCATTGCCCAGATGCGGCCCTGTCAAACGGCAGTCACCTACTTCAAACCTCACACTCTCAAGGGTCCGCACGATACCCCTCCGCGCCAACTTGCCCCAGTGCCCCAAAAACGGTGCTAACGGTCTCATTGTCTCAACTCGGGGCCCGCGACGGAAGGGGCGAATGGCACACCGTTGGTGGGCCCGCGAAGGGGCGGACCTCTCGCGCCCCGGTGCGTCGCCGTGACGTCAACACATCGACCGGTCTCGTGCGTCACGCGATGGCGGCGGGCACGCCGAGCCGGTTGAGCGTGTTGACGGGCGCCGTCGTGCCGACACCTCATCAGTGGTTGGGGCGCGGCCTTTCCCTCGAACGATGGCGTCATCGGTCGGCCGACCGTGAGAGGCGTAAGTCATGAATCGACACTCGCGTGTCGAAGTACCTGATCCGTTTGGGATTCTCATCGACCGCAATCAGTTCACTGCGCTAAGCGATCGACGTCACATCTCGACCTCCGCACGATGGCCATCGGGCTGACAGGCGCCTGTCGGCCCCGGCGGCCCTTGACGTCGTCGCTTCAATGGCGGAGACTACCTCGAGCCTCTTTGATGGCGTAGAACACGATCACGTAGCCCGTGGCGGGATCGGCCCACCACCAACCCGCGACCGCGTTGAGAACCAGTCCCGTAAGGACGGCAAGGGCCAATATCGCGTCGATCCGCGTCACGCGCCCTTCGGTGATGAGAACCGGATTGCCCAGACGAGTGCCGATCCTCGATTTGCCAGTGGCGAGCGCGAGCATGACGACCGCGGTCACTGCGGTCCACGTGATGCCGACAGCGCTGTGGTGAGGGCGGAACCCGATGACGAGCACGATGGTGCTCTGTGCGGCCAGGTAGACGGCGAGAAAGACGAAGGCCAGCCCGATCAGGTACATGGCGCGCTGCTGGCGGGAACGGGCGGCATCGGCGAGTTCCCAAAGGACGACCGTCGACGCACCGATTTCGATCACGCTGTCCAAACCGAAGCCCGCTAGGGCGATCGATCGCGCGGCCAGCGCCGCGTACGCCAGGATGACGACGCCGATCACGTTCCACGCGAGGGTCGCCACCTCGAGACGAACCCCACGTTTGTGCAGGTCCGACGGTGAGGTGGAAGACGGCTGCACGGGCACCGTCACAATGTAGTGTCCGGGGGCGCGAAGGTGCGGCCAAAGTAGTACAGAAGTGGGTGAAAGCGGGGCCGCCAAGCGACCCTCGATCAGGCGAGAGCCAGGAAGAGTTTCTGGAGGCGCACCACGATCTCGTCAGTATCTCCTTGAGGATCGACGAGACACTCCTTCAGACTGGCGGAGATGAGGGTGAACGCGGCGGTGTTGATCGCCTTCGCGACCGCTGCCATCTGCGTCACCACGTCCTCGCAGCTGCGACCCTCCTCGAGCATCCGAACGACCGCACCCATCTGACCGTGGGCGCGCTTGACCCGCTTCGTGATCGCCACCAACTGCGCCTGGTCGCTGAGCACGTGAGGTGCCATCTCCTGAGCCATTCGTTCCTCCTGGGGCAAAAACCGATTGTTTCAGTATCGCCCAGAACCAGCCCGTCGGTGGGATGGAATTTGTGCAGATACCCCTATGGGTATATACTGTACCCAGCGACCAACGTCTCGCGACGTGGTGTGATCGCCCGGTGAAATCGAGGCACGTATGAGTTTTGACTTACTCACCACAAAGAGCAGCGACGCCCACTTCTACCGCAGAACTGAGATCATTCGGTGCCGTGGACTTCGTGACCAGCGCTTGGGCGGATCACTCAACGAGGGAGGGTCATCATGGCTCGTATCGTAATTCTGGGCGCTGGCATCTCGGGGCACACCGCGGCGCTTCATCTGCAGCGCCAGTTGAAGAACAAGCACGAGATTGTCGTGGTGTCACCCAATTCCAATTGGAACTGGATCCCCTCGAACATCTGGGTCGGGGTGGGCAAGATGGCCAAGAGCCAGGTGACCTTTCCCCTGGCCCCCATCTACCAGCGCAAGCACATCGTGTTTCGTCAGGCCAAGGCGGTGGCGATCCACCCCGAGGGAGATATCAACGAGTCGCAGGGCTTCGTCGACATCGTCTACACCGATCCGACGAGGGTCAGCGAGGAGGAGCGTCTGGCCTACGACTATCTGATAGTGGCGACCGGACCGAAGTTGAACTTCGCCGCCACCCCGGGCCTCGGCCCGGAAGGCAATTCGTGGTCGGTGTGCACCGCGAACCACGCCGAACAGTCCTCCGCCGCCCTCGAGAAGATCATCGAGGCGCTGAAGGCGGGGGAGAGGAAGACCCTCGTGATCGGCGTGGGACACGGAACCTGCACCTGCGAAGGGGCGGCCTTCGAATATACCTTCAACGTGGAACACGAGCTGAGGGAGCGCGGTGTGCGTGAACTGGCCGACGTCGTATACCTCTCGAACGAGTACGACCTCGGCGACCTCGGCGTGGGGGGCATGATCTTCGCGCAGAACGGCTTCGAAACGAGTTCCAAGTTGTGGACCGAGTCCCTCTTCCGTGAGCGCGGCGTGCGCGCAATCCTACGCGCGCACGTCGAGAAGGTGGACCCGGGGGTCATCCACTACGAGGACCTGGATGGGGCACACCATACGCTCGACTTCGACTTCGCCATGCTGCTACCACCATTCCGTGGCGTTGAGATGAAGGCCTACGCCAAGAATGGTGACGACATCACCGACGCGCTCTTCGCGCCCAATGGATTCTTGCGAGTGGACGCCGATTACGCGACCAAGCCCTACGAGGAATGGGCTCCCGAGGACTGGCCCAAGACGTATCAGTGTCCTCGTTACGACAACGTTTTCGGTGTGGGTATTGCCTTTGCTCCGCCCCACGCCATCTCCGAGCCTAGAAAGAGTCCCAACGGCACCGTCATCTCGCCGGCGCCGCCGCGCACGGGGATGCCCTCAGGGGTCATGGGCCGCACCGTCGCGCTCTCCATCGTGGACCGAATCCATCGAGGCGGCGAGGCCAAGTTGCGCACCGCGTCGATGGCCGACATGGGTGCCGCGTGCATCGCTTCCGCGGGCACTGGCCTTCGCCGGGGTAGCGCCGCCGCGATCACCATGTTTCCGATCATTCCGGATCGGCGACGCTTCCCCGGCACGGGGCGTGATCTCACGCAGACGTCCGGGGAGATTGGTCTGAGTGGGCACTGGACGAAGCTACTTTTGCACTACTTGTTCATCTACAAGGCCAAGGCTCGCTTTGGTTGGTTCCTCATTCCCGAGTGATCAAGATCGATACGAAGACAGGAGAGCGGATCAATGGAACCGATGAGTGAAGTGGACCGCAATATCGCCGAGGCGCCTCTGCCGACGAAGGGGACGCTTCGACGCCGCAAGAGCCTCGGCTATCAAGTGACGCGATTCGTCGCGTTCAACTTCCGGATGATGAAGATGGTGACGAGAGCGCACCATTGATGCGCTGGTACCACGACGAAAGGTCGAGGCTGTGAGCATCGAAGAGGCGGGCGCGTCAGCTCGGGCGGTGGACGATCACGGCATGGTTCACCGTGCCGCGAGCGAGAGTCCGCGCGAACGTCCCGCCACGTCCGATAGTGGCCTGGGGCTGACCGCCTTCGTCTTGAGCGTGATCGGCGTGGGGCTGTCGACGTATATGACGATTGCCCACTTCACCGAAGCGGCCATACTCGCCTGCGCCGGCGGGGGCGAGCTGAGTTGCACGGCGGTCACCACCTCACCCCAATCACGCCTCTTCGGAATTCCGGTCGTGCTGATCGGACTGGGATACTTCATCGCCATGAGCGTCCTCACGGCACCTCCACTGTGGTCGAGCGATGTCAGAAGTGTGGCGCTGTCTCGCACTGGTCTCGCGGTCGTCGGCGTCGTCTTCGTTCTGTGGCTCGTCGCGGCCGAAGTCATCATCATCGGCCACATCTGCCTCTGGTGCACGGGGGTTCACCTCGTCGCGCTAGCGATCTTGCTGGTGTTGACCCGCTCGACACCGTCCCGCCTGGGTTTCGGTCGCTCCGCCGCCGATTGAGCGTCGAACGAGTCACCATCGCTCGCGCGATACCTCCGCCGAGACGGGGACGCTCTCGCGAAGGTCAACGAACCTCCCGCTGGTCGTGGCCACGATGGACGACGTGGCGAGCGGGGCTTCGCGCAACTCGCGGCCCCCTTCGACACCGATGACGGGCGATCAGTCCATCGCCGGGGAATCTGGCGTCGTAAATTCCGTGGGACCGCGATGAACCGATGGGCTCGGGCGATGTTGCGTATATACCCCTAGGGGTATATACTAGGTACCAGGGAGTCGCAATCTCACTCGTGGGACTGGGACGAACTGGGGGTCTCGCGAGGTTCGCGCGCCAGCGGTGCGGGTGTGCGGAGTGAGGTTTCGCGAGGCGTTCTAAATAAACGTTCATGACCAGGAGAGAGGTAGAGAAATGTGTTATCAGGTCACGTGTGGGTCGTGCGGCAAACCGACGTGGAACGGTTGCGGTAACCACATCGAGCAGGCGCTCGCCGGAGTGCCGGCGCAGGAGCGGTGCACGTGCCACCAGGAGTCGGCGAGTGCGTACGCCACGGAGGAGTCACTGACCCGGTTCTTCGGCAATTGACTCTCGCGTGTGGTGATGCGACGCCCTTCAGTGCCGCTCGCCCCGCGTAGCCACTCGATCGTGCGACGGCGGTCGTGGCCAAACATTGTTGTCTGCGCAGTGGCGAAGATGCCTCCCGGCAAACCGCTTCGCCGCTGCGACCGAGATGTTGGCAATGTTTGGTCACGACCGCCGTCGCGTCGTCTCGTATCGTGAACGCCACGCTGAGGCGTCGGCGCGACGACGTCGTCTCCCCGGACACGGGGGCGAGCGCCCCTAGCCGGCTCAATGACTCACCAGCGCCACTCGCCCGAGGGGTCGACGCGATTCGTCGTCACGAGTACGAGTTGTCAGAGGAGCGCTACTATATACCCTATGGGGTATATGACCCACGGATGATGGGGAGTGAGATGACGAATGAAACTGCGACATTGAGTCGCGAGACACTGCCGGAGGCTCGTTCGGTGCTCGTGGTGTGCGCCCATCCCGATGATGAGAGCTTCGGGTTGGGAGCGGCGATATCCACCTTTGGTGAGTCGGGGGCATCCACCACCGTGCTCTGTTTCACCCACGGAGAGGCGTCGACTTTGGGCGCCGACGTGGGCGATCTCGGTCAAGTCAGGTCCGAGGAGCTCGCGACCGCGGCGGTCGAGTTGGGCGTGAGGGATGTCGAACTCCTGCACTACGGAGATGGTCGACTCTCCGAGGAGTCTCTCGGAGAATTGAGCGACCACGTGGACCAGATGATCGATCGGTCCACGGCCGACCTTCTCCTCGTCTTCGATGAAGGTGGCATCACCGGTCATGCGGATCATTGTCGGGCGACCGAGGCAGCGCTGGCCGCGGCGCGCGAGCGTGGTCTCGCGGTCCTCGCCTGGGCGATGGATGACGAGGTGGCGACCGCGCTGAACCAGGAGTTCGGTGCGGGATTCATCGGACGAGAGGCCAATGAGATCGATCTGAGCACCCACGTCGACCGATCTCGACAACGTCGCGCCATTGCCTGCCACGTGAGCCAGGCGTCGGACAATCCCGTCTTGCGACGCCGGCTGGTGCTACAGGGGGACCGCGAAGTCTTTCGCTGGCTGGTGCCACCTCGCTGATTCACCGGGCAAGATGAGTTGAACGAATGAAGAGGTAGAGAGGCGGACAGATGAATCTTCCCGTGGCGCTCGTCGGCGACGGCGATCTCGTCCCTTGCGTGGACGCGGAGCAACGTGTCTACGTCGCCCTCGACGCCGCCGCCTCCACTGGGGCCCTGACCCAAGTGATGGACCGAGTGGTAGGTTTCGTGCCGTCGTACTCGAGCGTGCATCGCGGTGCGGGATTCAAATCCCAGTTCTCCACCGCCCAGTACGAAGCGGCCCGCGAGGCGGCCTTGGCCTTCGCCCAGCGCCGCGGTCGTGACGACGTCGCCATCATCTGTCGTAACACCACTGAAGCGATCAACCACCTGGTGTATCGACTGAATCTACGCCGTGACGACGTCATCGTGACCACGGTGATCGAGCACCACGCGAATCTGCTGCCGTGGTCACGCGCGGCGACGTGCCGTTACGTCGAATGCGGCACCGACGGGACGTACACGTTGGCCGACGTCATCGAGGCGCTCGACGCCCTACCACGACCTCGTCTCCTCACCTTGAGCGGCGCTTCCAATATCACTGGCTGGATGCCGCCTTTGGCCGAGATCATCGCGGCGGCCCACGAACGCGACATTGCGGTCGTGGTCGACGCCGCACAGTTGGCGCCGCATCGACCGTTGCCCCCGGACGCCGATTTCGTCGTCTGGAGCGGTCACAAGATGTACGCGCCCTTCGGGACCGGGATACTGATCGGACCGCGCAGTGCGTTCTCCCAGGGTGAGCCCTTTCTGGCGGGCGGTGGCGCGGTGGACTTCGTGGCGCTGGATGAAGTGCTGTGGACCGCGCCGCCCGAGCGCGAGGAAGCGGGCTCGCCCAACGTCGTGGGGGCGGTCGCGTTGCACGCGGCGATCGACACCTTGTCCGAGATCGGCTGGCCGACCATCATCGAGCACGACCGACGCCTCGCTCGCCAACTTCGCGAGGGCCTGATGTCGATCCCGGGTGTGCGGGTGCTCGGTCCGGGACCCGACGTCGAGACGTTGCCGGTGGCGACGTTCACCGTGCGCGACGTGCCGTTCGCCCTCGTGGCGGCGCGCCTGTCGGCGGAGTTCGCCATCGGGGTTCGACACGGCTGCTTTTGCGCCCATCCTTACTTGACGCGTCTCTTGGGACTCGACGTCGACGAGGTGGCGCGGTTCCGCGACGACATTCGTCACGGTGACCGGCGCACCATGCCGGGGGCGGTGCGAGCGAGCTGCGGGATCAACACCAGCGCCGACGATGTCCAGAGACTGCTCGACGCGATCACCCAGATCGCCGGCGGCCTCGCGCCACCGGTGGCGTACCACCAGGACGCGACGACCGGAGACTTCTACCCGGAGTCCAACGGAGACCCCGTCGCGCCGATGTCGACGACGGGGGGTCCTCTCGCGCGCCGGCCTGGGGGATCGTGCTCGGCGGGCTGACGAGGTTGCGCGGCGAAGCACGTGGTGGGCCGCGCGCCCGTGTGGTTGCGTATATACCCCTAGGGGTATATACTGTCTCTCGTGACCGGTGATGGCACCGGCGGGCGAGAGCTAGAGAGGGCGTGGGCGAAGGAGCATGAGTCCCGTGAAGTTCGTGCTATCGCGCAACCGTGTTGCGCGCGTCACCGTGGCGTCGTTCGCAGGAGTGCCGACGCATCGCTCGCCCTGCGTACGAACCGGTCTCGCTGGTGAGGGAGATTGCCAAGGAGGAAGTGACCATGACTGCTGATGAAGCGCCGCACACCTTGAAAGACGAGCAGCAGTCCCTCGAGATCCGCAAGCGACTGAGCCGCGCCCACGGGCAATTAGGCGCGGTGGTACGGATGCTCGACGAGGGAAGTTCTTGCGAGGACATCGTGACACAGATCGCGGCGGTCTCCAAGGCCGTCAACGCCGCGGCCTTCACCTTGATCTCGACGAGCCTCAAGGAGTGTCTCGTCGACAGTGAGGTCGACAGCGGTCCCGCATCGGAGAAGTTCCAGAAGCTCTTCTTGAGCCTGGCCTAAAGGAGAAATCGTGAAGGTAGTCATCATCGGTGGGGTTGCTGGGGGGATGTCGGCCGCGACGAGGTTGCGCCGACTCGACAACGAGGCGCAGATCATCGTGCTCGATAAGAGCGGTTACGTGTCCTACGCCAACTGCGGTCTGCCGTATTACGTCGGCGGCGTGATCGGCGACGAGGAATCGTTGCTCCTGCAGACGCCCGCGTCGTTGCACAATCGCTTTC
The DNA here is from genome assembly GCA_019352075.1 of Acidobacteriota bacterium. Taxonomy (GTDB): domain Bacteria; phylum Actinomycetota; class Acidimicrobiia; order Acidimicrobiales; family RAAP-2; genus RAAP-2. Next base: position 21,354 of record JABBOA010000009.1, on the reverse strand, counting down.
GCCTGGATGTGCGCGTGGACACCGAGGCCTTGGCCATCGACACCGCGGCGCAGGTCGTCACGGCCCGCAACCTGGTGAAGGGCGAGGACTACGAGATCTCCTACGACTACCTGATTCTTAGTCCCGGGGCGTCGCCCATCGTTCCTCCCATTCCCGGCATCGAACGGGCGATGCCGCTGCGCACCGTCGAAGACGTCGAACGGCTGGTGAGCGCGGTGCGAGAAGCGCCGCGTCACGCCGTCGTGATCGGCGGCGGATTCATCGGACTCGAGATCGCCGAGAACCTGACGCATCGGGGTATCGCGACGACTTTGGTCGAGGCGACCTCGCAGGTACTGGCCCCCCTCGACCCCGAGATGGCCACTTCGGTCGCCGACGAGCTGCGTCGACACGGCGTTGACGTGCGCTTGGGTGACGGGGTGCAGGAAGTCACTCGTCACGGCGTGCATCTGACGTCGGGTGAGTTCACCGCAGCGGACCTGGTGGTCCTCGCCATTGGCGTGCGACCCGACACCGCACTGGCCCAGGCGGCCGGACTGAGCATCGGCGAACGCGGCGGCATCGCGGTGGACGAATACAACCGGACCAACGTGGCCAACGTCTACGCGATCGGTGACGCCGCGCAGAAGGCGGACGCGCTCGACGGATCGGCCACGCTCGTGCCCCTCGCCAATCTCGCCAATCGTCACGGACGGGTGGTCGCCGACCACATCGCGGGTCGCACCGTGCGTCCGCGGGCCACCATCGGTACCGCCATCGTCAAGGTCTTCGACCTCACCATCGCCACCACGGGGTGGAACGAGAAGCGTCTGCGCGCCCAAGGGCGCAACTTCGTCGCGATCCACACGCACCCGGCCTCTCACGCGGGGTACTACCCCGGCGCGAAGTCGATGTGCCTTAAGTTGCTCGTCGATCCATCGTCGGGCGAGATACTCGGTGCTCAGGGCATCGGCACCGAGGGCGTCGACAAGCGGATCGACGTGCTGGCCACCGCGATACGGGCGGGCCTCAGCGCCCCGGAACTCGCCGACCTAGAACTGGCGTACGCGCCACCCTTCGGATCGGCCAAGGACCCCGTGAACATGCTGGGTTACGTCGCGGAGAACGTCCTGTCGGGACTCGTCGCCACGGTGCAGTGGAGCGACGTGGAGGAGTACCGTGCGCGAGGGGCGCAGTTCGTCGACGTGCGAACGCGCGAGGAGTTCGCGCGCGGCACGTTGCCCGGGGCGATCAACATCCCCGTGGACGAACTGCGCGATCGCCTGAACGAACTCGACGACACCGACATCGTCGTCAATTGCCAGGTTGGACAGCGTGGTCACGTCGCGGTGCGCATGCTCAGCGAACTCGGCTATCGCGCCCACAACCTCGACGGCGGCTACCGGACGTGGCACTGCTCGCCGGCGTCAGTACCGCTACTCGTCGCGTGAACTCGCGCGAGAACATCATTCGTCACGGTAAGAGAAGAAAAAACAACAAGAGAAAGAGGTATCAGTAATGTGCAGCAAGGCAACGTGCAAGAAGTGCGGCAAGGCGACCTGGCGAGGTTGTGGTAACCACATCGAACAGGCCCTGGCGGGCGTGCCCAAGAACCAGCGGTGCACCTGCGCGTCGACGCCCGCGGCGTCGGGCCCCAAAGAGGGTCTCTTCGCACGACTTCGCGGACGCTGAGCCCGCGGCGTCGCGGCCGTCTCCAGCGACTGGGGGATGGACGGCCGATCAGTGGTCGTTCCCCCGGGGGGTTCCCCCGGGGCAACGACTCAGGCGGCGTCCGTTCGCGTCTCGTCCGCCGGGGTGCTCACTGACAGCGTCGCGGCCGTCCCCGTCGTCGTCAACGTGGCGACGGGGACCGTGGGCGCGACCACGGTCCCCTCGTATTCTGAGCGCTTCACCGCGCTCAGGGCGACCTGGAGCAACATCGTCGTCGTCTCGCGGTTTCGCGGGTCCGCGCTCTCGCGCCGAGTGTTGAGTTCGACGATCTCGTCGTCGGTCTCGACCCCCATCTTGTTGATCAACATCACCCGCTCCCTTCGTGAGAGATTCGCCCGGCGGGGCGATGAATCCACGAGCGGGCAACAAATCACCCGCGCGGTGCTTCATCTCCACCATATTGCCAGTTGCCAATGTGAGACGGTATTTGCCGGCGCGACGACGACTCGTGCCGGACGTCTCCTCGGATCACCTGATCATGTGGTGATTTTCACGAAGTTCAGCGCGATCCTTCATGACGCTCGCGCGACGGCGGCGAGCCGAGGGGCTGGCGAGCACCAGCGCGCGAGAAGCCGGACACCCCTCGGGTCGTACGACGTGGTGATGAGTCAGGTGTGGGGGGGCTCACGAGTGCACTCGGTGACAACGCGAGTATTGTTGGTCTAATGTCTGACTTCGACAACGACTCCGTCGCCACGATTGAGATCACGCTCAACCACGTGGACCGCGCCTTGGAGCGACTGCGCGTCGGTACCTATCGCACCTGCCAGGTCTGTGGGTCGCCCCTCGAACTGGCCGATTTGGTCGCGATGCCGCTCTCGGCCAACTGCTCGTCGCACCCGGAACTCGCCTAGGGCACCTGACCTCACCACGACCGGCCACGCGCCCGCCCATCGCTCGCGGTGAACGTCGAGGGACGGAACTATCGGACGTAGTCGAGATCGTCGGCGCGATCGTCGCTCGGAGCGTGCGTCGTGGACGGCGATGGTCGCGATCCATTCGCCACGTGGTCGTGGTGCTTGAACTTGTGGACCAGCGGCACGAGCACGATGGAGACTCCGACGACGGCGATGGGAATGTTCAACAGGTAAATGTTCATAGGTGCTCGGCGGGCGTGTGGTTCACACCAACTCTCCTCCTTCACTCCATCTAATGCGCCGCACCTTAAGAGTTCGTGTGGCCGCCCTGAAGAAAGGAGCAGAGTTCTCCAAGATTCAAGTAAGAAGGACTCTGTTCGCCGGGTGATGGGCCTCACGCGGTCAGACGACACACGACCCCGGTGGCCGTGGCCACCGGGGTCGTGCTCGGCCAGACCGCGACGTTACTTCTTGGTGGCCCAGAAGATCTCGGCGATGGCGTCGATCTCGCTGAGGAGCTTGTCCCCGACCGTGACGTCATTGGTCTTCTTGGCCTCACCGGCGGTCTTGGTCGCCGACCAGAAGAGGTCATGCAACTGAGGGTGCGCCTCGAGGTGGGCCGGCTTGAAGTAGTCCGTCCACAGGACCCACAGGTGGTGCTTCACGAGTTCGCTGCGCTCCTCCTTGATCATCGTCGCACGTACTTTGAAGTCCCCGTCGTCGGAGGAGTTGTACTTCTCCATGCAGGCCTTCACGGACTGGGCCTCGATACGGGCTTGGGCCGGGTCGTACACGCCGCAGGGCAAGTCGCAGTGGGCCGACACGACGAGCGCCGGACCCGAAGAGTCCAGCAGATGGCTGATGCGGGAAAGAAGCGTCATGGCTTCACCTTTCGATGACGGGGTCGTAGTGACCATTTCTCTTGTGGTCAGGTTAGCCAGATACGTCGTCTAGCGTTCACTAGCGTGGCCCGGCTGTTGCGAATCTTCGTGCGTCGCATCAAGGTCGAGGGGAATTCGATGGTGCCCACGTACGTGCCCGGTGAACTCGTGACGGTGACGCGCAAGTGGCGTCGGGTACGCGCGGGCGACGTCGTGGTGTTGCGCGACCCCCGCGATTCGTCGCGCTGGCTCCTCAAGCGCTGCGTGGCGCGCCGTGGCGCAATGCTCGACGTGCGTGGCGACAACGACGCGGCGAGCACCGATTCGCGCGATTTCGGCCTAGTGCGCAGTTCCCGGGTGACGTACCTGGTCTGGGGCGCCCACGAGACCTCGAATCCTGAGTAGTTACATCGGGAATTGACCGGTAGGCTCGTCGCGTGGCTCGACTCGCCGTCATCTCGTATCACACGTCGCCCCTGGCCCAACCTGGTACGGGTGACGGGGGCGGCATGAACGTCTACGTGCGTGAACTGGCGAGCGCCGTGGCGCGTCAGGGGCACGAGGTGGACGTCTTCACCCGACGCGATTCTCCGACGCTACCCACGACACAACTGGTCGAGCCGGGTTTTCGCGTCCACCACGTGACGGCGGGACCACCGCGGACGCTGGAGCGCCGCGAACAAGAGGACCACGTCAAGGACTTCACCGACGGGGTCGCGGACCACTTCTTGCGTCACGGCTCACCCGACGCCCTGCACGCCAACTACTGGCTGAGCGGGTTGGCCGGCCACCGTCTCAAGCACGAACTCGACCTGCCCCTGATCATGACCTTTCACACCCTCGAGCGGGTGAAGGCCGATCACTTCGAGGGGGAGTCCGAGGACCGGGCGCACCAGGAGACGGCGATCTTCGCCTGCGCCGACGCCGTCCTGGCGAGTTGCGACGTGGAGGCGGCGCAGTTCGTCGACTACTACAACGCCGACCCCGCGCGGGTGCACGTCGTGCCCCTGGGGGTCCAGCACGCGTTCTTCGCGCCGGGCGATCAGCGCGCCGCGCGCCAGGCGCTCGGGCGTGACGAGAACGAGATGATGTTGCTCTTCGTGGGGCGCCTGCAGGCCCTCAAGGGCGTCGATCTGGCGCTCGAGACGCTCATCACGCTACGCCGGCGCGGACGTGACGCGAGTCTGGCGATCGTCGGAGGCCCTTCGGGTCCCGAGGGACGCGCGATGCTGGCCGCCCTGCACCAGCGGGTCGACGACGCTGGCGTCATCGAGCACGTGAGCTTCGTCGCACCCCAGAGCCACCAGTTGCTCTCCACATGGATGCGGGCGGCGGACGTGACGCTCGTGCCGTCACGATCGGAGAGCTTCGGCCTCGTCGCCCTCGAGTCCTCGGCCTGCGGCACGCCGGTGGTGGCGAGCGCGGTGGGGGGTCTGCTGACATTGATCGAACCCGGCGTCAACGGGCAACTGATCGCACCGCGAGACGCCGACGTGTGGGCCGACGCCGTGGAGGAGGTCGTCAGCGCGAATGTGGACAGTTCCCTCTCGAACTCGGCGGTGCTCCTCGCCCAGCACTACACGTGGCGTTCGGCGGCGCAGTCGCTCGACGACCTGGTCGAACGGCTGATCGCGGTCGGCCTGGTGCGCTGTTAGCGGCCACAATCAAGGGATGCGACGCGCGACGCGCGTGAGTGTCCATCGCCGAGAGCGACGTCACCGTGACGACCGCGATCGGGGTGCCGTCGCGTCGACCTCGGCGAACTCGGGTCGACCGCGAGTCTTGTAACGTACGTCCATGTCGTTTGAACTCGTGGTCATCGGTGGTGGTCGCATGGGTTCCGCGCTCGTCGCGGGCCTCCTCGGCGCTCGGTGGTGCGAGCCAGGTCAGCTCGCGGTGGTCGAGAGCGCCGTGAGTCAACGTGAACTGCTGAGCGAACGATTCGCGGGCGTCACGTTGATGGCGTCACTCGAACTCGAACACGTGCAACCCTCGACGGGAGTCGTCGTGTGCGTGAAGCCCGAGTACGCCGAAGGCGTCGCGCGCATGGCGGCGGCCTGCGGCACCGCGCGCGTCCTGTCGGTCGTGGCGGGTCTGTCGACGGCGCGCATCGAAGCAGTGTTTCGCACCCCGGTGGCCGTGGTGCGCGCGATGCCCAACACGCCGGTGGTGATCGGAAAGGGCGCGAGCGCCATCGCGGGGGGATCGCAGGTCACCGCCGCCGACCTCGACTGGGCGGAGTCCATCCTGGCCGCGGTCGGCACCGTCGTGCGCGTGAGCGAACGCCACCTTGACGCGGTGACGGGGCTCTCGGGGTCGGGCCCGGCGTACTTCTTCCTCGTGGTCGAAGCGATGATCGAGGCGGGGGTGCACCAGGGCCTGTCGCGCGAGGTCTCTCGCCAACTGGTCGTGGCCACCTTCGAAGGGTCCGCGGCGTTGTTGGCCCAATCGGGGGAGTCCCCCGAGGAATTGCGCGCCCAGGTGACGAGCCCCGGCGGGACGACGGCCGCGGGACTGCGCATGCTCGAAGGTCGCGCCGTGCGGGCCGCTTTCTTGGAGGCCGTCGCCGGCGCCACGGAGCGTTCGCGCCAACTGGGACGTTAGACCGCCGCCCAACCTCGGGCGCAGTGGCTAGCGTTGGGCGATGGCGTCCCCCCGTCTGCGCACGCGAAAACTCTCTGAACCCACGATTTCACGCTTGCCCGTGTACCAGCGCATCGTCGAAGGCTGGCAGCAGCGCGGCGAGACGAGCATCGACTCGCGACAGATCAGCGAACTGGCCGGCGTGACCGCCACGACCGTGCGGCGCGACTTGGCGGGGCTGGGTTCGTTGGGCACTCGGGGATCGGGCTACGAGGTCAAGCTCTTGGTCGAGCGCATCAGCGAGACCCTGGGGCACAACCGCTCGTACCAGGTCGTCGTGGTGGGTCTGGGCAACCTGGGTCGCGCTCTGGTGAATTCGTCGAACTTCTTGATTCGTGGCGCCAACCTGGCCGCCCTCTACGACAGCGACCCGACGCTCATCGGGACCGAGATCGCGGGCCACGTCGTGCGATCCATCGACGAGGAGATGGTGAAGGCCACCGTCGGCGTCATCTGCGTCCCCCCGCAAGCGGCGCAGGCGGTGGCCGACGAGCTCATCGCCGCGGACATCCACGCGCTGTTGAACTTCGCGCCCCAGGTCCTGAACGTGCCCCTCGGCACGGCCGTTCACTACGTGGACTTCTCCATCGAACTGCAGATCCTGATGTACCACCTCAACAACGGCACCGGTCCCCTGGGGGGCGGATTGCTGCATTCCTTAGGCATCGCCGCTAACCACCCTCTGCGGACACCGTAGAATCACCGGAGTGAGGCGAGCGACATGGCACTAATCGCGGTCGGGCTCGACCACGAGCACGCCAGCCTCGAGTTGCTCGAGCGCGCCACCGTGCTCGAGCACGAGTGGGTCAAGGTGCTGCGCACCCTGGTGAGCCACCGCAACATCCACGAGGCGGTCTTCGTGTCCACCTGTTTGCGCACCGAGGTGATCGCCGTCATCGATCGATTCCACGGAGCGATCGAGGAGATCACCGCGACGTTGTCCGAGGTGACCGGTCTGGCACCCAGCGAGTTCGAAGAGCACCTGAGCGTGCACTTCGACCGCGGCGTCGCCAACCACCTCTTCTCGGTGTCGGCCGGTCTGCGCTCGGTGGTACCGGGAGAATTCGAGGTGCTGGGCCAGTTGCGACGAGCCCTGGAGCTCGCGAGCGACGAACACGTCGCGGGCCCCACGCTCACTGACCTCTTCCAAAAGGCGCTGACGTCGGGGCGCCGCGTGCGAAACGAGACGTCGATCGCTCGCGGCACGACCAGCTTCGCCCACGCGGCCGTCGAGGCGACCCTCGAGTCGTTGGGTGAGGACGCCGCCGGCGCCACCGTCGTGGTGGTGGGGGCAGGCCAGTTGGCCAGTGGCGTGGCGCGCAGCCTGCTCTCCGCCCCGGTCGGCGTCGGCCGCGTGGTGATCTGCAATCGCACACGCACTCGCGCCGACGAACTCACGGCGCTGCTGGGCGACGGTCGCGTCACGGTCGCGCCGCTGGAGCACCTGGCCGAGCAACTCACCGCGGCCCGAGCCGTCGTGGTCGCCGCCGAGGTGCCCGAACCACTCATCACGCCCGCGACCTTGTCCGGGCGCAGGACGCCGTTGCTGGCGATGGACTTGGCCGTGCCGCGCGGGGTGGCTCGCGACGTCGATGAGATGATCGGCGTGCGGCGCTTCGACATCGAGGCGCTGCACGAGCGGGTCAACCAGGCGTTGGACGAACGACACGACGCGGTCGCCGCCGCGCAGGCGATCGTCGCCGACGACGTCGAGAAGTACGTGGAGGATCAGCGCGCGCGCGGCGCTGCGGGCATCGTGTCGGACCTGCGGGCCCACTTCGACTCGCTGGTCGCCGCCGAGTTCCAACGCCGCTCCTCGGAGATCGAGGGGCTCGGGAGTGCCGACAGCGAATTGCTGCGCTCGGTCGTGCGCTCGGTGGTGGCCAAGATCGCTCACCGTCCGACCGCGGCCTTGAAGGAGTCGACGGGTACCGATCAGGGCGCGCGACTCAGTGAGGCCGTTCGCACCCTCTTCGACCTCTGATGACGCTGCGACTCGCGACGCGGCGTTCGCCACTCGCGCTGCTCCAGGCGCGTTACGTCCAGGAACGGCTGCTACGTCTCGACGTGGCCAGCGAACTCGTCGCGGTGCAGACCAGCGGCGACGTCACGACCAACGTCCCCTTGTCGAGACTGGGCGGCCAAGGGGTCTTCGCCGTCGAGGTGCAACGCGCCGTGCTGGACGGTGAGGCCGACGTGGCCGTGCACTCGGCCAAGGACCTGCCGAGCACGACGCCCGACGGCCTGCGACTGGCGTGCGTCCCCGAGCGACGCGATGCCGTCGACGTGCTGGTCGGGCGTTCACTGGCCGGACTGGGACCCGGGGCCACGGTGGCGACGGGTTCGCCGCGGCGCCGCGCGCTGCTGCTCGAGCGTCGGCCGGATCTGAACGTGGTGGAACTACGCGGCAACATGGCCACGCGACTCGCCGCGCCCGGTCGAGACGGTGTGGACGCGGTGGTGGCCGCCGCCGCCGCGCTCGAGCGCCTCGAGGAGAGTTCGCGCGTGGCCGAGCGGCTCGATCCCGCGTGGTTCGTGCCCCAGGTTGGTCAGGGCTCGCTCGCGCTCGAGACGCGCGCCGACGACGTCGCGACGATGCAGGCGTTGGCGCCCCTCAATAGCCTCGACGACTTCGAGGCGCTGGCCGGCGAACGCGCGTTCCTGCGCGAGCTCGGGGCGGGATGCTCGGTGCCCGCCGGGGCGTACGCGACGTGGCGGTCGGGGATGTTGAGCGTGTCGGGACTGATGATCGCCTACGACGGCAGCCGCAGTGTGCGCCACCGCGTCACCGGCCGCGATCCCCTGGCGCTCGGACGTGATCTGGCGCGGTTCCTGCGCGACGACCTCGACGGTGCCTCGTTGCCGGGTTGGCGCCCCTGACGTGCTGGTCGCCCTCACTCGAGAGAGCGGTCGCAACGAGGAGCTTCGCCAGTGGGTGGGCTCGCGCGCGGACGTGGTGGAGATTGCGCTGACCACGACGTCGTACCGCGCCAGTGAGGACGTCGACGCGGAAGTTCGCGCGTCGGGGCACTTCGGTCGGTTCCGCACCCTGGTGGTGACGAGTGCGCGCGCCGAGCGCTACCTGGGGGTGGCCCGCGAGGCCCTCGACGCGCACCACGTCGTCGCCAGCGTGGGTGCGGCCACCACACGCAGCCTCGACGCCGCCGGACTGCGCGTGAGCTACGAGTCGACGGGCGGTGCGACGGAACTCGCGGCGTCGATCAGCGAAGGACCGGTGTTGTTGCTCGGCGCGGTCGGGGGACGCGAGGAGCTGACCACCGTGTTGACGTCACGCGACCTGGACTGCGTCGAGGTCGCGTGCTACGCGACGCGAGGTCTCACGCTCGACGACACCGCCCGCGACGGGCTGCGTCGCGCCGACGTCGTGTTCATCGGCGCACCCTCGGCCTGGCGCGTGGCGCGCGAGGTCGTCGACGTCGACGCTTGGGTCCTGGTGCCCGGTGCGACGACGCTCCAAGAGGTGCGCGCCGACCACGAGCGCGTCGCCGTCGGATGGGGCGAGGCGTTCCCGGCGGCGTGGGATCTCATCGAGCAGTCGCGTCACTGAACGACGGCCACCGGAGGCGTCGCGCGAAAGTCGTTGCAATTCGAGCGCGGGGCGCTTACCATTCCCTCCATCACTGGTCGTCATGGCCAAGGGGGTGCTGATGGCAGAGGTGCTCGATACCGCGCGGAGTGAGGGTCAACCGACCGCGGTGGCGCGCGCGCCGATCCAGGTCGTCCCCCTGAAGGGTCTGCCCTTCGCGGCGCTCGCCCTGGTGTTCGTGGTCGTCGCGATCGCCACCAACTGGGAGTGGATGCTCATGTTCTCGCACGTGGCGGGGGGAGCCCTGTGGACCGCCATCGACCTCTTCGTGGGCCTGGTCCTCGGCCCCATCATGGGGAAGCTCTCGATCCCGGCGCGCGCGGAGTTCGCGTCGAAGTTCATGCCGGCCATGGTCATCATCATGCCCACCATCGTGACGATGAACCTGGGATCGGGATTCCAGCTCGCTCGCCAACTGGGCGACCTGAGTCCATCCAACCCCAATCACGCCTGGCTGATCGCCTCGATGTGCGTGGTGGGCGTGATGGCCACCATCGCGCTGGGCGTGCTCGAGCCCGCCAACGTCGCGGTGCTCTTCGAGATGAACAAACCGGTGCCCAACGGCGAGCGCATCGGACGACTCATGAAGCGCTTCATCTACACCGCGGGCATCACCGGTGTCATGCAGGTCGCGACGTTGGTCATCATGACCAGGGTGGCCACCCAATGAGTGCCCCCCACGTCACGAAGGGCGACCGGCCATTCCCGCCCATCGCGTGGCTCTCCACCGGGGCACTCGTCGTGGTCATCATGGGCGGCATCGTGATGGCCTCGTACGCGCCGCGCCGGCCACCACTGAGCGTCGCGGGGTCGTTGTTGACGCTGGCGGTGGTCCTGCTCGCCGCGGTGGCGGTGATCCTCGCGCGTCTGAGGGACTTCGCTTGGGCGACCTTCACCAAGGTGTTCAAGTGGGCCCTGCTGGCCTACGTGATCGAGGCCGGGGTGATCGAGTTCTCCTTCGTGCGCAACCACACGAGCGGCACGGCCCTCGCGATCGTCACGGGGATGCTCGTCGTCTTCGGGGTGAGCGTTCCCACCACCATCGCCTTCAGCGTCGCGAGGTACGCCGACGAAGGGCGGGGTGCGCCGACCCCGTCGTAGTCGGTGGTGAACTTTTCTCACCCCTCGCGGAGCCCTCGATCCTTCGAAACGTGACTAACTTCGGAGTTCTAGCCAATCATGGGGGACGGCGATATGACGACTCTGGACGTATCAGGACGCGCGACTCACGCCACGGATGAACTGCTCGCGCGGCGGACGTTGTGGGGCTCGTTCATCGGTGGCGCCTTCGTCACCGAGGGGACGGACGCCTACGAGGTGCGCGAGGCGGCCACCGGGCGGGTAATGGGCCGGGTCGCCAACGCCAGCGTCGATACGGTCAATCTCGCCGTCGCCGACTCGCGCCGCGCCTACGAGGAGGTGTGGCGTGACATGTCACCGCGCGAGCGCGGCGCGCTGATGCGCCAGGTCGCCGTCAAGATCCGCGAGCACGCGGAGGAGTTGGCGGAATTGTGCGCGCGCGAGGTCGGCAAACCCCAGCGCGACGCGCTGCGCGTCGACGTGGTCTCGAGCCACACGAACTTCGACTACTACGCCGGCATCGCCGACACCATCCACGGCGAGCTGATCCACCAGGGCCCCGTCGAGGCGCGGGTGGTCTACGAGCCCTACGGCGTGGTGGCGGCGATCCTGCCGTTCAACTGGCCCGTGCAGCATCTGGCCAAGAAGTGCGCACCGGCCCTGGCCGTGGGCAACACCGTGGTGGTCAAGGCGGGCGAACAGGCGCCATTGGCCATCTTGCGGCTGATCGAACTGGCCAACGAGGTGCTACCACCGGGTGTGCTGAACGCGGTCAACGGACTGGGCGCCGGACCCGCGTTGATCGCCCACCCGCGCATCGAGCGCGTCACCTTCACCGGATCGACCGCGACGGGTCGACGCGTCATGGCGGCGGCCGCCCAGCACCTGACCTACGTCACCCTCGAACTCGGGGGTAAGAACGCCTTGATGGTGCTCGACGACGCCGACGTCGACGCCGCGGTGGGCGTCGCCATCGAGGGGATGTTCTACAACAACGGTATGGCCTGCACGTCGACCTCGCGGATCATGGTGCACGAGTCGCTCTACGACGACTTCGCGCAACGATTCGTCGCGGCGGCGTCGCGACTCAAGGTCGGCGAGCCCCTCGATCCGAGTACCGATATCGGTCCGCTCGTCGACCAACGCCAGCAGGAGCGCGTCGAGGCCTACGTCGCGACGACGTTGGCCGAAGGCGCCCCCCTGCTCTTCGAGGGCAGCGTCCCCGACGATCCGGCGTGGCGTGATGGATTCTGGGTCAAGCCGCGAATCTTCGGCGAGATCACCCCGGCCAACACCATCGCCCGCGAGGAGGTCTTCGGCCCGGTCGCGGCCCTGATGCGTTTTCGTGACGACGACGAAGCGGTCGCCCTCGCCAATGACACCGAGTATGGATTGACCGCCGCGATCTGCACTCGCGACGAGATGCGCGCCGCGCGTCTGGCGCGCCGCCTCGAGGTCGGTATGGTGTTCGTCAACCAGTACACACGCCGGACCTTCATCGGCTCACCCTTCGGCGGCGTCAAGGGTTCGGGTTACGGTCGCGAGTACTGCGCCGAGACGATGCACGAATTCGTGCGGGCCAAGAACGTACGATTCGCGTCGGGACACGGTGCGGTCCCCACCTGGCCCCCTCGGGACCCGTCGTGATGACGCGGCTCACGATCGGCACGTTCACCCCGTCGTTCCTCATCGAACTGGCCCGACGCGACGGCCGATTCGCCTCGGCCGGTCTCGAGGTGGTTGAGGAGTCGGTGACCTCGTCGCCGCAGCAGTTCCGCTCACTAGCCGGTGGTGAGTACGACGTGATCTTCACGAACCCCGATAACGTCATCGCCTACGAGTTCCTGAGCGACAATCCGTTGGGCGAGACCATGGCGCTGCGGGTCATGGCGGGCATCGACCGTGGGCTGGGACTCGGCCTGTTCCGGGGCCCCGAAGTGGCCGATCCCGTCCATGCGGGGCGCCTCGGCGTCGACGTGGCCGGTTCGGGGTTCGCCTTCGTCGCCTACGAGATCCTGGCTCGCCACGGCGTGGCGTTGGACGAGGTGACGATCGCGACGCTGGGCGCGACGCCGCGCCGCGTGGAGTCCCTGGTCGCGGGCGGTTGCGACTACACGATCTTGAACGCCGGCAACGACCTGCGCGCCATTGCGCAAGGCTGCGCGCCGGTCGGCGTCGTCGCCGAGGTCGGAGCGTACCTCGGCACCGTTCTCGCGACGCTGCGCACGGCGAACCCCCAGGCGCTCGACGCCCAGAGTCGCTTGCGCGAGGTGATGCGCGCCACCATCGACGACGTGCTGTCGCATCGCCGCGACGACGACGTCGTCGCCGTGGTGCGCCCGCTGTTGGATCTGGACGAGGACGCCGCGCGCCAACACCTCGACTGCATCCACGAGCCGTCGACCGGCCTCGTGGCGCACGCGATCGTCGACCGGGCCTCGATCGCCACCATCATCGCCCTACGTCGACGCCACCGTCCCAGTGACCAGCTCGACGCGGTCCTGGCGTCGCTGTCCACCTTCATCGACTCCGAAGTGCTCGTCTAATTACGCCGCCCATTTGCGCTGGCTCGCCGCGGACCCGTGCCCCGTGTGACGCGTCGCGCCGGCCGCGTCGTAGGCTGGAGCCGTGTTTCCCATCGAACGTCCCCGTCGCCTCCGCCGCACCAGTGCGCTGCGGCGCCTCGTCGCAGAGACGGACCTACAACCCGCCGACCTGGTGGCCCCGCTCTTCGTCGCCGAGGGACGACGTGAGCCGCGCGCCATCACCTCGCTCCCGGGGCACTTCCAGCACACCCTGGAGAGCTTGGAGCGTGAGGTGCGCGCCCTGCACGCCGCCGGCGTGGGCGGGGTGATCCTCTTCGGGGTGCCCGCCACCAAGGACGAACTGGGATCGGGCGCTTTCGACGACGACGGCATTGTCCAGGTCGCGCTGCGCCGTCTACGCGACCAGTTCGGCGATCAACTCGTGGTGATGGCCGACCTGTGCCTGGACGAGTACACCAGTCATGGGCACTGCGGCGTCCTGCGCGCCGACGGCGCGGTCGACAACGACGCTACCTTGGACCTCTACGCGCGCGCCGCGCTGGCCCAGGCGCGCGCCGGCGCGGCCGTGGTGGCACCCTCGGGCATGATGGACGGGCAGGTCGGCGCGATTCGCGAGGCGCTCGACGGCGACGGCTTCGCTGACACCGTGATCATGGCGTACGCCGCGAAGTACGCTTCGGCGCTCTACGGGCCCTTTCGCGAAGCGGTGGGGGTGCAGATCGCCGAGGGCGGCGATCGGCGCAGCTACCAGCAGGATTACCGTAATCGGCGCGAGGCGTGGCGCGAAGCGCGTCTCGACGTCGACGAAGGGGCGGACATCGTGATGGTCAAACCCGCCATGACGTACCTCGACATCTTGAGCGACCTGCGCCGCGAGGTCGATGTGCCCCTGTGCGCGTACCACGTGAGCGGCGAGTACGCGATGATCAAGGCCGCCGCGGATAACGGCTGGATCGATGGCGACGCGGTCGCCCTCGAGCAGCTCACCGCGATCCGACGGGCGGGCGCCGACTTCGTCCTCACCTACTTCGCCCGCGAGGTCGCCGAGGCTTTGAACCCGTGAGCACGAATCAGGAGTGGTTCGATCGCGCGCTGCGCGTCATCCCCGGCGGCGTGGATTCGCCCGTGCGCTCATTTCGCTCCGTCGGCGGGACGCCCTACACGGTGGCCAGTGGCGAGGGCGCGTACGTCACCGACGTCGAAGGGCGCCGTTACATCGACTTCGTCCAGTCGTACGGCGCCTCGTTGCTGGGTCACGCGCACCCGGCGGTGGTGGAGCGTCTGCGCGACGCCGCCGCGCGCGGCACCACGTTCGGCGCACCGACGCCGGGGGAGGTGCTGCTGGCCGAGATGATGACGAGTCGCGTCGCCGGCCTCGAGCAGGTGCGACTGGTGTCGTCGGGCACCGAGGCGGTGATGAGTGCGGTGCGCGTGGCGCGTGGCGTCACGGGCCGCGACAAGATCCTGAAGTTCGACGGTTGCTATCACGGACATTCCGACGCCCTGCTGGTCGCCGGCGGCAGTGGCGTGGCGCAGTTGGGGTTGCCCGGTTCGGCGGGCGTGACCAGCGGCGCGGTCGCCGACACGATCGTGGCGCCCTACAACGCGGTGCCCGTTCTCGACGAGAGCGTGGCCGCGGTCCTCGTGGAACCGGTGGCGGCGAACATGAACCTGGTCGCGCCGCACCAAGACTTCCTCGGGCAACTACGCCGCGAATGCGACCGCGTGGGCGCCCTGCTCATCTTCGATGAGGTCATCACCGGCTTTCGACTCGACTACGCGGGGGCCGAGGCCTTCTTCGGGGTGCGCCCGGACCTCTACTGCTTCGGCAAGGTGATCGGTGGTGGCCTGCCCGTAGGGGCCTTCGGCGGATCGCGCGAGGTCTTGCGCGCTCTGGCGCCCGCCGGACCCGTGTACCAGGCGGGCACGCTGTCGGGCAACCCCTTGGCCACCGCCGCGGGCGCGGAGGTCCTCAGTCGCGTGACGCCCGCCGACTACGCCCAGTTGAGCGCGCGGGTGGCGGATTTCGCCGCGCGCCTCGAAGACGCCGTGCGCGCGGCGGGGCTGTTCGCGCGGGTGCCGGTGCGCGGTCCACTGCTGGGGCTGTACCTCGGGCGCGACGCGTTCGACGAGCCGACGAACTTCGACGAGGCGCGCCGCCTCTGTGACAATGGCCTGTACCGACCGTTCTTCCACGCCATGCTCGACCAGGGGGTGGCGTTGGCACCGGGCGCGTACGAGATCCTCTTCGTCTCGCTCGCCCACAGCGAGGAGGACCTGTCGCGCACCGTCGAGGCGGCCGCCGTCGCGGCGCGGCGGGCGGCGCACGCCGTGACCTCGTGAGCGTGTCGCGCAGCGAGGGTTGGTCGGTGCGGCCGAGTTTCTCGCCCCACGGGCCGACCGCACCGGTGACGTTGCTCTTCGACGACGCGGGTGTCACGCAATTGGCCGGGAACCCCGCCGTGGTGTGGCAGACCCCCTGGGGAGAGGTCTCCAACCTCCGTCTGGTGCGCCGACGTCGTGGCGCGACCATGGTGGCCGTGATCGCGGGCGTGGTGTACCAGTGGCGTCACGTGGGCCCACTGTCACGGGCGCAGTTCGAGGAGTTGCGCGCGGTGCTCGCGCGTCATGGGGGGCGTGAACTGCCGCGCTCGCGACGCAACGTCGCCGTGACGGTCGCGAGCCTGGTGATACTGGCCTCCTTCGGC
Organism: Acidobacteriota bacterium; assembly: GCA_019352075.1. Classification (GTDB taxonomy): domain Bacteria; phylum Actinomycetota; class Acidimicrobiia; order Acidimicrobiales; family RAAP-2; genus RAAP-2. The sequence continues at coordinate 5,322 of JABBOA010000009.1, read as the reverse complement.
GGCTATTTCGGCTCGCTCTTCGTCAGCGCCGCGCGGTCGTCGACGCTCTCGGCTCTCGCCGCGGTGAACTTGAGTGCGCGCGACGTGTCGGGGACCTGGAGCGCGTCGCCCTCATCGTCGACGTCGGAGCTCGCGACGATCATGCCCGCACCCGGACAGGTGATCACGTTCAACCCCTCGACGACGCAGCCCGCTCAGGACACCGCCTTCACCCTCGCCGCCAGCCACTTCCAACGTTGTCTCGGGGTGGCGAGTGTCGACGACCGCATCTACGGACTGGCCGCGCAGAGCCCCTCGTTGCAGGTGAGTTCACCGGTGTTCTCCTCGTCGAGTTTCGGCGGGATCCAGGTCGAGTCGACGGCCCAGTACTACGATTCGCCCGTCAACGTGGCCAGCGACGTGGCCGAGATGTCGCGTCCGTCCTTCGGCCGCTGCTTCGCCGAGTCGAACGCCGATATGATGATCGGTCGCAGTTCGTCGTCGACGCCGAACCTGACCAACGGCGTGGCGTATCGGGCGCGTACTTTCACGAAGGGTTGGGCGAGCGGCGGCGCGGTGTCGCTCACGTTGCCGGTGATCGGTGTGGCCCACGCGAACCTGGTGATGATCGTGGAGGCCGCGGGTCACTACGAGGTGACGCTGGCGGCCCTGGTGGTCGACCTGGCCACGGCGCGCGCCACCATCGACAACCTGGCGAACGCCCTCTTAGCGCGGGTCAACTCGACGTCCACCGTGTCGGCCTAGGTCTCGGCCGGGCGGGGTTGCGCGCGCCGTCAGCGCGCCGCGGGGGACCGGCGTCCCAACATCACGAAGGTGCCCACGCTCAGGGCCACGTAGACCAGCCAGACCAGACCTTGGAGGATCGTGGGTTGGTCGGCGTAGCCCAGCAGCGAGTGAAAGACGTCGCCCATGTTGGATGATTCGTTCATGAAACCGCTGGTGTTCCACAGCACGTGTGAGCCCGTCGTGATCCAGCCCAATTGCTGGAGGTTCTGGATCGCGTCGGCCAGGAGTCCGGCGGCGAAGAGCATCAGAGCGATACCCAGGACGCGAAAGAATATCTTCAGGTTGATCCGGGTGCCGAGGCGATACATCGCGGTGGCCAGAGCCAACGCGACGAGCAGGCCGAGGACCCCGCCCCACAGCACCAGGCCGCCGTGCACCGGCGCGGCGGCCTGTTGCGAATTGGCGAAGAGGATCGCGAGAGTGAAGACCATCGTCTCGAGGCCCTCTCGTCCGACCGCCTGGAACGCCAGGAGTCCCAGGCCCCAGCGGTTACCAGCCGAGAGCGCCTCGTCGCTGCGCGCGTGCAGCTCCTTGGTCATCGTCCGCGCATGCTTGTGCATCCAGAAGGTCATCACCGTCAAGAACCCCGCCGCCACCAAGTACGTGGACGTCTCGAAGTACGCCTGGACCCGCGACCCCGAGTACCGCGAAATGGCGAAGTACGCGACGATGCCGCCAATGAGTGTGAGGACCAGTGCGGCCGCCACACCCACGAAGACGTCGCGGAAGTGGCGCGTCTGGCCCAGTCGTTTGAGGTACGCGAGCAGGATGGCGACGATCATGGACGCCTCGATCCCCTCGCGCAGGAAGATCACGAATGTCGGGATCACGTCAGGTCCCCGTCACGCCGCGTTCATCTCGAGGGAACAACTTCACCCCCTCATCCTACGGGTCGTCGTCGCGCGGCGGGCCCGCGCCGACGCCTCAGGCGCGCGAGGAGCGGTTGCCCAACAGCATGCGGTAGGCCTCGTCGGGCACGGCCTGGGCCAGGCGGACCATCGCGCGGTAACCCACCTCGGCGGGCCCACGGTTGTCGTTACTCATCAGGTTGGCCATGATGGCGAGCAGCTCGTTCATCAGTGGCTTGATGCGCAGACCGGCCCCCACGCACACCGACAGGATCTTGGGCTCCGAGATGAGGCGCACGAACGCGCGCGCCACCTTGTAGTAGTCGCCGTAGGCGGCGTCCATGCGTTCGTCGTAGAGCGCCAGGGCCGACGCGTCGCCCGACGACAACGCTTCGCCCAGGACCCCCGCCGCCAGGCGACCCGATTCGTAGCCGTAGGCGATGCCCTCACCGTTGAAGGGGTTGACCGTGCCCGCCGCGTCGCCGATGGTCAAGGTCGTGGGGCCGACCCGCGGTCCGATGGCCAGGCCCATCGGCAGACGGCCGCCGGTCGCCGGCCCGAGGCACGTCTCGTCATTGAGTCCCCACGCCTCGGCGGTCTGGGCGACGAAGTACTCCTGGAGCTTGGTGGTGTTGACGCCCTTCCAGGCGCCTCCGGTGGACAACAGGCCCACGCCCACGTTGACGCGTCCGTCCCCCAGGGGGAAGATCCATCCGTAGCCCGGCACCACCTCGCCGCGGGGGTCACGGATGTCGAGGTGCGAGTCGATCCAGGGCTCGTCGTGGCGATCACTCGTGTAGTAACCGCGCAAGGCCATGCCCATCGGCCATTCACGGTTGCGCGCGGTGCCCAGAGCGCGTCCGAGGCGCGAATTCTGACCGTCGCCCACCACCAGGTAGCGACCGCGAATCTCGGCGGAGGTCCCGGTGGACTTCTCCTTGACCACCACGCCCGCGGCGCCGCCCAGGGCCCCGGGGCGCGCGGGGGTGGCGTCGATCAGGTCGACGGCCTCCACGCCCGTGAGCAACGTCGCGCCGAAGCTCTGCGCGCGCTCGGCCACCAATCCGTCCAGGTTGAAGCGGGTGATGGTGTAGCCGTAGTTGGGGAAGATGGGGTGTTCGGGCCACTTCATCTCGAGCGACGCGCCGAATCCGAAGGAGCGAAGCCCCTGGTAGCGATGTCCGTGTTGGGCGACGACGTCCTCGAGACCCATCTCGACGATCTGGTGGACCGAACGCGGGGTCAGACCGTCACCGCAGGTCTTCTCGCGCGGGAAGGTCTTCTTCTCGATCAGGCACACCGACCAACCCGCGTGAGCGAGCCAGTAGGCGCAGGCCGAACCGCTCGGCCCCGCGCCGACGATGACCACGTCGAACGGGTCGAGACGGGCGGCGACTTCTTGCAGAGTGGGCACCGAGACAGATTAGGCCGTCGTGAAACATGGTCGTCGCGGGGGGCATCGTCAGGAGTGATAGAACTGAACTCGTGAACCAGTATTTACCGATACTGGGACTCCTGATTCTCGGAGCGGTGTTCGCGTCCGGATCGTTCGTCGCGTCGGCGTTGCTGGCGCCGCGCAAACGACCGACTGACGCCAAAATTGCTCCCTACGAATGTGGGATCGTCCCGGAAGTGGAACCGCCGCAGCGTTTCCCGGTTCGCTTTTACCTGGTGGCCATGATCTTCGTCATCTTCGACATCGAGGTCGTGTTCATGTACCCCTTCGCGGTGGTCTTCCGCCAACTCGGCGGTTTCGGCCTCATCGAGGTCCTGGTCTTCTCTCTCGCGGTCTTTGGCGCCTTGTTGTTCCTGGTGCGCGAGGGTGCGCTGTCGTGGGGACCGCGTCAACACCTCACGGTGGGCATGCCCGAACGCACGAGCTCGTCGACCATCGCACGCATCAGCGCCGAACCAGAACAGGCGGCGTAGTGGCTCTCGAGGACCTGCAGCACAACTTCTTGACCGCGCCCCTCGAAGACCTGGTGCGCTGGGCGCGTCGCGCGTCGGTGTGGCCGGCGTCCTTCGGGCTGGCGTGTTGCGCCATCGAGATGATGGCGGCCGGTGCGGCCGACTTCGACCTGGCGCGCTTCGGTATGGAGGTCTTTCGCAACTCGCCACGCCAGGCCGACCTGATGATCGTGGCCGGACGGGTCAGTCAGAAGATGGCGCCGGTATTGCGTCAGGTCTACGACCAGATGATGGAGCCCAAGTGGGTCATCTCGATGGGCGTGTGCGCGTCGACGGGTGGCCTCTTCAACAACTACGCCATCGTCCAGGGCGTCGACCAGATCGTGCCCGTCGACGTCTACGCCCCGGGCTGTCCGCCCAGTCCCGAGACGTTGATGCACGCCATCCTCACGCTGCACGAACAGATCCGCACCGGCGAGATCATGAAGCGCCGCGCCCAGGGCACCCCCACGCACCTCGGAACCGACGGGGGAGTCTGGACGCCCGAGGTGCCGGTGACCGTAAGGATGGGCACGCCGAAGTGATCCCCCTTCCCCCCTTGGCCCCCCCCGGCGTCCTCACCGATGAGGCCCTCGCGTGCGACGTCGCCTGCTTCCCGGGGCCCGAGCAGTACTTCGACCTGATCGCCGCGTTCAAGGCGGACGGCTTCGAGATGTGCGTCGACGTCTGCGGCGTGGACTACCTCGAACATTTCGATCGCGCGTTGCCCGAGGGCGTGACCCCTACGCGTTTCGAGGTGGTCGCCAACCTGCTGTCACTCTCGAAGAAGCAGCGCGTGCGGGTACGCGTGCAGGCGGGCAGCGAGTCTCCGCGCGTGGACAGCCTGTTCCCCCTGTACCCGGGGACCGAGGCGCCCGAGCGCGAGACCTTCGACATGTTCGGCATCCTCTTCGACGGACACCCGGACCTCACGCGTATCTTGATGCCCGAGGACTGGGAAGGGCACCCGTTGCGCAAGGATTACGGTGTCGGTCACATCCCCATCCAGTTCAAGGAAGCGCCGGGCCCCCGATGAGTGATCACAGTCGCGTCGCCGAGCGCCCGGACCGCCTCACCGGCGAGACGTCCGAGGGTGCCCAGGAGCTCGTCGAGCGCCGCGACACGTCGCGCGACGAACTCGGTCGTGAGGTCGGCGCGGTGTTGCGTCTCGACGGTGTGACGCTCGATCCGCGCGAGGTCGACTACGAGCGTCACGACGACGAGACCATGATCATCAACATGGGTCCCGCGCACCCGTCGACGCACGGCGTCCTGCGCCTCATGCTCGAACTCGACGGCGAGTTCGTACTGCGCACCAAGGTGGTCATCGGCTACCTGCACACCGGCATGGAGAAGACGGGCGAGACGCTCACGTACGTGCAAGGGGCCACCAACGTCACTCGCATGGACTATCTGTCACCGGTGATCAACGAACTCTCGTACTCGCTCACCGTCGAGAAGCTGCTCGGGGTCGACGTCCCGGCGCGTGCCACCTGGATCCGGATGCTCATGAGCGAGCTCAATCGCGTCTCGTCGCACCTGGTGTGGATGGCCACCAATGGCATGGACCTCGGTTCGACCTCGATGATGATCTACGGCCTTCGTGAGCGCGAACTGATCCTCGCGTTCTTCGAGAAGACCGCGGGTCTGCGACTGAACTTGAACTACGTACGCCCCGGTGGCGTCGCCGCCGACCTGCCCGACGGGTGGGAGGACGACATCGAGGTCATCTGCAACACCA
>JABBOA010000120.1 GCA_019352075.1 Acidobacteriota bacterium | reverse complement strand
AGCCGCGGGCGAAACGACCCACGTAAGGCGTCGCGAGACGCTGAGCATGGCGCGGTTTAGACGTAAGTCCTGTTCGAGTCGCGCCAGAGTGGCGCCGTCGAGGGCAGGCGAGTGTGGGGTCAAAGACCAGGTCAGCACCCGCAGCCTCATTGATCGTTCTCCCTGACCGGTAGTGTTGGGGGGTCATGAGTGTGTTCCAGAAGATCCTCAAGGCCGGTGAAGGGAAGCGCGCCAAACAGCTCGCCGAGCTCGTCGGACCCATTAATGAACTCTCCGGTGAGATGGCCGGTCTCACCGACGCCGAGTTACGCGCCAAGACCGACGTCTTCAAGGAGCGCCTGGCCGAGGGCGAAACGCTCGACGACATCCTGATCGAGGCCTACGCCGTGGTGCGCGAGGCGGCGAGTCGCGTCCTGGGCCAGCGTCACTACGACGTACAACTCATGGGTGGCATGGCCCTGCACTTCGGATGGATCGCCGAGATGAAGACCGGTGAGGGCAAGACCCTGGTCTCGACGCTGCCGGTGTACCTCAACGCCCTCGCGGGCAATGGCGTTCACGTGGTGACCGTGAACGACTACTTGGCCACGCGCGACGCGAACTGGATGGGCCAGCTCCACCGTTGGCTGGGTCTGAGCGTGGGTCGCGTCGGACCCGATCTGCCCGACTTCGACCAAAAACGCGAGGCCTACCTCTGCGACATCACCTACGGTACCAACACCGAATTCGGCTTCGACTACCTGCGTGACAACATGGCGCGTCGTCGTGAGCACATGGTGCAACGCGGCCACCCCTACGCCATCGTCGACGAGGTCGACTCGATCCTCATCGACGAGGCGCGTACCCCGTTGATCATCTCGGGCCCCGCCGCCGACGTCACCAAGCTCTACTACCAGTTCGCCTCCGTCGCGCGCACGCTGATTCGCGACGAGGACTACGAGGTGGACGAGGAGAAGAAGACGGTCATCCCGACCGAATCGGGGATCGAGAAGGTCGAACGACTTCTGGGCGTGAACAACCTCTACGACGCGGTCGCGACCAACTACGTCCACCAACTGGGCCAGGCGCTTCGCGCGAAGGAACTCTTCCACCGTGACAAGGAGTACCTCGTCGACGCCGGTGTCGTCAAGATCGTCGATGAGTTCACCGGTCGCACCCTCGACGGACGACGTTGGTCCGACGGGTTGCACCAGGCGGTCGAGGCCAAGGAGCGCGTGCGCATCCAAGAGGAGAACCACACCTGGGCCACGGTGACCTTGCAGAACTACTTCCGCCTCTACGAGAAGTTGTCGGGGATGACCGGAACTGCCGAGACCGAGGCCGGCGAGTTCGGCAGCACCTACAACCTGCCCGTCGTGCCGATCCCCACGCACCGCCCCAGCTCGCGCCAGGACCTCCCGGACCTCATTTACAAGACCGAGGACGGCAAGATCGCCGCGATCATCGAAGAGGTGAGGGGTCGCAACACCCAGGGTCAGCCGGTGTTGCTGGGAACGGCGTCGGTGGAGAAGTCCGAGCTCATCTCGCGCGAACTCTCCAAGGCGGGGATCGCTCACGAGGTGTTGAACGCGAAGCACCATTTCCGCGAGGCCGAGATCGTCGCGCAGGCCGGGCGCAAGTTCTCCGTCACCGTCGCCACGAACATGGCGGGACGTGGTGTCGACGTCATTCTGGGTGGCAATCCGGAGGGTCTCGCGGTCCGCGAGGTGCTCGCCCGGGGCGTCAAGCCTGATGATGAGAGTTACGCGGCGCAGGTGGCCGAGGCCGAGGCCAAGTTCAAGGCGATGTGCGACGCCGAGGGTGATGAGGTCCGTGCGCTGGGCGGCCTCTACGTGTTGGGCTCGGAACGCCACGACTCGCGACGCATCGACAATCAGTTGCGCGGGCGATCGGGACGCCAGGGGGATCCCGGGGAGAGCCGTTTCTTCTTGTCACTCGAGGACGACCTGTTGCGCCTCTTCGCCACGGGTGCCGTCTCGTGGGTGATGGGTCGCACCATGCCCGACGACGTCCCGATCGAGGCGAAGATGGTCTCCAAGGCCATCGAGCGCGCCCAGAACACCGTGGAGGGCCGCAACGCCGAGATCCGCAAGGACGTCTTGAAGTACGACGAGGTGATGAACGAGCAGCGCAAGGTGATCTACGGGCGCCGTCAACAGGTGATCGACGGCGAGGACATCCACGACACGACGATCGCGTTGATCCAGGACGTGCTGAGCTCCGTCGTCGAGCGACAGTTGGATAGTGAGTTCTACGAAGAATGGGATGTGCGCGCACTCCTCAACGAGCTGATGACCTACTATCCCGTGACGTTGAACGAGGAGACGATCGCCCAATTCGGTGAGCGTGACGACGTCATCGCGCTGGTGGTCGAAGACGCTCTCACACTCTACGAATCCAAGTGCGAGTCGTTCCCCGACGGACTCGAAACGGCCAAGGAGATCGAGCGTGATGTGATGCTCCAGGTGGTGGACCAGCGGTGGCGAGAGCACTTGTCGGACATGGACTACCTGCGCGACGGCATCTACCTTCGTCAGGTGGCCCAGCAGGATCCCTTGACGGCGTGGCAGAAGGAGGGCTACGAGTTGTTCGAGGCGCTCCTGGTGTCGATCAACCACGACTACGTGCGCTACATCACCCACGTGGAGGCCCAGGTCGCCGAGGTCGAAGCCGCGCTGGCCGACGAGGCGGACGCCGGACTCGAGAACGCACAGACGAACATTGACGCGGTGGCCCCGGGCGCGACCGAGTTGCCCGTGCACGTGTCACGGACGCCGGAGTCGAACGCGCACCCGATGCCCAAGGAGGGCGACAAGATCGGCCGTAACGATCCGTGCTGGTGCGGTTCGGGGCGCAAGTTCAAGCAGTGCCATGGCCGACCCTAAGGCCGAGAACGCGCTGCGCGAAGCCCTCGCGTCCCTCGGTGCACTCGAGGAACGATGGGCCGCGGCGCGCGCGTACCTCAAGATCGACGAGCGTCGCGCGCGCCACGATGAATTGAGCGTGGCCGCCGCCGACCCCGACCTGTGGTCGGACCAGGACAACGCACGTGAGGTGACCATCGAGTTGGGTCGCCTGGCGTCGGACCTGGAGAGTTTCGACGCCCTGCGCGCGAGCCTGGACGACGCGGCGGTGTTGGGCGAGTTCTCGCGCGAGGCGCTCGCGGGGGGCGAAGCGGACTGGTCACTGCTCAATGAGTTGGCCGACACGGTGAGCGACCTCAGTGCGCAGATTGGCGCGCTCGAGACCCAGAGTCTCTTCAGCGGCCCCTACGACGAGAACGACGCGATCGTCGAATTGCACGCCGGCGCGGGTGGCACCGACGCCCAGGACTGGACCGAGATGCTCCTGCGCATGTACATGCGCTGGGCCGAACGCCGTGGATTCGGCGTCGAGGTCGATGAGGCGACCGAGGGCCAAGAGGCGGGGCTGCTGTCGGCCACGTTCATCGTCAAGGGGCGATTCGCCTACGGTTGGCTGGGCGCCGAGCGTGGCGTGCACCGCCTGGTGCGCATCAGCCCCTTCGACTCCCAGGCGCGTCGCCAGACGAGCTTCGCGTCGCTCGAGGTCACCCCGCTGCTCGACGACGACAGCGACGTGGAGATCGACGAGAAGGACCTGCGCGTCGACACCTACCGCTCCTCGGGGGCGGGTGGCCAGCACATCAACAAGACCGACTCCGCAGTGCGTTTGACGCACCTTCCCACCAACATCGTCGTCAGTTGCCAGAACGAGCGCTCCCAGCACCAGAATCGCGCCCGCGCGATGCAGATCCTGGCGGCCAAACTCGCCGAGCGGGCGCGGGCCGAACGCCAGGCCGAACTCGACGCCCTCAGCGGCAACCGGGGGGACAACGCGTGGGGGTCGCAGATCCGTAGCTACGTCCAGGCGCCGTACCAACTGGTCAAGGACCATCGGACCGATTTCGAGACCGGCAACGTCGACGCCGTGCTCGACGGCGACCTCGATGGATTCATGGAGGCGGAGTTGCGCCGCCAGCGCTCGCGAGCGTAAGAAGTTCGCCCGGCCAATGAATCAACGGATCGTGTGCGTGACCTCGCGTCGACCCCAAAGTAGAATGACGTTCTAACGAAGCGCCGCGAGACCGGTGGCGCGTGAACTTTTTGAGGAGGTGTGTGCGTGATTCGATTTGAGAACGTCTCCAAGACTTACAAGAACGGTACCCCCGCTCTCACCAATGTTTCGCTCGATATTGAGAAGGGTGAGTTCGTCTTCTTGGTGGGCGCGTCCGGCTCGGGCAAGACCACGTTCTTGCGCCTGCTACTGCGCGAGGAGTTGCCCGACAAGGGCCGCATCCTCGAGGCCGGTCGCGACATCGGCGGCCTGCCCAAGTGGCGGGTGCCCTACCTGCGCCGTAACATCGGCTGCGTCTTCCAGGACTTCCGACTCCTGCCCAACAAGACCGTCTTCGAGAACGTCGCGTTCGCGCTCGAGGTCATCGGTCGTCCGCGTTCGACGGTGGAGAACCAAGTGCCCCAGATCCTCGAGCTGGTGGGTCTCGGTGCGAAATCCGACAACCTGCCCCACGAACTCTCCGGCGGTGAGCAGCAACGCGTGGCGGTCGCGCGCGCCTTCGTCAATCGCCCGCTGATCCTGCTGGCCGACGAACCCACGGGCAACCTCGATCCGGTGAACTCCGAGTCCATCATGGCGTTGCTCGAACGGATCAATCGCACCGGAACCACGGTGGTGATGGCCACCCACGACAAGGCCCTGGTGGACCGGATGCGTCGGCGGGTGATCGAACTCGATCGCGGGGAGTTGATCCGCGACCAGGTTCGCGGGGTCTACGGCGTCGAAGAGGGACTGGTGATGTGATGCGGGTGTATCTCAGGTACGCCTTCAAGGAGACCTTCTCCAATCTGTGGCGCAACCGCATGATGACCGTCGCCGCGGTCCTCACGGTGGCGGTGTCGTTGTCCCTGGTGGGGTCGGCCCTGCTCCTCAAGCAGAGCGCCGCCCAAGCGTCGGCGAGTTGGCAGCAAGGCACCCGCGTGACGGTGTGGATGCAGCCCTCGGCCTCGGCGGGAGCGATCGCGTCGATCAAGAGTCAGTTGGCGCAGTTGCCCATCGTCAAGAACTGCGTCTTCACCACGCAACTCCAGGACTACAACGAGGCGCGTCACACCATTCCGACGGCCGAGTTCCAGACGTTGACCGTGGCCGACATGCCCACCTCGTTTCGCTGCACCCCCACGGTGCCCACCGACGCCCTGACCGTCATCTCGACGTTCTTGCATCAGCCCGGTGTCTACACGGTGACGGCGCCGATCCAACAGATCCGTCAGATGAACCGCGCCATTCGCATCCTGCAGGTCGTGTTCCTGGCGCTGGCGACGGTGCTGTTGCTCTCGGCGACGGTCTTGATCCTCAACACCATTCGCATGGCGATCTTCGCCCGACGACGCGAGGTGTCGGTGATGAAGCTCGTAGGAGCCACCAACTGGTTCATTCGCGTTCCCTACATCACCGAGGGCTTCATCCAGGGCCTGCTGGGGTCGGGGGTGGCGATGCTCGCCGTCTGGGCGCTGCACACGTGGTATCCGTTGCACAACGAGTTTGCGCTGGACACCGCCAAACTATGGGGGACCAATCTGGTGGTACTCGTGGTCGGCGTGGTCATTGGATCGGTCGGATCGGCCATCGCCATCCGGCGTTTCCTCGACGTCTAGTTCGAGGTTGCGCTCTCGCCGTCGAAGTCGATCGCCAGGGAGTTCACGCAG
>JABBOA010000119.1 GCA_019352075.1 Acidobacteriota bacterium | reverse complement strand
CTCGTGGAGGACCTCGTCGTCGGCGCGGGTGAGCCCGCGGCGGCTGGCCAGACCGCCGTCGTGCACTACGTGGGCGTCGGCGTGACCAGCGGCGAGGAGTTCGACGCGTCGTGGAACCGCAATGAGCCGTTCTCCTTTACGTTAGGCGCCGGCTACGTGATCAAGGGTTGGGACGAGGGCGTCCAGGGGATGAAGGTCGGCGGTCGTCGCCGTCTCGTGATTCCGGCGCACCTGGGTTACGGCGATCGCGGCGCGGGCGGCGTCATCGCCCCGGGCGAGACACTGATCTTCGTCGTCGACCTACTGGAGTTGCGCTAGTCCTTCACGCGAGGGGCGAGTGGTAGTCGACGCTGAGCATCCGCTGGTAGTCGCCGTAACGCTCACAACAGATCTCCACCAGGCTGCGCAAGCGCTCATTGGGGTCGCGCAGGGAGATCACCTTGAGTTGATCGAGCAGCGCCATGGGCGTCATCGAACACAGTTGCCAACTGCGCACCCACGGGTCGTCGTCCATCTGGCAGTTCGTGGCGAAGACCTCCTCGGCGGCCACTTCACTCTGTAGGTGGCGCAACGCGCGAACCGAGGTCTCGGCCAGTCGCAAGAGGTCGGGGTCGATCATCACGTCGTCGCAGCAGCGCTCCTCGGCGAGGGCTCGCGGATAGGGCCGGTCCTCCAGCCAGGAGTTGATGGCGAAGCACGACGTCCCCTCGGCCACCACCAAGACCTTCCCGTCCGCCAAGCGCTGCTGGCCGCGGATGCTGAGCATCGTCCCGACGAACGTGCGCTCGTCGTGGCCGCCCACCTCGGAGCCCCGCGCGATGAGGCACGTACCGAAACGTTGCGTCGTCGCCACGTCGTCGAGCAACTGGCGGTAGCGCGACTCGAAAACGCACAGTCCGACGACCTGGTGAGGAAATACCACCATCCCCAGCGGGAACATGGCTACTTCGGCACTCGTCACGCGGACAGCCTAGAGGTGCGCAGGCGTCACGACGACGCTTCCAACGCCGCGAGCAGGGCCCGCAACGCGCGGGCGCGGTGCGAGGTCGCGTTCTTCTCGGGCGTCGATAATTCAGCCAGGGTGCGCCCGCCGCCCGACGTCGGTGCGAAGACGGGGTCGTAGCCAAAACCGTTCTCGCCGCGCCGCGCGACGGTGATGCGACCCTCCAGCACCCCTTCGACGCAGCGCGTCTCCCCCGAAGGGTAGGCCACCGCGATCACGGTGCGAAACGTGGCACCGCGTCGCGGCGCCGGCACGTCGGCGAGCTCGTGCAGCAGCTTGCTCACGTTCTCGTCGTAGGTCGCGCCCTCGCGCGCGTAGCGCGCACTGTGGACCCCTGGGCGACCCTCCAGCGCTTCGACGAAGAGTCCCGTGTCGTCGGCGATGGCGGCCAGACCCGTCGCGGCCACCAGAGCTCGCGCCTTGAGCAAGGCGTTGCCCTCCAGCGTCGATTCGCCCTCCTCGACGTCGCCGACGCCCTCGGGTCGAGCCAACAGTTCGACACCCAATTCCGCCAGGACCGCGCGCATCTCCTCGGACTTGTGCGCGTTGGCCGTGGCCAGCACGAAGGTGCTCACGCGCGCGCGACGGGAGCGACGGAGAGGACCCGACGCTGGGCGTCGTGGATGTCGGCGATGCCGCGGGCGGCCAGGTCCAAGAGGACGTCGAGTTCGCCGCGCGAGAAGGGCGCCATCTCCGCGGTGCCCTGGACCTCGACGAATCCCCCCTGCGCGGTCATCACGACGTTCATGTCGGTGTCAGCGCGGCTGTCCTCCTCGTAGGGGAGATCGAGCATCGCCACTCCGCCGACCACGCCCACCGACACCGCGGCCACCAGGTCGCTCAGGGGGTGTTCGGCGATGTCACCGCGCTGCACGAGACGCGTCAGCGCGTCGTGCAGGGCCAGGTAGCCGCCGCAGATCGACGCCGTGCGGGTGCCCCCGTCGGCCTGCAACACGTCGCAGTCGACGGTGACCGACACCTCGGGCATCGCCTCGAGTCGCGTCACGGTGCGCAGGGAACGACCGATCAACCGCTGGATCTCCTGCGTGCGTCCCGACTGCTTGCCCTTCGTCGCCTCGCGACTCGCCCGGTCGGGCGTCGAACCCGGCAACATCGAATACTCCGCGGTCACCCAACCCTTGCCCGTGCCCCGCAGCCAGCGCGGCACCTCTTCTTGCACCGACGCGGTGCACAGCACCCGGGTGCGCCCGAAGCTCACGAGCACCGAGCCGAGCGCCATCTCCGTGAAGTCGCGTGCGAAGCTGAGCGGCCGCGCCTGGTCCGGGGTGCGCCCGTCGGCGCGCAGTTCGGTCATGATTCTCCTCATTGGTTCTTCGACCGACAACGGTAGTGGACGAAGCCCCGCCGCGATTAGAAGTAGATGATCTTCTTCGCGCGCTCGACGACCTCGTCCACGTCGTCGCTCCAGGCCCCCGTCGAGAGGTACTTCCAACCGTCGTCGCAGGCGATGGTCACGATGGTCGCGACCTCATCGTCGGGCACCAACAGCGCGCACTTGACCGCGCCCGCCATGATCGCCCCCGAGGAGATGCCCACGAAGAGCCCCACCTCGGTCATCCGCCGAGTCCATTCGATCGACTCCTTGGGCCGCACCACGACCTTGCGGTCCAGCATCTCGGCCCCGTGGTTGTCGACGAAGATGGGCGGGATGTAGCCGTCGTCGAGGCTACGCAGTCCGTCCACCATCTCACCGCTGGGCGGTTCGATCGCCCACACCTGGGTGGCGGGCTTGTGCTCCTTGAGGTAACGGCCCACCCCCATGAGCGTGCCCGACGTGCCGAGCCCCGCGACGAAGTGGGTGATCTCGGGTACGTCGCGCAGGATCTCGGGCCCGGTGCCGTGGTAGTGCGCCAGGGGATTGTGGGGGTTGGCGTACTGGTACAAGAAGACCCATTCGGGGTGCTCGCTCGACAGACGCTGGGCCAGACGTACCGCACCGTTGGACCCTTCGGACCCGGGCGAGTCGATGATCTCCGCCCCCCAGGCGAGCAATAACTGGCGCCGCTCGGGCGAGACGTTCGAGGGCAGGACGACCTTGAGGTGATAGCCGCGCAGGCGACAGACCATGGCCAGGGCGATGCCGGTGTTGCCCGACGAGGGCTCGATCAGCACCTGGTCTGGCTTGCCCGGCACCAGGTCACCCTGGGCTTCGGCGGCGTCGATGAGCGAGATCGCGACGCGGTCCTTCACCGAACCCGCGGGGTTGCGACCCTCGAGCTTGGCCAGGATGGTGACGTTGGCCTTGGGCGACAACGCGCTGACGTCGACGATCGGCGTCTCACCGATGAGTTCGAGCACCGACGCGTAGCGCGCCACTACTGGGCTCCCCCGGCCACGGCGGGCAGCAACGTGATCTCGTCGCTCTCGCTGACGGGCGCCTCGACGCCCCCCAGATAACGCACGTCGTCGTCGTTCACGTAGACGTTCAAGAAGCGGTGCAACGTCCCGTCGTCGTTGAGGAGCTGACCCTTCACCGCCGGGAAGCGCGTGGTCACGTCGGAGAGCACGGCCCCGATGGTCGAGCCCTCGACCGTGATGGTCGTCGCGCCGCCCATGGCCGGACGCAGGACGGTGGGAATACGTAGCAGTGCTGACATGGGATCTCTTTCGACGACGGACCAATACCTGACCAACTACGTCAACTTTAATCGTCGGCGCGCGGCACCGTGACCCCCTCGACCCGGACCAGCTCCTCGGTGACCTCGCCCTCGACGATGGTGTAGCTGCGCACCTCGCTCGGGACCTGGGCCAGGGACACCAGGACGTAGTGCCACGCGGGGTCGGGGGCCTGTCGGATGTCGGTCGGACTGGGGTAGGCCGGCGAGTGAGTGTGGGAATGGAAGACCCCCACGACCTCGAGGCCCTCGTCGTCCGCCCGGCGAAAGGACCGCAGGAGCACGAGGGGGTCGATCTCGTAGACCTTGGCCGACGCGGCGACGTTGGGGCTCGCGACCACGTCGACGACGATTCCTTCGTTCGTGCCAAGGAGCAGCCCGCAGCCCTCGTCGGGCAGGGCGCGGATACAGGTGGCGAGCATCGCGGCTCGCTGATTCGCGGTGATGGTGAGCACGACGCCACGTTAGTGAAGTCGCCCGGCCCGTGCTCTGGGTACGCTGGGGACATGGCCCGCGCGAAGCAGATGCAAGAACGCCGGGCCAAGACGAAGGCCGAGGCCGCCAACGGCGACCGCATCGTGGCCACCAATCGACGCGCCCGCCACGATTACGAGATCATCGAGACACTCGAGTGCGGCATCGTGCTGACCGGGTCCGAGGTCAAGTCGCTACGCGAGGGCAAGGCCCAGATCGCCGAGGCCTACGCCCGTGTCGACGAGGGCGAGTTGTGGTTGTTCCAGTCGCACATCCCACCCTGGACCTTCGCGGCCGGATTCGGTAGCCACGACCCCGATCGGCGTCGCAAGCTCTTGGTGCACCACCACGAGTTGGCGCGCCTGATCGACAAGACCAAGACCCAGCCCCTCACCATCGTGCCGCTCAAGATGTACTTCCGTGACGGACGCGCGAAGGTGGAGATCGCCCTGGCCAAGGGCCGCAAGCAGCACGACCGGCGCCAAGCCATCGCCGAGCGCGACGCCAATCGCGAGATCGCCCGCAGTATCCGCAACGCGGAGAAATTCGGCTGATCGAACCGATCGGACCTGCGCTAGAATTGATACCTAGCCACACGGCTGGTCGTAGCGAGGGGATGATTGGTTTCGACGTCTGACGTTGAGGTGAGAGAAGCGAGCCGTGGTCTCCGGAGCCACGCTAAAGAGCCGGAAACAAAAAATAAACGCCAAGCCTCAGCTTGTGCTTGCTGCCTAGGCAGCAACGTCCACCTGTGCCCAGTCCCGCGGTGCAGATAACGGGCGTCAAAAAAGTGGGACTCACCTTCAACACTCGCTAGTGGTGTCGTCGGGACAACTTAGCTAACTACGGATCACCGCTGGCGCACACAGGGGTGGTGATCCCGACAATTCACTGTGGGCTGCGCTCGGAGAAGGATCACTAAGAAGCAGGCGGACCCGGGTTCGATTCCCGGCATCTCCACTCCCCACATGTATGGCCCGCACCGGTGGTGCGGGCCATCGTCGTGAGACGCCGCCCACCGCGCGGAACAACGAGTAGTTCGACGCCTGTCGACCCACTCCCCTTCCTCGTGGGCGCAACTCCTCACGCGCGCGGCGGCCTGTGCGCGGTCACGGACCCACCTCGCGAAGTCCACGACGCCCTCACCTCGGCGTGGGACGACTGCGGTCGACCTACGTCGCATCGGCGGCTTCGCGTTCGACCCGAGGCGCGCGCGTGGACTATCGACGCACCAGAGGACTGGGGGCGTCGGGTGGCGCGCTATCCCCACGTGGCGACACGGCCCCACGCCGGCGGGGAGCTGCCGGGTCCCCATCAGCACCCCTCCGACACCGCGCGGCTGCGCTCGGTCGCCACCCCGCGCTGCGTGTCGCACCCGCTGTTCACGTGTTGCCCCACTCGGGGCGTCGCGGCCGACTTCGATGGCGTGCCCCTCGGCGGGGCGGGCTTCCTCACCGCCGAGGGGCACGTCAGTGAGTTGCGCGACGCAAGCGTCACGAAGCTGCGCTACTCGGGCGGCCAACGCACGCGGTGGCTCCACGACGTCTTGGACGAAACCGAACCCCTCGACGCCCCGACGCTCAACGGGGTCACCAGCGGCGACGTCGGATGATGAGGGACGTGGTCGTCGCGGCGAGAGGTT
>JABBOA010000008.1 GCA_019352075.1 Acidobacteriota bacterium | reverse complement strand
CGTCGGGCCGGTCACGGTGAATCCCACCCACAGCGTCGCCCTGGTCACCGTGGTGTCCAAGTCCAGCCCGCAGTCACGCGCGACGACCACGCTCATCGACACGATCCGATCCCAGTACGTTCCAGCGGCCCGCGCCACCACGCACACGGCGATCTACGTCGGGGGAGCGCGGGCCCTGTCCGACGACTTCGCCAACATCCTCGACTCCAAGATCCCCCTCTTCTTGGTGGTCATCGTGCTCCTGGGCTGCCTTCTGCTCATGATCGCCTTCCGGTCCGTCGTGATCCCACTGGTGGCGGCCCTGATGAATCTGTTGGCCGTCGGCGCGTCGTTCGGCCTCGTCGTCGCGGTCTTCCAGTGGGGCTGGGGCAGCTCCCTCATCGGCTCGGGTTCGGGACCCATCGAGTCCTATCTGCCGATCATCATGATCGCGATCCTCTTCGGACTCTCGATGGACTATCAAGTGTTCCTGGTCTCGCGGATGCACGAGGAATGGGTCAACACCGGCGACAACGAAATGGCCATCGTGCACGGACAGGCCAACACCGGTCGCGTCATCACCGCCGCGGCGCTCATCATGATCTCGGTGTTCTTCTCCTTCGCCTTCGGTGGACAGCGCATCATCGCCGAATTCGGGATCGGTTTGGGCGGGGCGGTACTGCTCGACGCGTTCATCCTGCGGACGATTCTCGTGCCCTCGATGATGCACTACCTCGGCCGGGCCAACTGGTGGATGCCCGCGTGGCTCGACCGCGTCGTGCCCCACGTCGCGGTCGAGGCCAACGACGACCACTAGTCGTCGTCGCGACTCTCCTCAGCGCGCCGATCGACGGGCCATCGCCAGCACGCCCACGTAGTGACGAGTCAGCTCCCCGCCGAATTCGTCGTCGATCAGGGTCGCCATTCGCGAGAAGAGGGCCGTGCGCTTGGCGGGATCCATCGAGAGATACCGCGAGTACGTGGCCAGCAACCCCACCGCCTCCACCGTCGAGTACGTCGTCGACCACGGGTAGAGGCGCACGTCGGGCGCGCCGAAGAGGTCGTCCGCGACGACCGGGGACCCTTGGGGCGACACCGCCTCCCACAGGTCCCCGATGTCGTGTCCATGCGCCGTGACCAATTGACGCACGTCGCCGACGGTGGACGCCTCACGCTCCTCGCCGACACCGAGTTGCGCCCGCAGGGTGCGCGTCGCGTCGGAGAAGTCGTGAAAGCTCCCCTCGGCCACGGTCAGATTGCCCGCCAGAGCGATGAATCCGTGCTCGACGATGACCCCCGCGGCCTTCCTCCACCGCACCTCCGGCGCCACCCAGTGATAGGCCGCGGCGGAGAACACCACGTCGAAGCGACGTCCGCGCGGGTCCCACTCGTCAAAGGTGGCGATCTCGACCGCGAAGCGTTCGTCGCCGAACTTGTCGCGCGCGACCTGGGCCAGTCGTGTCCCGGGATCGACCGCGAGGACCGACCAACCGCGCGCCATCATCCCCTCGGTGGCGACGCCCGGTCCGCAACCCACTTCGAGGATGCGCGAGTTCGCGTCCAGCCCAACGACGTCGCGCAGGTCGTCGAAGAGCGCCGACGGATACCGCGGACGGTAACGGTCGTAACCCGTCGCCGCGCCGTCGAAGGTGAGACCACGTGCGAGATCACGCAGGACCATGACCCGAGTCTGCCAGCCGTCGCGGGCGCCAGGGGTGCGCGAAGATGAAAAAACCGGGCCCGAAGGCCCGGTTTCTTCGAACAGTGCGTGAGCAATGCGTTACATCATGCCGCCCATGCCGCCCATGCCGCCGTCGCCGCCACCACCACCGGCGGCCGCCGGCTCGGGCTTGTCCGCGACGATGGCCTCGGTCGTGAGCAGGAGGGCCGCGATGGACGCGGCGTTCTGCAGGGCCGAGCGAGTGACCTTGGCCGGATCGATCACGCCGGCGGCCACCAGGTCCACCAATTCGCCGGTCGCGGCGTTGAGGCCGACATTGCCCGTGGCGTCGGCGACCTCACGCACCTTGACGGCGCCCTCGTAGCCCGCGTTCGCGGCGATGTGGCGCAGGGGGGCCTCGAGTGAATTGGCCACGATGCGCGCACCGGTGGCTTCGTCACCCTCGAGGGTGAGGATCAACGCATCCACCGCGGCACGACTGCGCACCAGCGCGGTGCCACCACCGGCGACGATACCCTCGTCGATCGCGGCGCGCGTGGCGCTCAGAGCGTCCTCGATGCGGTGCTTCTTCTCCTTGAGCTCCACCTCAGTCGCGGCTCCCACCTTGACCACGGCGACGCCTCCGGCCAGCTTGGCGAGGCGCTCCTGGAGCTTCTCGCGGTCCCAGTCGGAGTCGGTGTCCTCGATCTCGCGCTTGAGTTGTGCGACGCGACCGGCGACGTCCTCGGGCGAACCCGCACCGTCGACGATGGTGGTCGCGTCCTTGGTCACGACGATGCGCCGGGCGCGGCCCAGCAGGTCGACGGTGGCCGAGTCGAGCTTGAGTCCGATCTCCTCGGAGATCACCGTCGCGCCCGTCAGGACGGCCATGTCCTGGAGCATCGCCTTGCGGCGCTCGCCGAAGCCCGGAGCCTTGACCGCCACCGACGTGAAGGTGCCGCGGATCTTGTTCACGACGAGCGTGGCCAGCGCCTCACCGTCGACGTCCTCGGCGATGATGAGCAACGCGCGACCGGACTGCATGACCTTCTCCAGCACCGGCACGAGGTCGTGCACCGCGGAGATCTTCGAGCTGGTGAAGAGGATGTAGGCGTCCTCGAGCACCGCCTCTTGGCGCTCGGCGTCGGTCACGAAGTACGGCGAGAGGTAACCCTTGTCGAACTGCATACCCTCGGTGAGCTCGAGCTCGATCCCGAAGGTGTTGGACTCCTCGACCGTGACGGTGCCGTCCTTACCGACCTTGTCGATCGCGTCGGCGATGACCTCGCCGATGGACGCGTCCGCCGCCGAGATGGTCGCCACCTGGGCGATCTGCGTCTTGTCGTTGACCGGTTGGCTCTGAGCGTGGATCGACGCGACGGCCGCCGTGACGGCCTTCTCGATGCCGCGCTTGAGACCCGAAGGGTTCGCGCCGGCCGCGACGTTGCGTAGACCTTCCTTGATGAGCGCCTGGGCCAGGACCGTCGCCGTCGTGGTGCCGTCACCGGCCACGTCGTTGGTCTTGGTCGCCACTTCCTTCACCAATTGGGCACCCATGTTCTCGAAGGGGTCTTCGAGTTCGATCTCACGAGCGATGGACACGCCGTCGTTCGTGATGGTCGGTGCCCCGAACTTCTTACCGATGACGACGTTGCGGCCCTTGGGACCGAGGGTCACCTTGACGGCGTCGGCGAGCTTGTCGACACCGGCTTCGAGGCCGCGACGGGCCTCTTCGTCAAACTTGAGCAATTTGGACATGTCGACCTACTTCGTGATCGTGGCGAGCACGTCACGACTCGAGAGGATCAAGAGGTCCTCGCCATCGACGGTGATCTCGGTGCCGCCGTACTTGGAGTAGACGACCGTGTCGCCCACGCTCACGCCGGTGGTGATCAGTTCCCCCGTGGACTCGGCCCGGCGTCCGGGACCGGTCGCTAGGACCTCACCCTGCTGGGGCTTCTCCTTGGCGGTATCGGGAATGACCAGACCCGACGCCGTGGTCGCTTCCGCGCTGTTGGGACGGACCACGATACGGTCTTCTAATGGGTGCAGTTTCATTGGCATTGCCTCCTGTTTGGTTAGCACTCAAACGTTGTGACTGCCAATTTAGCAGACAGATGCGCCGAGTGCCAACGCCACCCGGCGGGTGCCGGCTGCGCCACGGTCGACCGATCACCCGCACGACCACCCGTTTTACGTAGGGATTCTCGTGGTCAGCGGTACGAATCTCTCAGGGCGACAGTCGCTCGCGTCGCCACGTCCCCGCGTGCGCCCGATACGCGACCCGGTCGTGCAAACGGTCCTGTCGGTGTTGCCAGAACTCGAAGTAGTCCGGCGTGAGCAGGAAACCGCCCCAGTACTGCGGACGTGCGACCTCGACGCCACGGAAGTCGGCGGCGGCGCGGGCCAGGCGCTCTTCGAGTTGGGCACGACTCTCGAGGGTCGTGCTCTGGGCGCTGGCGTGCGCGCCGATCTGGTGACCGCGCGGACGTGAAGCGAAATAGGCGTCCGAGGCGGCGGCGTCCATGCGCCGCACGACGCCCTCGATGCGAATCTGGCGACCGAGGGGCTCGCAGTACCAGAGCAGGGACGCCTGAGGATTCTCGTCCAGTTCTCGACCCTTTCGTGAACCGTAGTTCGAGAACCAGCCGAATCCGTCATCGCCCACGTAGCGCAACAGGACCATGCGCGCGCTCGGTCGGGCGTCGCGCGTCGCGGTGACGAGCGCGATCGCCTCTCGCTCGCGCATCTCGGACTGCGCGTCGTCGAACCAGCGTCGGAACTGCACGAAGGGGTCCTCGTCGGTATCGACGACGTCCAGGGGCACCCACCGCTCGCTCATGACACCTCGCTCAAGGACCAATTGGGACGCGCCGAGAGGGAGAACTCGCTCGGCCCGTCGTGGGCAAAGCGGTGCAACCCCGCCGCCGCGATCATCGCTGCGTTGTCGGTGCACATCGACAGACTCGGCAACAGGCTGGGGATCGCGAAGTCCCGCGCCAGCTCCTCGACGCCCCGGCGTAACGCGGAGTTCGCGGCCACCCCCCCGGCGAGGGCGACCCCCTGGACGTCGTCGTAGGTCTCGAGGGTGCGGCGCAACTTGCGCAGGAGCTGTTCGGCCACGGCGCCCTGGAACGAGGCGGCCACGTCGGCCAGGGATACCTCGGGGTTCTTCTGGGTCGCGCGTACGACCGCGGTCTTGAGGCCAGAGAACGAGAAGTCGAAGTCGTCACCCGTCATCGAGACCGGTAGTTGGAGGGCCCTCGCGTCTCCCTCGCCCGCCAGGCGGTCGATCTCGGGTCCGCCGGGATACGTCAGCCCCAACCAGCGCGCGACCTTGTCGTACGCCTCGCCCGCCGCGTCGTCGATCGTCTCGCCCAGTACCACGTGCTCACCCGGCCCGTGTTGCCGCACGATCATCGAATGTCCCCCCGATACCAGCAGCGTCACGAGGGGCCAGCGCAGGTCGGGCCGCTCGAGCAGGGGCGCGAACAGGTGGCCCTCCAGATGATTGACGCCGACGAACGGCACGTCCCAGGCCAACGCGTAGGCCTTGGCCGCGGAGAGGCCGATGAGGAGCGAGCCGATCAGTCCCGGTCCGCTGGTGACCGCCACGACGTCGATCGCGGGCGCGCGCGGATCGAGCCCGGCGTCGCGCAACGCGCGATGGACCACCGGGCCGATGGTCGTGAGATGCGCTCGACCCGCGAGTTCGGGCACCACTCCGCCGAACGCGCGGTGCTGGTCGATCGAGGATTCGACGACCGAGGAGTGCACCCGCCACGAGGAGTCGACCACCGCGGCCGCGGTATCGTCACAACTCGTTTCGATCGCGAGCGCCAGTGCCATATCGTCAGCCTAGGCAGTGGCGTCCGGGGAGGCGCCGTCGCGCGCGGTCACGATGTCGGCCCACAGGATCAGGGCGTCCTCGTGGGTCTTCTCGTAGTAGTTCTTGCGCACGCCCACCGGCGCGAAGCCGTAGCGGAAGTACAGCGCGAGCGCACGGCTGTTCGAGACGGCCACCTCCAGGGTCGCTCGAGCGATGCCCCGCGCGGTGGCGTCGGCCCAGGCCTCGTCCAGCAGCGACGACGCCACGCCGCGGCCCTCGTGCCCGGGCCGAGTACCGATGGTGTTGACGTGCAACTCGTCCTTCAACACGAACATCACGCCCAGGTAGCCGATGATCACGCCCGCCTCCTCGGCGACGCTGTAGCGCCGGTTCTCGACGTTGGTGACCTCGTCGAGCAACATCGC
Organism: Acidobacteriota bacterium; assembly: GCA_019352075.1. Taxonomy (GTDB): domain Bacteria; phylum Actinomycetota; class Acidimicrobiia; order Acidimicrobiales; family RAAP-2; genus RAAP-2. The sequence continues at coordinate 26,022 of JABBOA010000008.1, read as the reverse complement.
CCTGCTCCAGGGCTCGGGGAACTGCTGGTTCTCGATCGTCACCAGCTCCCCCACGTCACGACGCTCCGCGCGGCGGATCCGCCAGGGGGCGGAACCCGCGCTCACGGGCGTTCGCGCGTGGCGAAGTTCGCGACCGCGTCGGCCTCGCGCAGGTACAACGGCTCCACGCGCGCCACGGGGGCCCGGGTCGAGCCCAGCGCCAGGGCCGCGGCGATCGAGGGCACCCACTGGTGGTCCACCGTCCCGTTGGGCACCGCCGCGAAGTCGCGCAGGTAACGCTGCACACCGTCACCGGTGAACGTCACGAGCGCGCCGTTGGTGGCCCACTCGACGACCACGTCGCGCGGACGCGCCACGGCCGGCCCACTCACCGCCGTGACGGACTCCTCGAGCGCGAAGGTCTGCACGAAGACCTCGCCGCGGCGCCCGTCGACGGCGCACACCAGGGTGCCACGGGTCCCCGACTCATGACTCGCGTGCGCCAGGAGCTCCAGCGACGTGACGCCCACCAGGGCGCAACCGGTCCCTTCGCTCAGACCCAGCGCCGTCGCCAGGCCGACGCGCAGGCCGGTGAAGAGACCCGGGCCGCGATCGACGACCACGCGGTCCAGGTCGCGCGCGCGGAGTCGTGCTTCGCTCAGCAGTCGCGAGATGGAGGTCGCCAGGACCTCGGTGTGGTGGCGATCCTCGTCGGCGACCCACCCCACCTCGAAACCGTCGTCCGTGCGCAGACCCACCGCGCACGCCGCCGTCGCGGTCTCGATGGCCAGGACGTTCACGCGTCGCTCCACTGCGCGAGCGCGCTCGCCCGGACCGCGTCGATGGCCCCGCCCACCTCGATACGACGGGCCTCCTCGTCGGACGCGTCGATGGCGAACTCTAGGGTCAGGACCTCACGACCGAACACCGTCGCCGCCAATTCACCCCATTCGATCAACGCCACGGCGTCCTCCTCGACCAGTTCGCCCAGGTCCAGGTCCAGCACCTCGCCCAGCGAGTTCACCCGGTAGACGTCCGCGTGGTGCAGGGTCGTGATCCCTTGATCGTTGTGCGCCGCGTGCTGGCGCACCATGGTGAACGTCGGGCTGGTCACGCGTTCGACGACGCCCAGCGCCCGCGCCACGCCCTTGACGAAGGTGGTCTTGCCCGCGCCGAGGGCACCCGAGAGCAGCACCACGTCGCGCGGACGCAGTACGGCCGCGAAGGCCGCACCGGCGTCCTGGGTCGCGGCGTCGCTGGGGCACACGCGTCGGTACGACACTCAGCCCCCCAATGTGCGCAGTACTCGCAGATCGGCGCGCATCACGTCCACCACGTTAGGGCCTCCGCGCAGTGCCGCGGCGGGGTGGTAGGTCGCCACGCCGGGCACCTCGTCGCACCGAGCCACGCGCCCGTGCGTGTGGGCGATGCCCTGGGTGTAACCGAACACCGCCTTCGCCGCGACGTTGCCCACCGCCAGGACCATCGTGGGCGCCAAGCGCTCCATCTGCGCCGCGAGCCAGGGGCGGCACGCCGTCACTTCGGCGGCGCGGGGCGTGCGATTCTGCGGAGGACGGCACTTGACCACGTTGGTGATGAAGTACTGGGAACGTTCGAGGCCGAGTTCGTCGCGGATGAGACGCACCAGCAGTTGCCCACTGCGCCCCACGAAGGGCTCGCCACCCTCGTCCTCGTGGCGACCGGGCGCCTCGCCCACGACCAGGAGGCCCGGGAGCCGTGGCCCCGACCCGATGACGACTCGCGTACGGGTCCGCGACAGTGCGCACGCCTCGCAGTGGGGTAGTTCCGCCAGGTCGCGCATCACTCGACGAGCACCCGCGGAACGCGCGCACCGATGCCGCAGAGGATCTCCCAGGTGACGGTCTGTCCCCAATCGGCCCAATCCTCGGCGCTGATCGACTCGTCGCCGCTGACCCCGAGGAGCACCACGTCGTCGCCGACCCTGACGTCGTCGTCACCGCAGTTGATGAGTAGTTGATCCATGGTCACCATGCCCGCGAGCGAATAGCGACGCCCGTTGATGAGCACGTGCGCCCCCGCGTCGAAGAGTCGGCGCGGGTAGCCGTCGGCGTAGCCGAAGGGCACGGTGGCGATCGTCGACGACGCCGTCAACTCGCGTCGGCGACCGTAGCTCGGTCGGTCACCCGCCTCGCCGCGGCGCGTCGCCACCACCTGCGCGCGCAGCGCGAGCGCCGGGCGCAGGGCGACTCCCCGGTCGGCCAGCACGCCGGCCAGCCCGGGCGAGGGCAGGTAGCCGTAGAGAACCAGGCCGGGCCGGGCCAGCGTGGCGTGCGACGCCGGATGGCCGAGTACCCCGGCGCTGTTGGCCAGGTGCACGCTCGGCGGATCGATCCCGTGCTGACGCAATTCTTCGCGGACGCGATTGAAGAGATCCACCTGGCGAGCGGTGAAGGCCCGGTCCTCCGAGCTCGGGCCGTCGGCGACCGAGAAATGGGTGAAGACGCCCTCGAGCTCGAGGGACGCGCAGTCGTTCAAGATACGCGCCGCGCGTAGCGCCTCGCGCGGGCCCACCCCCTGACGCCGCATGCCGGTGTCGATCTTCAGGTGCACGCGGTACACCCCGGCGAGCTGCGACGCCGCGTTCGCGGCGGCGCGCGCCCCTTCGAGGGAGCCGACCGTCAGCGTCAGGTCCGCCTCCAGGGCGGCGCGAATGGTTCCCTCCGGGATCTCTGACAGCAGCAGGATCGGTGCGGTGATGCCGGCGCCGCGCAGTTCGATCCCCTCGTCGATGATGGCGACCGCCAAGCAGTCCGCGCCACCCGCGATCATCGCGCGCGCCGCCAGGACCGCACCGTGGCCGTAACCATTGGCCTTCACGACGGCACACACTTGCGTGGGTCCGAGCAATTCGCGCACCACCGCGATGTTGTGCGCGAGGGCCGAGGAGGAGATCTCCGCCCACGCCGGGCGATGCATGCCCTCAGCCGGCACGCGACACCGCCGAGGACGCGATCACGAACGCCGTCGCCGTCGTCGCGGTGTGCGAGAGCGAGACGTGTAGCGTCGCCACGCCACGCGCGGTGGCCAGGTCGCGAGCCTCGGCGTAGAGGACGATCTCGGGGGCACCACTCGGCGTACGTTGCACCTCGATGCTGTGAAACGACGCGTCACCCAACCCAGAGCCCAGGGCCTTGAGCACCGCTTCCTTGGCGGCGAATCGGGCCGCGAGGCGCTCGGGACGTTCCGCGGTGTCCGCGCGCTCGCGCGCCGTGAAGAGCCGTTCGATCAAGCGTGGTCGACGCTCCAGCGCGAGAGCGAAACGCACGACGTCCACCACGTCGACGCCCACCGCGACGGTGGCCATCATTCCACCGTGACCGTCTTGGCCAGGTTGCGGGGCCGGTCGACGTTGCGCCCGAGCCCGCGCGCGAGCGAATACGCCAGGAGCTGCAGCGGCACGATGTCGATCATCGGCGTGAACATCGGGTCGGTGGCCGGGACCCGCACGACGAAGTCCGCGACGGCGTCGATCTGGTCGTCGTCGTCGGTGGCCACGGCGATCACCGTCGCGCCGCGGGCCTTCACCTCGGCGACGTTGGAGAGAATCTTCTCGTGCATGTTGACGTCCGTCGTCACCGCCACCACGATGACCCCGGGTTCGATCAACGCCAGGGGACCGTGCTTGAGTTCGCCCGCGGCATACCCCTCGGCGTGCAGGTAGGTGATCTCCTTGAGTTTGAGAGCACCCTCGAGCGCGGTGGGGAAACCCACGTGGCGGCCGATGAAGAAGTAGTCGTGGGCGTCGAGCAGTTGTGCGGCCACGGCGTCCACGTCGCCGCGGCGCGACAACACCGTCGCGATGTGTCCACTGACGTCGTGTAGGCCCTCCAGGAGCGACTCGATCTCCTCGGGCGTCAAGGTCTCGCGCAACTGCGCCAGACGCAGGGCCAGCAGTTCGAGCGCCGCGACCTGGGCGACGAACGCCTTGGTCGAGGCCACCGACACCTCGAGGCCCGCGCGGGTGTAGATCACCGCGTCCGCCTCGCGCGCCAGGGAGGAATCGACGATGTTGGAGATCGCCACGACCCGCGCGCCGCGGCGCTGGGCCTCGCGCGTCGCCTGGATGGTGTCAATCGTCTCGCCGCTCTGCGAGACACCGATCACGAGCGTGCCAATCTCCACGACCGGGTCGCGGTAGCGGTACTCACTGGCGATGTCGACGTCGACGCTCAGTCGGGCCCAACGTTCGATCGCGTACTTGGCTACCTGCGCGGCGTGCAACGAAGTACCGCACGCCACGAGCACGACGCGTCGGACCTCACGCAACTCCTGATCCGAGATCCTCAACTCGTCGAAGGCGATGGTGCCGTCGCGACGTCGCCGGTCCAACAGCGTGGCGCGGACCGCGTCGGGTTGCTCGGCGATCTCCTTGCTCATGAAGTCGTCGTAACCGCCCTTCTCGGCCGTTTCGAGGTCCCAGTCGATCTGGAGTTGGCGCAGTCGCACCGGGGCCCCTTCGAGGTCCACCGCACGGAAGCCTTCGGGGCCCAGTCGAACGATCTCGTCGTCGTTGACCGCGTAGAACGCGGTGGCGCGATCGAGGATGGCCGGCACGTCGCTGGCCAAGTAGCACACGCCGGGGGCGGTGCCCACCACCAGCGGCGAGATGCGTCGCGCCGCGACGATGACGTCGGGCTCCGAGGCGTCCATCACCGCGATGGCGAACGCCCCGCGCACGCGCAGGAGCGCCTGGCGCACCGCATCCAGTAGTTCCAGACCCCGAGCGCGCAACTCCTCGACGAGATGGGCCACCACTTCGGTGTCGGTCACCGAGGTGAAGAGATGGCCCCGCGCACGCAGCTCCTCGCGCAGCTCCGCGTGGTTCTCGATGATGCCGTTATGGATGATGGCGACGTGGCCCGAGCAGTCGAGGTGCGGGTGGGCGTTCTCCGCTTCGGGCGCGCCGTGCGTCGCCCAACGGGTGTGACCGATGCCGGAGCGGCAGTTCTGGGGGGCGGCCTCACACTCGACGCGCAAGGCGGCGACCGATTCCGTCCCCGCCGCGGTGCGCGCCCGCCAGGTGTGGCCCGCGCGCACGAGGGCGATACCGGCCGAGTCGTAGCCGCGGTATTCGAGACGTTGTAACCCCTGCAGCAGCGTCGCCAGAGTCTCGTCGGATCCCACGACCCCGATGATGCCGCACATGGGTTCAGTCTACCGACGCGCCAAAACGTGTCGCGGGGGCCTAGGCGGAGAAGTGCGAGCGCACGCGCGAGGTGAAGCGGTTCACGAAGGTTTCGTCCAGCGCCTCGACCATCACGCGCATCAGCGGTTCGGTGCCCGACGGACGGATGAGCAGACGCACGTCACCGCTCGCCACGCTCAGGTCGCGACACTCCTCGTCGAACATCGCGCGCACCGCGGCGTCGTCGTACTCGCCGGCCGCGATGTTGATGAGATCCTGGGGCACCCGTCGCCACGCGGCGTCGCACTGTTCGGCCAGGGGGCCGACGCGCGCGACCATGTCGGCCACCAGCAGGCCCGTCAACAGCCCGTCACCGGTGGGGCTCAAGTGACGAAAGATGAGGTGCCCCGACTGCTCGGCGCCGAAGTTCCATCGGCGCTCCTCGAGGGCCGCCAGGATATTGCGGTCGCCCACGTCCGTCTCGATGATCCGCACGCCGCGGTCCTCCAGCGCGCGGTGCACGCCGAGATTGCTCATCACCGTCACGACGACACCCTCGAGTTCACCGCGGGCGTGCCAGTCGAGGGCGAAGAGGACCGCCAGGTCGTCGCCGTTGCGCAACTCGCCGCGCGCGTCGACCGCGATCAATCGGTCGGCGTCACCGTCGAAGGCGAGGCCCAGGTCGGCCCCGAGTTCGACCACCACGCGGCGAAGGTCCTCGGGGTGCGTGGAACCGCAGTTCAGGTTGATGTTCGTGCCGTTGGGGGCGTCGTGCAGGGTGGTGACCCGGGCCCCGGTCCCTTCGAAGAGTTCGTGCGCCACGTGCGACGCGGCGCCGTTGGCGCAATCGAGCACGAGGTGAAGTCCCGCGAGGTCACCCGGGACCAGACGGCGAAGGTGCTCGGCGTACTCGTGCTGGGCGGCGACGTCGACGGCGACGTCGTCGAAGTCCTCACGCCCGGGGCCCTCGGTGCAGTTGAGGGCCGCCTCGACCGCGGCCTCCGTGGCGAAGTCCAGTTTCGCACCCCCCACCCCTAGGACCTTGAGGCCGTTGTCGTAGTAGGGATTGTGCGACGCGGAGACGACGACGCCGGCGCCCCCGCGACGCTGGGCGATGACGGCAACCCCGGGAGTCGTGAAGACGCCGAGATTGCGACCCTCGGCGCCGGCGTCGGCCAAGCCGGCGAGCACCGCGAGGGCCAGGACGGGGGAACTTTCGCGCGTGTCGTAGCCGACGAAGATGGGCACGGAGAAGACCGAACCGACGGCGCGACCCAGGCGATACGCCAGGTCGACGGTAATCTCCTCGTACGCGCGTCCGCGGATCCCGTCCGTGCCGAAGTGCACGGCCACCGCGCTTAGCGCTTCGAGTACTGAGGCGCCTTGCGGGCCTTCTTGAGACCGTACTTCTTGGTCTCCTTCTTACGCGCGTCGCGGGTTAGGAGACCGGCCTTCTTCAAAGTCGGTCGAAGTTCCTCGTTCAGCTCGAGCAGCGATCGCGCAATGCCCAGTCGCAGGGCCCCCGCCTGGCCGGCGACGCCGCCCCCTTCGATGGTGGCGTCCACGTCGTAGGTCTCAACGGTGTCGGTCAGGCGCATCGGCTCCATCACCATCTGACGATGGGTCGCCGACGTGAAGTAGTTGTCGAAGGCGCGTGCATTGATCGTGATCGTTCCGGTGCCGGGACGAAGACGGACGCGCGCGACGGCCTCCTTGCGGCGGCCGGTGGACTGGGTCAGCGGGGTGGTCACGAGTGATTCTCCTTAGCCGCGGCGAATCGCCGAGGTGTCGAACTGCGAAGGCTGCTGGGCGGCGTGCGGGTGCTGGGCCCCGGCGTAGACGAAGAGCTTGCCCATCTGGGCGCGCCCCAGGCGGTTCTTGGGCACCATCCCCTTGATGGCGTCAAAGACGAGGGCTTCGGGATCGGTGTCCATGAGGGTCTGCCACGACGTCGAGCGAAGTCCCCCCGGGTAGCCCGAGTGACGGTAGCGGAAGTTCTGCTGCGCCTTGTTGGCGGTCACCACGACCTTGTCGGCGTTGATGATGATGACGAAGTCGCCCGTGTCGAGGTGCGGAGCGAAATAGGGACGGTGCTTGCCTCGCAGCAGCGAGGCGGCCACGGTCGCGACACGGCCCAGGACGAGTCCTTCGGCGTCGATAACGCGCCACTCACGCGTGATCTCTTTTTCCTTCGGTGAGTACGTACGCACAGTTCTTCCTTCAGCGATCTCTTCGTGGTCCCCCGTCACGACGAGGGGACTTTTCATCTTACAAAACCGGAGGGCCCCCCGGCAAATGCGCCATATCCGACCCCCACCAGACTCAGACCCGCCGCCGGGGCCAGCGCCGGTAAATGCTCACGCCGGTGGCTCGCCAGGCGCTCAGGGACGACCGATTCGGCAAGCCGGCCCTGACCCACCGCCACCAGCACCGCGGTGAGACTGCGCACCATGTTGTGACAGAAACTCTGCGCGCGAATGGTGAAACGCAGGGCGGGGGCCCGTTCCGGGCTCATCTGCCAGTTGTCCTCGAGGCGTTCCCAGGTGGCAGTGATCACTCGCCGACGCAGCGCCGTGTCCGGGTCCGAGCCCTCCGGCCGGCGACAGAACGCGCGAAAGTCGTGGGTGCCCACCAGGTGTGCGCTGGCGCGGTTCATTGCCGCGAGGTCGAGCGGGCCCCCGACCGCCCAGGCGAAGGCCTCGTGCAGGGCGAGGGCCGGCGGGGCCGTCTCGAGCACCAAATAGCGGTATTCGCGCCATTCGGCCGAGAACCGGGCGTGGAAACGCTGGTCCACCACGTGCGCGCTCAGGACCCGCACGCGTCCGCGCAACTGGCGATTCAGCGCGCGCACGAGCCGTTCGGCGTCGGGTCCGCCGCGCGACGCGAAGAAATCACTGGGCAAATCGACGTGGATGACCTGGGCGAAGGCGTGAACACCTGCGTCCGTGCGACCCGCCCCCACGATGTGGGGTTCCTCATCGAGGTGCAGCGTCGTGGCGAGGGTCGTGCGCAACAGGCCCACGACCGTCGTCACCTCGGGTTGATAGGCGAACCCGTTGAGTCCCTGGCCGTCGTAGGCGATGTCCAGGCGCCACCGCTGGGTGGCCGCCGGAGTCGGCTCAGACGAACTCAATGCGCGCCATCGGGGCGTTATCACCCTGACGCGGCCCGAGCTTCAAGATGCGGGTGTAGCCGCCGGGCCGGTCGCTGTAGCGCGGCGCGATCTCGGCGAAGAGCTTGTGCGCCATGTCCTTGTCGCGAATGAACGCGACGACGCGACGCTGGGCGTGTACCGACCCCTCCGGGGAGTTCTTGGCGGCGGTGACGACCTTCTCGACGATGGGGCGCAGGGCCTTGGCCTTGGCCTCGGTCGTGACGATCGCCTCAGCGGCGATCATCGATGCGACGAGGTTACCCATCATCGCCTTCTGGTGGGCGCTGTCGCCCCCGAAACGCTTGCCCTTGGTGGGAGTTCCACGCATGCTTAGTCCTCTACTCGCAGGGTGAGACCGCGCTCGTCGAGGCGGTCGGTGACGTCCTTGAGGGACGTCTGGCCGAAGTTGGTGATGGAGGTCAGGTCACGCTCGGTCGCGTTGACCAACTGGGCGATGGTGTTGATGCCCGCCCGCTTGAGGCAGTTGCGCGAGCGCTCGGTGAGTCCCAACTCCTCGATACGGATGTCGAGCTCGCTGGCGGCGGCCTGGGCGGTGCCCACGTCACCGAGTTCCAAGGCCGGTGCCTCGGAATCGAAGTTGGCGATGAGCTCGATGAGCGAGCCCAGCGTGTGTCCCGCCGACGCGAGCGCCTCGCGCGGACTGATCGAACCGTCGGTCTCAATCTCGATCACCAGACGGTCGAAGTCCTTGGACTGTTCGACGCGCACGGGCTCGATCTCGAAACTCACGCGGCGCACCGGCGTGAAGATCGCGTCCAGCGGGATCACGCCGATCGTCGACGAACCCTTGTTACCCTCGGCGCCGACGTAACCCTTGCCGCGTTCCACCGTCAGGTCGAAGGTGAGGACGCTCTTGGGGCTCGTCAAGTACGCGAGGTGCAGGTCGGGATTGAGGATCTCCACGTCAGCGGTGGTGGAGAGGTCCGACGCCAGCACCGGACCCTCGGTGCGCTTGTCCAGTCGCAGCACGACCGGCTCGTCGCTGTGGACGACGAGTAGCAGGTCCTTGAGGTTCAAGCAGATGTCCTGGACGTCCTCCTTCACTCCCTCGATCACTCCGAACTCGTGCAGGACCGCATCGAACTTCACGCGGGTCGCGGCCGCGCCGGGGATCGACGACAGGAGGGTGCGACGCAAGGAGTTGCCCAGCGTGTGCCCGAAGCCGGGGTCGAGCGGGCCGATGCCGAAGGACTGACGGTGGTTGACCTCTTCGCCGAGGGCTTCAATGGTGGGGCGTTGGATAATCAACATGGGGACTCCTTAAAGACAGTGAGGGACGATTACTTCGAGTACAACTCGACGATGAGCTGCTCTTTGATCGACTCGTCGATCTGCTCACGCTGTGGCACGACGCGCACGGTGACGTGGAAACCGTTCTCACCGGTCTCCAACCAGCCCGGGACGGAGCGGTCGAGCACGTCACGGTTGCGCACGACGTTGAAGTTCTCGCGGGTCGCGTTCTTCAGGCCGACGACGTCACCGGCGCGTACCCGGAACGAAGGGATCGTGACGCGCTTGGCGTTGACCGTGACGTGTCCGTGGCGCACCAACTGTCGCGCCTGAGCGCGTGAGGCACCCCATCCGGCGCGGTACGCGACGTTGTCGAGTCGTAGTTCGAGGAACTGCAAGAGATTGGTGCCGGTCATGCCAGGGCGACGGCTGGCCTCTTCGTAGAGGTTGCGGAACTGCTTCTCCAAGAGGCCGTAGATACGACGAGCCTTCTGCTTCTCGCGCAATTGGCCTAAGTACTCCGAGCCCTGGCGCTGGCGGGCGTTGCCGTGCATTCCCGGCGGGAACGCGCGCTTCTGACGGTCCGAGTTCTCCGCGACGGGGCACTTCATCGTGTGGCAACGCTCACCCTTGAGGTAGAGCTTGGTGCGCTCACGTCGACAGAGTCGGCAAACGGGTCCTGTGTAACGAGCCATGATCTTCCTTAGCCTCGGCGACGCTTCTTGGGGCGGCAACCGTTATGGGGTAGTGGGGTGACGTCCTTGATCGCCACCACTTCGATGCCGGCGGCGGCAATCGAGCGGATCGCGGTCTCGCGGCCCGAGCCCGGGCCCCGCACGAGGACGTCGACCTTCTTGACACCGTGCTCGATGGCGGCGCGCGCGCACTTCTCCGCCGCGAGTTGCGCGGCGTAGGGAGTCGACTTGCGCGAGCCCTTGAAGCCCACCTGGCCCGACGAGGCCCACGACAGCACGTTGCCCTCGGGATCGGTGATCGAGACGATGGTGTTGTTGAAGGAACTCTTGATGTGCGCGACGCCGAAGGCGATGTTCTTGCGCTCCTTCTTACGGGTCTTGCGAGCTGCGGTGGGCTTAGCCATTACTTCGTAACCTTCTTCTTACCGGCGACGGTGCGCTTGGGTCCCTTGCGGGTGCGGGCGTTGGTGCGAGTGCGCTGACCGCGGACCGGCAGGCCCTTGCGGTGGCGGATGCCCTGGAGGCAGTTGATCTCCATCTTGCGCTTGATGTCCTGAGCGACGTCACGACGTAGGTCGCCCTCGACGGTGACGTTCTGGTCGATGTAGGCACGCAACTTGTTGACGTCCGCATCGGATAGGTCCTTCACTCGGGTGGACTCGTCGACACCGGTTGCGGCACAAATCTGCTGCGCGGTGGTGGGTCCCACTCCGAAGATGTACGTCAGTGAGATCACCGTGCGCTTCTCACGGGGGATGTCAACTCCGGCAATACGGGCCATGTTCTTCCTCTCCTAGCCCTGGCGCTGCTTGTGACGCGGGTTCTCGCAGATCACGCGGACGTGACCGGCCCGTCGAATGACTTTGCACTTCTCACACATGGTCTTGACGCTGGCGCGAACCTTCATGTCGTTTCTTTCTCGAACTTTCTGGAACGTGAGTTATTTGTAGCGGTAGGTGATACGGCCGCGGGTCATGTCGTAGGGCGTGATCTCAACTTGCACCTTGTCGCCGGGGAGAATACGTATGCGGTGCATGCGCATCTTGCCCGAACTGTGGGCGAGAACGGTGTAACCATTCTCCAGTTCGACGCGGAACATGGCGTTGGGAAGTGGCTCGACGACGGTACCCTCTACGGTGAACGCGTCTTCCTTTGGCTTACTCAGGTTCTTTCTCCTTATTGCGGTACTGCGACGTGAAGGAGTACGAAACTCCCCGACGGTTGACCCCACAAGAGGTCGGCTGACTATTCTACCGAATTTCTCCGAGAATGCAAAAACGTAGCGCCGACCCCGCCATGCCCGCCGTTCCCCACGACCTCGCTCGGGCTCACCCGGGGCAAGAAAGTGACCGCTGACCCTATTAGAGGACAAATGAGTAGGTCCATGCTGGAGCGATGGACGATTTGGCACCGACGACGGTCTTGGACCGTGAGGACTGCTTGAATCGACTCTCCGCAGCGCCCCTCGCCAGGATCCTGGTGTCGGTGAAGTGCCTCCCGACGGCCCTCCCCGCCCGGGTCCGGGTCCTGAATAGGGACCGGATCTTGATCGCAAGTTCGGATTCAACGATTTTACTGGCCGCCCAGCGCCACGACGTCTTGACGGTGCAGGTCGATGGCGTCGACGAGTCCAACCACCCGTGGTCCGTCGTGGCGTCGGGAATCGCCGAAGTGTCACCCGACATCGTTCCCGCGGAGGACCCCTGGAGCGGAGGCGCCGGCCCTGGAGGGCCCTTGGTGTCCTTCCCCGTCTCGGTGGTGGTGGGTCAACGTCACTGACGCAATCCCCCACGGGGTGCGAATCGCGCGTGTATAGGGTGTGGACGTGGATTTCCGCGAGATGCGCGACCCTGACCGCCTGCACGCGCTGATCGACGCGATGTTGTTGATGGAGGCCGATTCGGCTCTCGGCACCCTCCTGCAACAGATCGTGTCAACCGCCACGGAACTCGTGGGCGCGCGCTACGGGGCGCTTGGCGTCCTCTCTCGCGACGGCGAGAGCCTGTCGGAGTTCATCACCTACGGACTCACGCCACGGGAGTCGGCGCTCATCGGAGTCCTGCCGACCGGACAGGGCGTCCTGGGCGAAACGATCAAAGTGCGTGAGCCGCTGCGCATCGACGATCTCACCCGCCACAGTGGGTCCGCGGGCTTCCCGCCGGGGCATCCGCCCATGCACCGGTTCCTCGGGGTGCCCGTCATCACTCGTGACGGGCACGTCTGGGGCAATCTCTACATCACCGAGCCCCTCGACGACCAACCCTTCTCGTACGACGACGAACTGCTCCTCGCCACCTTCGGACGCGTGGCGGGTTCAGTGATCGACCAGGCCAATCTTCGCCGCGAGCTGCGCGAGCTCTCCGTCGCCGAGGAGCGCGAGCGCCTCGCGCGGGACCTTCACGACACCGTCATCCAGCGCCTCTTCGGCGTGGGGCTGAGCCTGCAGGTGGCGCTGCCGCTCATCGAGAACCCCGCAGCCCATCAGCGACTGAATCGGGCCCTGGACGAACTCAATGAGACCATCCACGACATCCGCACCACCATCTTCGAGATCGACCAGGACCGCGCCACCGAGGACACGTTGCGCCAGCGCGCCAGCGCTCTGACGAGCGAGGTCGGCAACCGACTGGGCGTCCAGGCCCACCTCGCGATGCAGTCGGGCCTCTCCGAGCAGGTCAACGAGCACTGCGCCCACCACACCATCCAGGCGTTGCGCGAGATACTCACGAACATCGTGCGCCACTCCGAAGCGACGCACATCGACGTGAACATCGATAGCGACGGCGACTTCGTGGTCCTGGCGGTGCGCGACAATGGCGTGGGATTCGACGACGTGCGCGGCGCGGGACGGGGCCTGCGCAATCTCACCACGCGCGCTCACGACCTGGGCGGCGAATGTGTGGTTGAATCGAACCTAGGGAGTGGCACACTGGTGACGTGGACCGCATTGAAGAAGGCTTGACGTGATACGACTTCTGCTCGTTGACGACCACGAGATCGTTCGTCGCGGCCTGCGTGAACTCCTAGAGTCCAACGCTGACCTGGTGGTGACCCAACAGGCGGGGACCCTCGAAGCGGCACTCGCCCTCGACGTGAGCGATGTGGACGTGGCGGTGCTGGATGTGCGGCTCCCCGACGGTAGCGGCGTCGATCTCTGCCGTTCGCTACGTGAGATCCATCCGCACCTCAATTGCCTGATGCTGACCTCCTTCGCGGACAACGAGGCACTCAACGCGTCGGTGCTGGCCGGTGCGCAGGGCTACGTGTTGAAGAACGTCCGCGGCGACGACCTGGTCAATTCGATTCGTCGCGTGGCCCAGGGCGAGATGCTGCTCACCACCGACCAGATCGAACGAGCCCGTGAACGGCTTCGCCGACAGATCACGGAGGACCTGCGTCTCGAATCATTGAGCGCCCAGGAACGACGCATCCTCGAGCTCCTCGCCGAAGGGCTCTCCAACCGCGAGATCGGTGAGGTGATGTTCCTCGCGGAGAAGACCGTCAAGAACTACGTGTCCAATCTCCTGGCCAAATTGGGATTCCAACGCCGCACCGAGGCGGCGCTCTTCGCGCAGCGACAATTCGACCGCGATCGCCACGACTGACGTCGCCGTCGCCGGGCGACCCCGCCTCAACTTCGCCGCGACCTCCCCTCGGCGGTCTCGTGGCGGGCGCGGCTGGCTCGATACTCCTCGTAGATGGCCGGCTGTTCGCCCAGGAGGGCCCGATCGCGAGCCGAGAGATTACTGTGGCGCAGCGCGCTGAGGAAGCGTGCCACGCGACTCGACGTCGCGGGGCGCTCGACCCGGTTCCGCGTGGTCGCGGGCGTGATCGCACTGGGCGCCACGGTCGCGCGGTCGACCGTGGTCAGATCGTTGCGCGGGGTGTCCAAGATGCTCATGGGTGAATTTCCTCTCTCGAAGTGAAATTCAGGGATCCCCCCCACGCTTCCTCGCAAGCGCTCTCTGAAGCGGTACGACCGAGGTGAGTCGCTGCCGGTGGTCCCCGGCTTGATCGACTCGCTCCCATCATATCACTATTAGTGATGGAATTTAACTCAACATCTATTCTAAGGATGAATAGTCATCATCGACGTGGCCGATCACGGCGAAGCACGATCATTCGGAAGATGACGCGATCGCCGGGTGCGATCTCAAGGTGCGCCGCGCAGCGCCACGACGGGCTCAGGCGACGGTGAAGACTTCAGGACCGTTAGCGGTCACGGCGATGGTGTGCTCGAAATGCGCTGACAGTTGCCCGTCTTGGGTCATCACTCCCCATCCGTCGTCGAGCACGTAGGTCTCGTAGCTGCCGACGTTGACCATCGGTTCCACGGCGAAGACCATTCCTTCCTTCAGCGTGGGACCGGGATTGCCGGGCCAGTAGTTGGGCACCTGGGGACTTTCGTGCATCGCGGTACCGATCGCGTGGCCCACGTACTCGCGCACCACCGAGAAACCCGCGGCCTCGGCCACCTCCTGCACCGCCCGGCCCACCTCGTGCAAACGATTACCCACCCGCAGCTGTTCGATACCCGCCCACATCGAACGTTCGGTGACGTCGATGAGCTTCTGGGCCAGGGCGCTGATCTCACCCACGCCGGCGGTGTAGGCGGCGTCACCGTGATAGCCCTCGACGATCGCTCCGCAGTCCACCGAGATGATGTCGCCCTCGCGCAAGACATACTCTCCGGGAATCCCGTGCACGATCATGTCGTTAGGACTCGTGCAGATGACCGCCGGGAACCCGTGGTAATTCAGGAAGTTCGAACGAGCCCCGCGCTTGGTGAGCACCTGCGCGGCGATCTCGTTGAGCTGCGCGGTGGTCACGCCCGGTCGCAGGGCGGCACGCGTGGCCTCGTGCATCTCGGCGACGACCTTGCCGGCCTTGCGCATCTTGTTGAGCTCGCCGGCCGAGCGCCTCACCCGATGCCCCGCTCGTTGAGGACCTCGAGGATGTCGGCCGTCACGTCCTGGGGGTCCTGGTCGCCGTCCACGCGCACCAGCAGGCCGCGGCGCTCGTAGAAGGCGAGCAGGGGTGCGGTGTCACGTTCGTAGACCTCGAGGCGCCTCATGATGGCCTCGGGCAGGTCGTCGGCGCGCTGGATCACGTCACCGCCGCAATTCGCACAGGTCCCCGAGATGGCTTCGATGTCGGTATCGCGGTAGATGGCGCCGCACTCCTGACAGACGCGTCGCGACGACAGGCGCGCGGTGACCAACTCATTGGGAACGTCCAGGTTGATACAGATCTTGACGCCGTCGTCGCCCAGGATGGCGTCGAGGGCCCGCGCCTGCCCGTCAGTGCGCGGGAAACCGTCGAGAAGCGCACCGCGTTGGGCGTCCGCCTCCTCGAAGCGTTCCTTCACGAGTCGGTTCACCAGGTCGTCGGACACCAACTGCCCGGCCTCGAGGATTGCCGCGACCTCGAGCCCGACGGTCGTGCGCTCACGCACGGCCGCACGCAAGATGTCCCCCGTCGACACGTGAGGTATCGCCAAGAACTGCGCCAACCGTTTGCACTGAGTGCCCTTACCGGCGCCCTGCTTTCCCAGGACGACGATGATTACGCGAGCGGACATCGTTACTTCTTCAAGAAGCCTTCGTAGTTGCGCATCATCAACTGCGAGTCGATCTGCTGCATCGTCTGCAACGCCACACCCACCGCGATCAACAAGGTGGTGCCGTAATACGGGAAGCGGTTGATGTTCCACATCGCCATCAAGATGCTCGGAACCACCGCGACCGACGCGAGGAACAGTGCGCCGACGACCGTCAAACGGCTGAGCATCCGCGAGAAGTAGCGCTCGGTCGGCTCACCGGGACGGATGCCGGGAACGAAGCCACCCTGCTGGCGCAACTGCTCGGCCTGCTGATGGGGCTCGAAGGCAATGTAGACGTAGAAGAAGGTGAAGGCCAGGATGAGCAGGAAGTCCGAACCGATGTAGAAGAAGCTCGTCGGGCGGAGCGAGGAGTTCACGAAGTTGGTGAAGCCCGCCCACGGCACGATGTTCGACAGCAACACGGGGATGTACAGCACCGACGAGGCGAAGATGATCGGAATCACGCCGGATTGGTTGACCTTGAGCGGGATATAGGTGGAATTGCCACCCATCTCCTTGCGACCGACGACGCGACGCGCGAAGGTCACCGGGATGCGGCGCTGCCCCTGGTCCATGAAGACGATGAAGAACAGCAGCGCGATCGAGATCACCAAGATGGTGAAGAACTTGGCCGGACCACCTTGGCTCCACACGGCCTGACCCCCTGAGGGCAGACCCGCGACGACGTTGGCGAAGATCAGCAGACTCATACCCTGGCCGATGCCTCGTTGGGTGATGAGTTCGGCCAACCACATGACGAAGCCGGTCCCGGCGGTCATGATGATCACCATGAACAGACCCAACCACAGGTTGAACTTGGGGATCAGGTCGATGTTGAAGCCCAGCAGCGCCTGGTCGTGGCCGTGGAAGGCGTAGACCAGTCCCGTCGACTGCAGCAGCGCCAGTCCAATGGTCAGGTAACGCGTGGTCTGGGTGATGCGCTTTTGACCCTCGGGTCCCTGGTCGCGCCACTCGGCGAGTTTGGGGATGACCGTGGTGAGCAGCTGGATCACGATCGAACTCGTGATGTAGGGCATCACCCCGAGGCCGAACACCGCCAAGCGCGTCAAGGCGCCCCCCGAGAAGAGGTTCAAGAATCCCAGCACGCCGCTCGAGGAGGCCTTCGCCTGCAGGGCGGCGACCTGTGACCAACTCACGCCGGGGATGGGCAGGTTGGCCCCCAACTGGTAGAGGCCAATGATCGCGATCGTGAACAGGACCTTGTTGCGAAGGTCCGGAACCCGGAAGATATTCGAGAGACGCCGCAGCACGGACGAACCTTACCGGTTCTGGTGCTGGTTGCCGGCTGCGGGCGGACGCACGCTGAAGGGTAGATCAGCGACGCTCACCGTGCCCCCCGCCGCTTCGATGGCGGCCTTGGCCGACGCGGAGAATCCGTGTGCCGTCACCTCCAAGGCGGTCGACAATTCACCGCGTCCGAGCACCTTCACGAGGTCCTTCTTGCGCGCGAGTCCGCGCGACACCAAGACGTCGGGGTTGATCTCGGTGACGCCCAACGCCACCAGAGCGTCCAGGTTCACCGGGGTGTACTCCACGCGGAACGGGTTGGTGAAGCCCTTGAGCTTGGGGATACGTTGCAGGAGGGGCAACTGGCCACCTTCGAAACCCGCGGGGATCTGGCGACGGGCCTTCTGCCCCTTGGTACCACGGCCGGCGGTCTTGCCGCCCTTGCCCGCGATGCCGCGTCCGACGATGCGCTTGCGGTGCGTTGAGCCCGCGGGCGACGTGAGATCGTGCAACTTCATTAGTTGACCTCTTCCACTGAAACGAGGTGCGGTACCCGAGCGATCATCCCGCGGATCTCGGGACGGTCGGGCAGCACGTTGGACTGGCTGATGCCACGCAGGCCCAGCGCGCGCAGCGTACCGCGGTGCTTGGGCTTGGTGGCGATCGCTGAACGAATCTGGGTTACTTTGAGTTGAGCCATGGCTTAGGCCTCCGTCTTGAAGAGGTCACCCTCGCGTTGGCGTTCGCGGTACGCGCGCAACGTTCCCGACGGGATGACGTGGTCGGCTGGCTTGCCGCGCAGTGACGCGAGTTCTTCGGGGCGACGCAGCTGCTTGAGGCCCTCGATGGTGGCGTGGGCCACGTTGATGCCGTTGGAGGAGCCCAGCGACTTGGCGATGATGTCCTTGATGCCGGCCATCTCGAGGATGGCGCGCGCGGCACCGCCCGCGATCACGCCGGTTCCGGGGGCGGCGGGCTTCATGAGCACGCGCCCGGCTCCGGCCTGTCCGATGACGGGATAGACGATGGTGGTCCCGGCGATCGGCACATCGAAGAGGTTCTTTCGCGCCTCCTCGATACCCTTTTGGACGGCGAGGCCGGCTTCCTTCGCCTTGCCGTAGCCCAGGCCGACCTTACCGTTGCCGTCACCGATCACCATGAGGGCGGTGAACGAGAAACGACGACCACCCTTGACGACCTTGGACACGCGATTCACCTTGATGGTGCGCTCTTCAAACTGATCGAGATCGCTCATTAGAACTCCAATCCGTCGGCGCGCAGTTGATCCGCGAAGGCGGCCACGCGACCGTGGTAGTCGAATCCGCCGCGGTCGAAGACCACGGTGGTGATGTGGGCCGCCTGCGCGCGCTGCGCCAGCAGGGCAGCCACAGCCTTGGCGCCATCGATGTTGCCACCGTTGGTCGATTTGAGTCCGGCCTCGACCGAGGAGGCGGCCGCCAGGGTCCGCCCGGCCACGTCGTCGATGATCTGCGCCGAGATGTGCTTGTTGCTACGGTTCACCGCGACGCGGGGGCGTTCCGCGGTGCCCGAGAGGCGACGGCGGATGCGCGCGTGTCGACGCTCACGTAGTTCACGAGTTGTACGAGCCATTACTTCGCAGCCTTTCCTGCCTTGCGCAGAACCTTCTCACCGAGGTAGCGCACACCCTTGCCCTTGTAGGGCTCGGGCTTACGAATCTTGCGGATCGTCGCGGCCACCTGGCCGACGACTTCCTTGTCCGCACCCTTGATGATGACGCGTGTCGGGGTGGGTACCTCGAACGTCACGCCCTCGGGTGCGTCGAACTTGACCGGGTGCGAGAAGCCCAGCGCCAGGTCGAGCACGGCGGGGTTCGAGGTCGCGGCGCGATATCCCACGCCGATGATCTCGAGTTCCTTGCTCCAGCCGGTGGTCACGCCAACCACCATGTTGGACACCAGCGTACGGGTCAGTCCGTGCAGTGACTTCTGCGAGGTCTCCTCCGAGGCGCGGTCCACCGTGAGGACGTCGCCTTCCTGGGCGAGGGTGATGCCCTCGGGCAAGTTGCGGTGCATGGTCCCGTTGGGCCCCTTCACCGTGACCACGGCGTCGGCCACGTCGACGGTGACTCCCGCCGGGATCGTGATGGGATTACGTCCGATGCGCGACATCAGTTCTCCTCCGTGATTGCGGGCTGGTTACCAGACATAACACAGCACCTCGCCACCCAGCTTGGCCTTGCGGGCTTCACGGTCGGTCATGAGACCGTGACTCGTCGACACGACGGCCACGCCCACGCCGCCCAACACCTTGGGCATCTGGTCGGACTTCTTGTAGATACGAAGACCCGGGGTCGAGACGCGCTTGATACCCGCGATCGTCTTCTTGCGGTCCTCGGAGTACTTCAGGTTGATCTCGAGCGTGTCGCCCGGCTTGCCCTCGACCTTGGTCACGGTGAACCCGGTGATGAAGCCCTCGCGTTCGAGGACCTTCGCCAGGTTGACCTTGAGCTTCGAGCTGGGCATCTTGACGCTGTCGAACATGGCGGCGTTCGCGTTGCGAATACGCGTGAGCATGTCGGCGATGGGGTCAGTCATTGTCATAGCTGTCCTCCTACCAACTTGCCTTCGTCACACCGGGGACTTCGCCGGCGTGGACCATCTGGCGCAAGCAGATACGGCACAGGCCGAACTTGCGGTACACCGAGCGCGGACGTCCGCAGCGCTCGCAACGGGTATAGGCCCGCGTCGAGAACTTAGGGGTCTGCTGCTGCTTGATTCGAAGAGCTTTCTTCGCCATGACTATCGATTCTCCTGCTTGAAGGGGAAGCCGTAGGCGCGCAAGAACGCGCGACCCTGCTCGTCGTTGACGGCGGAGGTGACAATGGTGATGTCGAACCCTCGCGGCGCGTCAATCTTGTCGTAGTCGATCTCGGGGAAGATCAACTGGTCGTTGACACCAAAGGTGTAATTGCCCCGGCCGTCGAAGGACTTGGGCGACAGGCCGCGGAAGTCGCGGATACGCGGAATCGCCAGGCTCAAGAGTCGGTCGAAGAACTCCCACGCGCGGTCACCGCGCAGGGTGACCTTCACGCCGATGGGCTGCTCCTCGCGTAACTTGAAACTGGCGATGGACTTGCGCGCCCTCGTCACCACCGGCTTCTGGCCGGTGATCATCTCGAGGTCACGCTGGGCGCCCTCGAGCAAGGACGCCTGCTGCGTCGCGCGACCCACGCCGGAGTTCAGCACGATCTTCTCGAGCCGCGGCACCTGCATGATGTTGTCGAGCCCCAGCTCGTCCTTGAGCGCCACGCGAATCTCTTCGTCGAAGCGCACCTTGAGACGAGGGCGAGTGGTCGTGGTCATAGCGTTTCTCCACACTTGCGGCAGACGCGCACCTTGGTGCCGTCAGCAATCTTGTAACCGACCCTCGCCGGTCCCTTGTGACCCGCGCACCAGAGGGCGACGTTGGACACGTGCAGCGGCATCACCTTGTCGATGATCCCCGCCTGCATGGTGGCCCCGGTCTCCTTGGTGTGACGCTTCGCCACGTTGAGCCCCTCCAGGATCACTTTGCTCTGCGCGGGGAGGGCCTCCTCGACGCGAGCACGCTCACCGCGGTACTTTCCAGCGAGGACGAGCACGTCGTCACCCTTACGGATCTTCATCACAGCACCTCCGGCGCCAGGGAAATAATGCGCATGAACTTCTTGTCGCGCAGTTCGCGTCCGACGGGTCCGAAGATTCTCGTACCGCGCGGCTGTAGCTGATCGTTGATCAGCACCGCCGCGTTCTCGTCGAAACGGATGTAGGAGCCATCGGGGCGACGCTTCTCCTTCTTGGTACGAACGACGACGCAGCGGACCACGTCACCCTTCTTGACGGCGGCCCCGGGAATGGCGTCCTTCACCGTAGCGATGAAGACGTCACCGATTGAGGCGTAGCGACGTCGCGAACCACCCAGTACGCGAATACAGAGCACTTCCTTCGCGCCGGAGTTGTCGGCCACCTTGAGACGGGATTCTTGCTGGATCATCGAGCACGCTCCACCACGTCGGTCAAGCGCCAACGCTTGAGCTTGGACAAGGGTCGGGTCTCTTGGACGCGCACGCGGTCGCCCACCTTGGCGTCATTGTTCTCGTCGTGCACGTAGAGCTTCTTGGTGCGCTGGACGGTCTTGCCGTAGCGCGGGTGACGCACGCGTTCGTTCACCGCGACCACCAACGTCATGTCCATCTTGTTCGAGACGACGATGCCTTCGCGGACCTTGCGGGGGTTCACGCGGCCCTCGTCCGTCGGCGCCACGGCGACCGAGGTCTCCTTCGCGACGGGCGACTTGATGACCGGCCCCTTGCGCTCCTCGGCGACGACCGGTTCGGCGACGACCGGTTCGGCGGCGACCGGTGTGACCGCGGCCTCGGTCACTTCGACCTCCTCGGACGCGGGCGCCTCATCGACCACCACCTCCGCGACGGGAGCCTCGGTCACTTCGCCCTCGTCGGACGCGGGCGTCTCATCGACCACCACCTCCGCGACGGGAGCCTCGGTCACTTCGACCTCGGCATTCTCTTCGTTGTTCGTGATGTCACTCATGACTTCTCACTCTCTCCCGCGGCCTCGGCGGCCGCAATTTCACGCTCGCGCACGAAGGTCGCCAGACGCGCAATATCGCGTCGGACCTCGCCCAGGCGAGCTGAGTTGTCGAGTTGTCCGGTGGCGAGCTGGAAACGCAGATTGAAGAGCTCACGGCGAGCCTCCCCCAGGCGCTCCACGAGCTCGGCGTCGCCGAGGGTGCGCATCTCCGCGACGCGTTCCTTTGTCGTAGCCATTAGATCGTCACCTCCGGTGCGCCGTGCGTACCAGGACGCACGACGAATTTCGCCTTGATCGGCAACTTCTGAATTGCGCGTTCCATGGCCGCGCGGGCCAGGGTCTCGTCCACTCCACCGAGTTCGAACATGATGCGTCCGGGTTTGACCACGGCGACCCAGAACTCCGGGTTGCCCTTGCCCGAGCCCATGCGCGTCTCCGCGGGCTTCTGGGTGACCGGCTTGTCGGGGAAGACCCGGATCCACACCTTCCCACCACGCTTCACGTGACGAGTCATGGCGATACGGGCCGCCTCGATCTGGCGAGCGGTGATCCAGCCCGCTTCGAGGGCCTGGATACCGAAGTCGCCGAAGGAGATGTCGACACCACCCTTCGCCATACCGGTCATGCGGCCGCGTTGCTGCTTACGGTGCTTTACCTTGCGAGGCATCAACATGATTACTCCGCATCCTTTCGAAAGTGGGGGGTGTCGGTGTGCTCCTGAGCGGTGCGACGCTCGATGTCCTCTTCGACACTCAACTGGCGCTCGACCTCGTCGGTCGCGGCGAGTAGCTCCACGGGAGTGACCTCGGCCTCCGGCACACCCGTCACCACTGCTTCGACCACGGTGTCGGACTCGACCCGACGCCGTCCGCCACCGGCGCGCACGACGCCCTTGGGGGCCGTCGCGGCGGCGCTGGGCACCTGATCGCCCGCGGCCATGGCGGCCTCACGCACGATCTTCTCGTCATTGGTGAGTTGGTAGGGCAGGATGTCGCCCTTGTAGATCCACACCTTGACGCCGATACGGCCGGTCGAGGTGCGGGCCTCGCGAAAACCGTAGTCAATGTCGGCGCGCAACGTGTGCAGCGGGACGCGGCCCTCGCGGTAGGACTCGCGACGCGACATCTCTGCCCCGCCGAGTCGGCCGGACGCCTGGATCTTGACGCCCATGGCGCCCGCCTTCTGCACCGTCTGGATACCGCGCTTCATGGCGCGGCGAAAGGCCACGCGACGCAGTAACTGGTCGCAGATACCCTGGGCGATCAGCGCGGCGTCGAGCTCGGGTTGCTTGATCTCTTGGATGTTCAAAGAGATCTTGTTCTTCTGACCGGTGATCTTCTCGAGGTCCTTCTTGAGGCGTTCCGCCTCGGCACCGCGGCGTCCGATGACGATTCCCGGGCGGGCGGTGTGGATGTCGACGCGGATACGGTCGGAATTACGCTCGATCTCGATGCGACTGACCGCCGCGCTCTCGAGCTGCTTGGTCAGGTAATCGCGGATCTTCCAATCCTCGATGACCAGATCCTTGTAGCCGCGCTCCTTGAACCAACGCGACTTCCAGTCCGTCGTGATACCCAGGCGGAAACCGTAGGGATTTACCTTCTGGCCCATTATTTGGTCTCCTCCGTGGCGTCCGCGGACACCGTCTCGTCCTCGTTGGTCTCACCAACCGCTTCTTCGTTCACCATCTCGTCGGCGCTCTCGGACGCCACCGTCTCGACCTCGTTGGCGGGATCGACGATCTCGTTCTCCTCGATGTCCACCGACGCCTCGTACTGCGCGACCGGGGCCGGCTCGTCGCGTCGACGTGACGTCGCGACGCGACGCGAGCGCGACGCCGCGGCCTGGGCCGAGCGCGCGACGCGCAACAACTCGAGGCGGTCCTCGTCCAGTCGCGACACGACGACGGTGATGTGACAGGCGCGCTTGCGGATCTGGCCGGCGCGTCCGCGGGCGCGCGGCGTGAAGCGCTTCATGGTGATGCCCTCGTCGGCGTAGGCGGCCGAGACGAACAGCTCGTCGGCGTCCATCGAATCGTTGTTGACCGCGTTGGCGACGGCCGAGGCGAGTACCTTGGCGATCACGCCGGCGGCCTCACGGGTCGTGCCGGCGAGGATCTCGGCGGCGGACTTGACGTCCTCACCGCGGATCAGGTTCAGCACCACGCGGGCCTTGGAGGCCGACATGTGGTACCCGCGCAGGGTGGCGCGGGTACCGGGGCGTTCGTTGGTCTTGGGTCCGGTCATTAGCGACGTCCCGTCTTTTCCTGGCCGGCGTGGAACCTAAAGGTGCGCGTCGGGGCGAACTCGCCGAGCTTGTGGCCCACCATCGACTCATTGCAGAACACCGGCACGTGACGACGTCCGTCGTGCACGGCGAAAGTGTGACCCACCATGTCCGGGATCACCGTCGAGCGGCGACTCCAGGTCTTGATGACCTTCTTCTCGTTGGCTCCGTTCATCGCGTCCACCTTCTTGAGAAGGTGGCCATCGATGAAGGGGCCCTTTTTGAGGCTACGTGACATTTTCTACCTACCTCCGCGAGCCGCGTCCACGGCGACGACGAATAATGAGAGCGTCCGACGCCTTGGGCAGGCGCGTGCGACCCTCGGGCTGACCCCACGGTGACACCGGGTGACGTCCACCGGACGTCTTACCCTCACCACCACCCAGGGGGTGGTCCACCGGGTTCATGGCCACACCACGCGTCTGGGGGCGGATGCCCTTCCAGCGGTTGCGGCCGGCCTTACCGATCTTGATGAGCTCGTGCTCGGAATTGCCGACGATACCAAGCGTGGCCCGGCAGTCGATTGGCACGCGGCGCATCTCGGTCGACGGCAGACGTAGCGTCGCGTAGCCACCGTCCTTGGCCACCAACTGGACGCTCATTCCCGCACTACGGGCCATCTTGCCACCGCCGCCGGGGCGCAATTCGACGTTGTGCACGGTCGAACCGGTGGGGATGAAGCGCATCGGCAAGGAGTTGCCGTTGCGGATGTCGGCCTTGGGGCCCGACTCGACCACGTCACCGACCTTGAGGCCGTTGGGGGCGAGGATGTAGCGCTTCTCGCCGTCCGCGTAGTGCAACAGGGCGATGCGACACGTGCGGTTCGGGTCGTACTCGATCGTGGCGACCTTGGCCGGGATGGCGTCCTTGTTGCGCTTGAAGTCGATGATGCGGTACTGCTGCTTGTGACCACCGCCGCGGTGACGCGACGTCTTGCGACCGTAGTTGTTGCGGCCGCCCGACTTGGGCTTGGGGTCGAGCAGCGACTTCTCGGGGGTCGTCGTGGTGACGTCGGCGAAGTCCGACACGGTCTGGAAACGGCGACCCGGGCTGGTTGGTTTGCGATGACGCAGTGCCATGGCGGTCCTTAGTTCTCGAAGAGGTTGATCGAGTCACCCTCGGCGAGGGTGACGATGGCCCGCTTGGTGCCGGGGCGCGAACCCACGACGTTGGTGCGACGATTACGCGTCGACTTGCCCTTGCGGTTGAGGGTGTTGACGTTGGTCACCTTGACGTTGAACGCCTGCTCGACGGCGTTGCGCACGTCGATCTTGGTCGCCCGGGGGTCGACGACGAACACGTAGGTGCGGTTGTCCATCAGAGCGGTGGTCTTCTCCGAGACCACCGGGCGGATCAGGACGCTCATGGCATCGCGCATTACTTGATCTCCTTCACAGTGGGCAACGTGGCGTCGGTGTAGAGCACCCAGTCCGCGTCCAGGACGTCGTAGGCGTTGACTTCGCCCGCGTCGATGGTCTTGACGTTCTCGAGGTTGCGAAACGAGTGGAAGGCCACCGAGTCGTCGCGACCCAGGACGACCAACACCTTGCCCGACAGGCCCAGGGCACTGAGCGAGCTCACGGCGTCCTTGGTCTTGGGCGCGGTCCACGCCGCGAAGCTGTCGATGAGGGCCACGCGCTCGAGAGCGGCGCGGTCCGACAGCGCCGAGTACAGGGCGAGGCGGATCATCTTCTTAGGCGTCTTCTGGTCGTACTTACGCGGCTTGGGTCCCAGAGCGATGCCACCACCGGGGTAGTGCGGGGCGCGGATGGTTCCCTGACGGGCCCCGCCAGTCCCCTTCTGGTTGAAGGGCTTGCGCCCACCACCGCTGACCTGCTTGCGGGTCTTGGTCGACTGGGTGCCCGCACGCTTGGCCGCCAACTGGGCCTTGACGACCTGGTGCATGACGGCCATGTTGGGCTCGAGGCCGAAGATCGTGGGCTCGAGGGCGACGGCGCCGAGCTCCTGGCCGGTCACGCTCTTGCGCACCACCGATCGCTTCGCGGGCTCGGGACGGTCCTTCTTGACCGGACCGCGCAGGGTAAAGACGTCGCTCATCGAGCACCTCC
>JABBOA010000118.1 GCA_019352075.1 Acidobacteriota bacterium | reverse complement strand
TTCGACGAGAACATGTTCTTCTACGCCGCGGTCGCCCTGGTGGCCCTGGTCAGTTTCGGACTGTTCCGCACCCGTTGGGGGCTGCGCGTGCGATCGGTCGGTGAGCACCCCAAGGCCGCCGAGTCGGTGGGGATCAACGTGGCGCGCGTTCGTTACTCCACGGTCATCCTCGGTGGCGCGGTGGCCGGCCTCGGGGGCGTGGCCTTCATCGCCACCCAGGGCCAGTTCCAGCCGGGCATCACCTCGGGGTACGGCTACATCGCCCTCGCCGCGATGATCTTCGGCAAGTGGAAGCCCTCGGGCGCGGTGGTCGCGTCGATCCTCTTCGGCGTCTCGGCCTATCTCGTGCAGAACCTGCAGAACTCCAACGTACCGATTTCGACGGAATTCCTCACGATGTTCCCGTACCTCGTGACGATCGCGGTCGTGGCGGGCCTCATCGGTCGGGTCCGGCCGCCCGCCGCCGACGGCGTGCCCTACCAGCGCGATTAGCCGCGACTACCGAGTCCGCGGACCACGCGAGCGGCGGCGTCCATCGCGTGACCCAGCGAGGTCGCCAGGTCCGCACCGGTGAGCCGGTGCGCCAGATACGTCCCGGTCGCGCTATCGCCGGCGCCGGTCGTGTCCACCACGTGGTCAGCGCGCGCGGTCGCGGTGGCGATCTCGTGCCCGCGTCGCGCCAGCGCGCCGCGCGGTCCGCGCGTGACGACCACCTCTCGCCAGTCACGCGCCAGAGCGGCCAGAGCGGTTTCGACGTCGCCCTCACCCGACAGCGTCAGGGCCTCTTCCTCGTTGGCGAAGAGCATGGTCGCCGCGCGCGCCACCTCGCGAAACGCCGCAGGACCCACGCGTCGCAACGGGCCCACCGAGCAGACGTCGATGGACGACGTGGCGCCGGCACCGTGCGCGGCGGCGATCAATCGCGGCATGAGTGCGCGTGTGTGGTCGTCGAGCGCGATGTACCCCGACACGTGCAGGTGCCCGAGCGGGTCGTCGAACATCCTCGCGACGTGCGTGAAGTCCAGTTGACTGTTCACGCCGCGCTCGGTCATCATCGCACGCTCGCCGCTCGGCGCGACCAATGACACCACGACGCCGGTCGCGCCCGGCACCGTCGCGATATGGGTCCGCACCCCGGCGGCGTCGAGGTCCGTGCGCACGATTCGCGCGGCCGCGTCGTCCGCGCCGACGCCGACGAAGGTCACCTCGTGCGCCGTCCCCACGGCGGCGCGCAGCGCCACCGCCAGATTGGCCCCCGCTCCCCCTCGCCCCACGCGCACGCGCGCGGGGGTGTCGCTCGTGGGGGCGACGTCGGTGAGCGGACGCACCACCACGTCGAGAACCACGTCGCCGATGACGACGATCCGCCGGTTCACGACCCCAGTGATGCGAGGGCCACCGCGATGCGCGCGGCGAGGGCGGCATTGGCGACCACCAGGTCACGATTCACCCGCACACTGGCGCCAGCCGTGTGACGAGCGAACTCCGCCAGGACGGCGGGCGTCACGTCCTTGCCACTGGCTCCCGCGTTCTGCGCGTGCGCGAGCGCGGCGCTAAGGGCGTCGTCGTGCGTACGCGCATCGAGTTGACGCTCCTCGTCGACCGGGTTGGCCAACAGAAACCCTGCCCGTGACCAGAGACGATGAGCCGCGAATGCGGCGGCGGCGACCTCGGGGGACTCGACGCGCCAATCGAGGTCGAAGCCCGAATCGCTGCGATAGAAGCCCGGAAAACGCGACGTGCGATATCCGGCGACGGCCACGCCCAGCGAGTCGAGTCGTTCCAGGGTGGCGCCGATGTCGAGGATCGACTTCACGCCCGAAGCGACCACCAGCACCGGGGTACGCGACAGTGCGGTGAGGTCCGCCGACTCGTCATAGGTGACCTGCGCACCGCGATGCACACCACCCAGACCGCCAGTGGCCATGACGCTGATACCAGCGGTGTGCGCAGCGGCGATCGTGCCCGCCACGGTCGTCGCACCATCGGCGTGGGTCGCGACGGCCAGTCCCAGATCACGCGCCGATAGTTTGGCGGCGTGGTGTCCGGGGTCCGCAAGTCTCTCGAGAACCGCTGGCGTCATGCCGATGTTCAGCACGCCCTGGACGACACCGATCGTCGCCGGCACCGCGCCCGCAGCGCGCACCACGGCTTCACACTCGGCGGCCACTTCGAGGTTGACGGGCGTTGGCAGACCGTGCACCACGATGGTGGTCTCCAGGGCGACGACGGCGCGACCCGACGCGATGGCGTCGGCCACGTCATCGGCGACGAGCAGTGAGGGGGAACTCGATGTGGTCATAGGGGCGAAGTGTACTGGCGTCGGGCGTCGGGCGTCGGGCGTCCGGCGGCTGTCGTCTCGTCGTCTCGTCGTCTCGTCGTCGCGAGGGTCCGCGTCGCGAGCCGACACGGACGCAGTCCCTAGTCTTGATGTCATGACCCCACCCGCCTCATCGCCCGCGCGCGCCGCCTTGCGGCTCGAGAACGCGACGATCCTGCTCGCCGCCCTGGAGGCGGTGGGGGCGCTACTCAGCGGTTGGCTGGCGGCGTCGGTGGCCCTGGTGGCCTTCGGGGCCGATTCGGTCGTCGAGATGCTCAGCGCCGTGGTGGTGCTGGGGCAACTGCGCGTCGTGGCACGCGGTGCTGCGCGCGACCGTCGCAGCGAGCACCGGGCGCACCGACTACTGGCGATACTGTTCTTCCTGCTCGCCCTCTACGTCGTGTCGGGCGCGAGTTGGGCCCTGTGGGGACACCGGGTGGCCCGTGAGAATGCCTTGGGCCTCATCGTCACCGTGGCCTCGGCGGTGGCCATGCCCGCGCTCGCCGGACTCAAGCGGTCCAACTCTCGACTCCTCGCGTCGCACCACCTGGCCTCGCTGGCCCGGCTGATGGCCGCCGACGCGGCGGAGACGGCGCTGTGCGCGGTCCTCGCGCTCAGCACCTTGCTCGGCGTCGTTCTGGCCTGGATCCACTGGTGGTGGGCCGACCCACTCGCCAGTCTCCTCGTGGTCTATTTCGCGCTACGCGAGGGCCGTGAAGCCTGGCGCTGCGACTGAACAGGGGGGGGCGGCGCGCGGCGACGATCGCGCACCGGAGGTACTGTTTGTCGGTGCCCGATCCCCGTGACGTCCCCTGGAAAGAACTTCGGGCCCTGGCCCACGAGGCGACCGCGCGCTCGTACGCGCCCTACTCGCGTGTCCTCGTCGGCGCCGCCGGCCTCACCGCGGCGAACACCTACGTCGTGGGCTCCAACGTCGAAAACGCCAGTTACGGCCTCACGTTGTGCGCCGAATGTTCACTGGTGAGCGACCTGGTGCGCCAAGGCGGGGGACGCCTCACGGCGCTGGCGGTGGTCGCCGGTGACGGTGAGCCTCTCGCACCATGCGGCCGCTGTCGCCAAGTCCTCTTCGAGCACGCCGGGGATTCACTGCTCATTGACCAGGGTGAACACCGGGCGGCGCTGACGCTGGGCGAGTTGTTGCCGCACGCATTCGGACCGAGCGACCTTCCCACCAGGAGCACCCCGTGAGCACCCACTCCGCCGTTGACATCATCACCACCAAGCGTGACGGCGCCGCTCTGAGCGACGACGCCATCGAGTGGATGCTCGACTCCTACGGAGGCGGCGCCGTCGCCGACGAACAGATGTCGGCGCTACTGATGGCCATCTACTTCCAGGGGCTCACCCCTCGCGAACTCGCCCGCTGGACGGACGTGATGATCGCCTCCGGCGAGCGTCTGGACCTCTCACGACTCTCGCGACCCACGGTCGACAAGCACTCCACCGGCGGCGTGGGCGACAAGATCTCGTTGATCCTCGCCCCCCTCGTCGCCGCGTGTGGCGCCGCGGTCCCCCAACTCTCGGGACGCGGTCTCGGCCACACCGGAGGGACCCTGGACAAGCTCGAATCCATCCCGGGTTGGCGCGCGCACCTGAGCAACGACGAAGCGATCGACCAGCTCGAGAGCATCGGCGCCGTCATCTGCGCGGCCGGGACGGGACTCGCCCCGATCGATCGCAAGCTCTACGCCCTGCGCGACGTCACCGGCACCGTCGAGTCGATACCGCTCATCTCGTCGTCGATCATGAGCAAGAAGATCGCCGAAGGCACCCAGGCGCTGGTACTCGACGTCAAGGTCGGCCGGGGGGCCTTCATCAAGACCCTGAGTCGTGCTCGCGAGCTCGCGAGCACGATGGTCGGACTCGGTCGCTCCCACGGCGTGGCGACGGTCGCCCAGTTGACCGCGATGAACCAGCCACTGGGACGAGCGGTGGGCAACGCCATCGAAGTCGTCGAATCGGTCGACGTCTTGCGCGGCGACGGTCCCGCGGACGTTCGCGAACTCACCCTCGCGCTCGCGCGTACGATGCTCGAACTCGTCGGGATCGACGTCGATCCGGTGACCAAGCTCGACGACGGTTCGGCCTACGAGCTCTACTGTCGCATGATCGAGGCCCAGGGCGGCGATCCCACCGCGCCCCTGGCGCTGGGGTCGCACCGTCACGTGGTCACCGCCGCGCACGACGGTATCGTCCAATCCGTCGACGCCCTGGGTGTCGGGGTCGCGGCGTGGCGCCTCGGCGCCGGTCGCGCCCGCAAGGAGGACCCGGTGAGCGCCGGGGCTGGCGTGATGTGTCTGGTCCGTGAGGGTGACTTCGTCGTGGCCCACCAGCCGCTCTTCGAGCTCTACGCCGACGACGACGAACACTTGGAGCGTGGTCGCGCGAGCATCGAGAACGCCGTGCGTCTGGGCGATCAGAGCACCGACGTCGAATCGATCCTGATCGAGCGCATTTCGAGCTGAGCGACGATCGGGGCGTTCGCTAGCCTTGACCCATGTCCACGACACCGCTGACCCCCGAACTCATCTCGGCCGCCCCCAAGGTCCTCCTGCACGACCACCTCGACGGCGGGGTGCGGCCCTCGACCGTTCTCGAGCTGGCCCGCGAGATCGGCTACCGGGACCTGCCGACGGCCGACGTGGACGAACTGGCCCGCTGGTTCGTCGCCGACGCGCCCGGGAGCGATCTCGTACGTTACCTCGAGGGGTTCGCCCATACCGTCGCGGTGATGCAGACCAAGGACCAAATCGAACGGGTCGCGTCCGAGACGGCCTACGATTTGGCGCTCGACGGAGTCGTCTACGCCGAGATCCGCTTCGCGCCCGAACTGCACCAGCAACGCGGCCTACGACTCGACGAGGTGGTCGCGTCCGTCTTGACGGGCTTCGCCCACGGGACCGCACAGGCGCGCGCTCGCGGCAAGACCATCATCGTGCGCACCATCGTCTCGGCGATGCGTCACGCGCAACGTAGCGAGGAGATGGCCGCGCTCGCGGTGAGCTTCCGTGACGCGGGCGTCTGTGGCTTCGACATCGCGGGTCCCGAGGACGGTTTCCCCCCCACCGAGCACCTGTCCGCCTTCCACTTGATCCAACGCGAGAACTTCCACATGACCATCCACGCCGGAGAGGCCTACGGCCTCCCGTCGATCTGGGAGGCGGTGCAGTTCTGCGACGCCGAGCGCATCGGACACGGCGTGCGCATCGTCGACGACATCGAACGCGTGGGTGACGAGTACCGCCTCGGACGCCTGGCGAATTTCGTGCGCGACCGTCGCATCCCCCTCGAGGTCTGTCCGACCTCCAACGTGCACACCGGTGCCGCCGCCACTCTGGGCGAGCACCCCATCGAACTGCTGCGCCAGTTGCGCTTTCGCGTCACCCTCAACACCGACAACCGTCTGATGAGTGGCATCACGCTCTCGAGCGAGTTCGCCGCGTGCGCCGAGGTCTTCGGCTGGACGCTCGAGGACATGGAGTGGCTCACGCTCAACGCGGCCAAGAGCTCGTTCTACCAGTTCGATCAACGCTTGGCCTTGATCAACGAGGTCATCAAGCCCGGGTACGCCGCGCT
>JABBOA010000117.1 GCA_019352075.1 Acidobacteriota bacterium | reverse complement strand
GGGCGCGTCGGTGTTGACGTCGACGGGCCAGCTCAAAGTGCACGGTTCGATGCTCTGGACCATGCTGATCGGATTCGTCGGCTTCACGCTCCTCTTCTTCTGGCTGCTGCGTGAGCGCTATCGTCTCGAGGTCAAGCGCGACCTGCTTCTGGTCACCACCGTCGACGAAGCGTTGTTGCAGCGTCGGCGCGAAGGCGTCTGATGGGTTACGTCATCGCGGGCTACGCGGTCTCTTTCGGTGGTCTCGCCCTCTACGCCGTGTCCATCTACTGGCGGGGACGTCGTGGCTGAGTCGACGCCACTGGACGCGCTGACGCCGGTCGACCCACCGTCATCGCCGTCGCGCTCGTCGCGCCGGTCGATCGCCGTCATCGCCGTGCTGGTGATCGTCGTGGTGGTGCTGTTGAGCCAGGGTTTGCTCACGTCACTCAACTACTTCGAGACGGTGCACCAAGCCCTGAGCCAGCGCGCGTCGTTGGGCACCAAGGTCATCCGCCTGGAGGGGGTGGTCGAGCCCGGGACGATCTCGCGCACCAATAGCGGTGCCGCTTTCACCCTCACCGGATCGCACGCGAGCCACGTCTACGTCACGGCCCAGGGTTCGCCCCCCCAATTGTTCCAGGCGAACATCCCCGTGGTCGTGGTCGGACACTTCGTCTCGTCGACCTCGCTGGATTTTCTGGGCACCCAGATCATGGTGAAGCACTCGTCGTCGTACATCGCCGCTCACCCGAATCGGGTCAAGGCGCCGAACGGAACGAGTCGATGACCCTGACGTGGATGGGCCGGATCGCCCTCGATGTCGCCTTTCTCGCCTGCGTCGCGGGAGTGATATCGCAGGTGACGACGATTCGCGGACGCCGCTCGCGCGCCGCACTCTTCGGTGTCCTCGCGCTGGCCGGCGTGATCGGCGCGGTGGGGGTCATGCAGTTCGCCCTCGTGACCCACAACTTCTCGCTGGCGTACGTGGCCGAGAACAACGCGACGTTCACGCCGCTGATCTATTCGATCACCGGCATGTGGTCGGCGCTCGAGGGGTCCCTCCTGTTATGGGCGCTCATCCTGACGGCCTTGACCGTGGCCGTCATCCATCGCTACCGCAAGGAGTCGAACGACGCCGTCGTCGCGTGGGCGACCCTGGTGATGTTCGTCGTCGGCGGGTTCTTCATCTTGTTGATGGTGGGTCCCGCGGATCCCTTCTTGCACAATCCGGCGCACGTCCTCCAGGGAGCGGGACCGAACGCCCTGTTGCAGGATAATCCGCTCGTCGCGGTGCACCCCCCACTCCTCTACGCGGGCTTCGTGGGTTTCTCGGTGCCCTTCGCCTTCGCGATCGCCATGCTCATCACCGGCCGGGTGCACGACCGTTGGCCCCTGGAGCAGCGGCGATGGACGGTGCTGGCGTGGGGTTCGCTCTCGGTGGGTATCGTGCTGGGCGCGTGGTGGAGCTATCAAGTGCTCGGCTGGGGTGGCTTCTGGGGGTGGGATCCGGTGGAGAACGCCGCGCTGTTGCCGTGGTTGACGGCCACCGCTTACATCCACTCGGTCATCGTCCAGGATCGCCGTGGTCTCTTCCGCATCTGGAACTTGTCGCTGGCCATCACGACTTTCGCCTTCACCGTACTCGGCACCTTCTTCACCCGCTCGGGCGTCCTGCAGAGCGTGCACGCGTTTTCCTCGAGCACCCTGGGGCCGGTCCTGATCGGCTTCTTCGCCCTGACGGTGGGCGCCGGGGTCGGGCTGATCGCCTGGCGTGGGGACGAACTTCGCTCGCCGGTCGGCGTCGACCATCCGGCGTCGCGCGAGGGCCTCTTCGTGGCTAACAACATCTTGTTCGTGGGGTTCGCCTTCGTCGTCCTGCTCGGCACCGTCTTTCCCCTGTTGTACGAGGCCGTCAACGGCAACCAGGTGACCGTGGGGACGCCCTATTTCGCGGCGGTGGCCGCACCGGTGAGCGTGCTCCTGCTCTTCTTGATGGGTCTCGCACCGGTGGTGAGTTGGCGAACGGTGGACGCCGCGGTGCTGTGGCAGCGCGTGAGAACCTCCGCGTGGGTGGCGCTGGCCAGCGTCGTCGTTTTGATCGTGACGGGCGTGCGCCACTCGTCGGTGCTGGTGGCGGTCTTCTTGTCCGTGGGCGCCGCGGGCGCCGCGATTCGCACTCTCAAGGGCGTCGTCGTCAGCGCCCGTCGACGGGGCGATCTGTGGTCGGTCTGGCGCGCGCCCAGCACCGGGGGGATGGTCGTGCACCTGGGGGTGGTCGTCCTGGCCGTCGGCATCGTGGTCTCAACCTCCTATACGACACGTTCGGAGGTGACCCTGGCGCGTCACCAGCGAACCGTGATTGACGGGCAGTACGTGGGATTCGACGGTTTCGCGTCGGTCTCGTCGCGCCTCGAGAAGCAGACGCAGGTGGTGGTGCGCGTGGACGGACACGTCCTGCGGCCCGCCATCACGACCTTCAGCGGTCGCTCCAGCCAACCGGTGGGGACACCGGCGATCGATTCCAATCTTCTGCGCGACGTCTACGTCACGTTCGACGCGGTCGGCGGCAACGGCGCGACGTCGGGTGCCCAAGTGGCGACCAACGTGCCCGCAGGTTCGGTGGTCCTGGGCGTGACGGTCGAGCCGCTGCTGTCGTGGCTATGGATCGGTGGCCTCATGGTGGGCGTGGGCAGTGCGCTCTCCTTCGCGCGACGTCGTCACCGCGACGAGGTGACGACGTGAGACGTCGCGTCGTGATGCTGATCTCGCTCGTCGCGTTGGCGGCGATTATTGGACTGTCCGTCTTGTTGGTGACGCGCCAGCCCGTGTCGGCGACGTCGGTGCCGAGCCCCCTTCTGGGTAGGACGGCGCCACCGATCAGCGGCACATCCTTCGGTGGCGCGAAGTTCTCACTCGCCGCCGAGCGCGGCAAGATCGTCGTCGTCAATTTCTTCGCGTCGTGGTGCGGACCCTGTCAGGTGGAGGAACCCAATCTCATCACCTTCGCGTGGCAACAACGACGCAAGGGGGTCTCGGTGCTCGGCGTGGTCTTCAACGACACGCTCAGTGCCGCCCGGGCCTTCGACGCCAAGTGGGGTACGTCGCAGTTCTACCCCTCGATCGACGACCCTAACGGGACCCTCGCTTTCCACTACGGAGTGACCTCACCACCCTCCACCTTCGTCATCGACCCGTCGGGTCGGGTCGTGGCGGAACTACTCGGTCCGGTGACCACCGCCCAGCTCGACCAAGTCATCGCCCGGGTACGCGCGTGAGCGGCCGGGCCCCCGCGACGTCGGTGCGTCATCGTCTCGGTACTTTTCGGGTGTGGCTCGTCGCGCTCGTCGCGGTGGTGGCCCTGGCGCTGGTGACGAGCCCGACGGCGTCGGGCCCCGCGCAGCGCGTCGCACACCTGGAGAACCTCGTGAAGTGCCCCTCGTGTCAGGACCTGTCCGTCGCCCAGAGCACGTCGTCGTCGGCCTTGGCCGTGCGTCACCAGATTGTGGCGTTGGTCGCGCGGGGCGAGAGCGATACGCAGATCCTGACGACGATCGAGGCGGCGTATGGAACGAGCGTCCTGCTCAGTCCGTCGACGTCGGGGGTGGGCACCCTGCTGTGGTTGCTGCCCACGGCGGTCTTCGTCGGGCTGGCGACGACGGTCCTGGTCCTACGGCGGCGACGGTGAAGAACGAACGCCAGTTGCGCGATGAGATTCGACTGCGCGAGGCGTCACTCGAGGACGCGCGGCGCGAACACGCCCTGGGCGAACTGAGTGACGAGGATTTCGCCGCGATCAGTGAACGTGAGAGGCTCGCCCTGGGTGACGCGCACCACGCGCTGGAGGAACTGGACCTCGTGACGCCGAAGGACCTCACCGTGGCGGGTGTGGACGCCACGAGTCGCCGTCGCAGGAAGAGTCGACTCGTGGTCGCCCTGGCCTGTTTCGCCCTGGCCGCGGTGGTCTTGGTATGGGCCAATGTCGGCCTGCGCCAGGCGGGCTCCTCCGCGACGGGCGGGCTCAGTCTCTCCCAGACCGAGAAATTGCAGCAGCTGATCACCGAGGGGGAGGCCGACGTGGCGGCGGGCAGCGACGCCGCGGCGCTGTCGGCCTATCAGCAGATCCTCACGCTCCAGCCCACCAACGTGGTCGCTCTGACCGAGGCTGGTTGGCTCGAGGCGTCGGCGGGCAGCAAGACCAGAAACGCCACGGTGGTCGCCAAGGGTGTCGGACTCCTACACCAGGCGGTGACCCTCGCGCCCACGTCGCCCGCCCCTCGTCTGTATTACGCGATCGTGGCGTACGAGACACCGGGCAACCGAGCGCTGGCCACCGCCCAATTCCGCGACTTCATCAGTCTGCGTCCGTCCAAGGCCCAATTGGCCGTCGCGGCACCGTTCTTGCGCCTGCTCGGCATCACCCCCTAGACCGACGACGCGTCGCGAGGCCGAAGGTAGGCGGGCCGACAGTGGCCCGCCTCGGGCCGATCAGGCCGTGACGCGACAGGTGTCGTCGCCGCGAGCGCGTGAGGTCAAGGTGATGCGTGCGGACTTGGCGCCGAGACCCTCGAGCATGCCCGCGATGAGACCGCGGTCCACCGCACAGAGCACGGGATGATGCTGCGCAGCCGAGCCGAAGGGGCAATTGTCAGAGACGACGGACTGACTCGTGGCATCCTCCTCCACGCGCGCCGCGAAACCGTGGGCGGTCAACAGTCCGGCGATCGAGGACATGGCCGCCCTCACGGTGGTCGGCGTGTCGTTGGTGTTGGCGGTGACGCCGAGCGCTCGACCGTATTCGAGGCCCACGTCGTGGGCCAGTGACTCGGCCGCCTTTGGCCCCAAACGCTCGAGCGCCATCTCGAGTAGCGCGACCAGTAGTGCGTCACGGCGGATCGAACCCTCGATGGCGACGTTGGTGTCGACGACGCGATAACCCTTGGCGGGTCGCCCGACGGTGGTCCGGTGCACGTTGTCGTAGGTGACGTAGCCACCTTCGGTGAGCCGTTCGAGGTGATGTCTCACGACATTGGCGTGGACACCGCAGTGGTGCGCCAGTTGCGCCGCCGTCGCGCCGGGATTCTCGCGCAGGTAGAGGTAGATCTTGCGACGCGTGTTATCCCCGAAGGAATGGGCGAGGCTGGTGACGGTAGCGGTGAACAACGCTGGGTCGAGCTCGTTCTCGCGATGTACTGTCATACGTTCCAAAGTGTAGGTGTTCGCGGTCACGTCGTGAGCGCGGGTGACCAGCCGCGCCGGTAGCCTTCTAGTCACCACCTCAAAGGATGACACGTGACTTTCGACGCGACGCAGTACCCGGCCCTCGCGGGCATCGTGGAACCACAGGTTCGGCGCCCCCTGGGCGAACTGGGTTTCCTCGACGACCTGGTCACGGTGGGGCCGGACGTCGAGGTGACCCTCGTGCTGCCCGCCTCGAACTGGCCCCAGCGCGACTATCTGGTGGATCAGGTCCGCGTCGTCTCGCCCGCGGCGACGGTGCGGGTCCGTACGATGAACGAAGAGGAGTTGTTGCGTCTACGCAACTACCTTCGCGGCTCGATGACGGGCACGTCCACCCCGGGGGAGCACGCTCACGCGAGCGAGCAGCCAAAGTTCCTCGACCGGCTCTCCAAGACCCGGGTTCTCGGCATCTCCTCGGGCAAGGGTGGTGTGGGTAAGTCCTCGGTCACCGTGAATCTGGCAATCTCTCTCGCGCGTCGGGGTCAACACGTCGGGGTGCTGGACGCCGACGTCTACGGTTTCTCGCTGCCCAAGATGCTCGGCGCCGTCGCTGACCCGATCGTGCTGGGCGATACTGTTCTGCCGACGCTGGCGCACGGTGTCCACTGTGTCTCCATGGGCTACTTCGTTCCCGACGAGCAACCCGTCATCTGGCGCGGACCGATGCTGCATAAGGCCATCGAACAACTCATCACCGAGGCGTGGTGGGACGAGCCCGATTTCTTATTGATTGACATGCCGCCGGGCACCGGGGACGTCGCGCTGACACTGTCAGAGGTGTTACCGCGCATCGAAATGTACGTCGTGACGACGCCCCAGGCGGCGGCGCAGCGAGTGGCGCAGCGTTCGGCCTACGCGGCGCGCAAGCTCAAGCTCTCGGTCCGCGGAGTCATCGAGAACATGAGCTGGTTCCGCGGCGACGACGGCACTCGTTACGAGATCTTCGGAAG
>JABBOA010000116.1 GCA_019352075.1 Acidobacteriota bacterium | reverse complement strand
TCGAGCCTGTCGCTCCTCTTCGGCGCAGCGGTCTGCGCTCAACTCGAGAGCGTGCGCCACGATCGCGCGACCGGGCTCGCTGTGCAAGGGTCCCACAACCACTTGAGCGGACTCGCGCACAGTGGTGCGATCGGTGCGATCGACCGTTGGCGTCATGACGTGATGTCGGGGTGATACTGAGGCGCGTGATGCGACGCTGTGGCGAAGTGACGTTCGACTCTGCACCGCTGCGCGTGAGCGCCGTATCATCGGGCTCGCGGGTATAAGTCAATCCACGATTCGCCGATGGCGAGGGGGTCGATGGTGCCAACCGACGTGATTGCCAAGACGATTGGCGTCCATGGTCAATCTCCGAACATGGTCGATTACGCGGCCGAGCGGGCCGGTTTCCGCTGGCAGGACGCTCGTCAGGCCCTCGACGGACTGGCGGGGGGAGGGCTCAACATCGCCCACGAGGCGGTCGTGCGTCACGCCCGCAGCGACCGGCGCGATCACGTGGCCCTGCGCTGTCGCGACCGGCACGGGGTGCGCACCGAGATGACCTACGGGGCCCTCGACGAGCGTTCCAACCGTTTCGCCAACGTCCTCGACGGCCTCGG
The DNA here is from genome assembly GCA_019352075.1 of Acidobacteriota bacterium. GTDB lineage: Bacteria > Actinomycetota > Acidimicrobiia > Acidimicrobiales > RAAP-2 > RAAP-2. Next base: position 5,606 of record JABBOA010000116.1, on the reverse strand, counting down.
GATTGGCCCGGGCGAGCGGGTCTTCGTGCTGCTGCCGCGTAACGCGCAGCTCTACGTGGTCGCGCTCGGCACCCTCAAGAACCGCAGCGTACTGAGTCCGTTGTTCGCGGCCTTCGGCCCCGAGCCGATCCGCCAGCGCCTGGGCATCGGCGCGGGCAGCGTGCTCGTGACCACTCCCACGCTCTATCGCCACAAGGTGGCGAGCGTCCGCGAGCAGTTGCCCGCGCTACGCCACGTCCTCCTGGTCGGCGACGGCGCGCCGCGCAGCACCCCGGCGCCGCCGGGCACCCTCGCCCTGGCCGATCTGCTCGACGCGGCGAGCGGGGATTTCACCATCGGCCCCACCGACCCCGAGGACATGGCCCTCCTGCACTTCACGAGCGGCACGACGGGCACGCCCAAGGGGGCGATCCACGTGCACGATGCGGTCGTCTCGCACTACGCCACGGGTCGCATCGCCCTCGATCTTCACCCCGACGACGTCTATTGGTGCACGGCCGACCCCGGGTGGGTCACCGGCACCTCCTACGGCATCATCGCACCCCTCGTGCACGGCGTCACCACCGTGGTGGACGAGAGCGAGTTCGACGCCGAGCGCTGGTACCAGACTCTCGAACGCGAAGGCGTGAACGTCTGGTACACCGCCCCGACCGCGCTGCGGATGTTGATGCAGGCCGGCGCCGAGATGGCCGCCGCGCACGATCTCCGCGCCCTGCGCTTCGTCGCGAGCGTGGGCGAACCACTCAATCCCGAAGTGGTGCGCTGGGGACGCGACGTGTTGGGTGTGGCGATCCACGACAACTGGTGGCAGACCGAGACGGGTGGCATCATGGTCGCCAACTACGCGTGCATGGACATCCGGCCGGGTTCGATGGGTCGTCCACTCCCCGGAATCGACGCCACGATCCTCACGCACGACGACCAGGGCCGAATAGTGCTGGGGCCCGACGACCGCGCCGTGGAGGCCGACGTCGGCGTCGAGGGGGAGTTGGCGCTGCGTCCGGGGTGGCCCTCGATGTTCCGCGGCTTCCTCGGTGACGCCGCCCGCTACCGCTCGTGCTTCGCGGGTGGCTGGTACCTCAGTGGCGACTTGGCCCGTCGCGACGAGGACGGCTACTTCTGGTTCATCGGCCGCGGTGACGACGTGATCAAGTCGGCCGGGCACCTCATCGGCCCCTTCGAGGTGGAGTCGGCGTTGATGGAGCACGAGTCGGTGGCCGAGGTGGGCGTCATCGGCGTGCCCGACGCACTACTGGGCGAGGTGGTGAAGGCGTTCGTGACCCTGAAGGCTGGATACTCGGCCAGCGTCGAACTACGACTCGACCTGCTGGGTTTCGCCCGCCGACGACTCGGTGCCGCGGTGGCACCGCGCGAGATCGTCTTCGACCCCCACCTTCCCCACACCAAGAGTGGCAAGATCATGCGACGCCTGCTCAAGGCGCGTGAATTGGGACTGCCCGAAGGCGACACGTCGACCCTAGAGTTGCCGTCGTGACCGGGCCGCAGGGACTCGCCATCGACGCCACTACGGTCGCCCAACGCGATGAACTCGAGGTCCTGCTACTCAGAGAGATGATCCGCATCCGGCGCTTCGAGGAGCGTTGCGTCGAACTCTACAGTCGCGAATCGATTCGCGGCTTCTTGCACCTCGCCGTTGGCGAGGAGGCCTGCGCGGTGGGGGTGATGCAGGCCCTCTCGCCCGATGACGCCATTGTCGCGACCTACCGCGAGCACGGCCACGCGCTGGCCCGTGGCATCTCCATGCGCGCCACCCTGGCCGAACTCGAGGGCAAGGTGGAGGGTTGCAGTCGGGGGCGGGGTGGTTCGATGCACCTCTTCGACGCGTCGACAAGGTTCTTCGGGGGTAACGCCATCGTGGCCGGAGGTTTGCCGGTGGCGGTCGGTCTCGCACTGGCCGATCACCTGCGCGGTCGCCATCGGGTGACGGCCTGCTTCTTCGGCGACGGCGCGGTGGCCGAGGGTGAGTTCCACGAGGCGATGAACCTGGCCGCGCTCTGGCACCTGCCGGTTCTCTTCTGCTGTGAGAACAACCTCTACGCCATGGGTACCGCTCTCGAGTTCACCGAGTCCGAGACCGACTTGTCGCTCAAGGCCGCCAGTTATCGCATGGCGTCGTGGGAGGTGGACGGGATGGACGTGCTCGCCGTGCGCGAGGCCGCCCGCCAGGCGTCCGATGCGGTGAGGTCCGGCGGGGGACCGCACTTCTTGGAGATGCGCACCTATCGTTTCCGTTCGCACTCGATGTACGACCCCGACCGGTACCGCGACAAGTCCGAGATCGAGCGATGGAAGTTGCGCGACCCCATCGGGCAACTCACCACGCAACTGATGTCGCGCGGCGTGCTCGTCAGCGCCGACCTGGAGGGTATCGAGGCCGACGTGGCCGCGGAGATACAGGACGCCGTCGACTTCGCCGCCGCGGGCACTGACGAACCGATCGAGGAGCTGGAACGTTTCGTCACGTCGCCACCCGCGCCGAGGGACCGCCCGTGAGCGTCATCACCTACCGAGAGGCCGTGCGTCAGGCGATCCGCGAGGCCCTGATCAGCGACGATCGCGTCTTCGTGATGGGTGAGGACGTCGGGCACTACGGAGGGACCTACGCGGTGACCCTCGGGTTGCTCGAGGAGTTCGGTCCCGAGCGAATCCGCGATACGCCCCTCTCGGAGTCGGGATTCGTGGGCGCGGGCATTGGTGCGGCCCTGGGCGGGATGCGCCCGATCGTCGAAGTGATGACGGTCAACTTCAGTCTGCTGGCGCTGGACCAGATCATGAACAACGCCGCCAGCTTGCTCTACATGTCGGGCGGGCAATTGAACGTGCCGTTGGTGATCCGAATGGCCACGGGAGCGGGGCGCCAGGTGGCGGCGCAGCATTCGCACAGTCTCGAGGGCTGGTACGCGCACATACCGGGACTACGAGTCCTCGCCCCGGCGACGATCGACGACGCCCGCAGGATGTTGGCGCCGGCACTCGAGGACCCCGACCCGGTGCTCATCTTCGAACACGCCATGCTCTACGGCACCGAGGGCGAACCGTCGCAGGACGCCGTCGACCTCACGAGCGCCGCCATACGTCGAGCCGGCGACGACGTCACCATCGTGGCCTACGGCGGCACCCTGCGCACCGCCCTGGGCGCCGCGCAGGTGCTGGCCGCCGAGGGCATCGACGCCCAGGTGGTGGACCTACGGATTCTTCGCCCGCTCGACACCGCGACGATCGTGGGGGCGGTGGCGCACACCCACCGCGCGGTGGTGGTCGACGAGGGTTGGCGCAGTGGCAGTCTGTCGGCCGAAGTCGCGTCGAGGATCACCGAAGAGGCGTTCTACGACCTCGACGCCCCGGTGGCGCGCGTCTGCAGCGCGGAGGTCCCCATGCCCTACGCCAAGCACCTCGAGGACGAAGTGATGCCTCAAGTCGACGACGTCGTCGCCGCCGTGCGTGCGATGGGGGCGTAGGTGGGCGAATTCACGATGCCGTCACTGGGGGCCGACATGGACGCCGGCACGATCACGAAGTGGCTGGTCCACCCCGGTGACCGCGTGCACCGGGGCGACATCGTCGCCGTGGTCCAGACGGACAAGTCCGACATCGAGGTGGAGATCTTCGAAGAGGGCACCGTGGATGAGTTGGCGGTGCCCGAAGGCGTGCGCGTGTCGGTCGGTACGGTCCTCGCGCATCTCACGAGTGCGAGCGCGTCGAACACGTCGGGGTCACCCGCGACCCCGGTCACCCCCGCGACGTCGGCCTCGCCAGCTCCACCCCCGGCGTCTTCGTCGGCCGTGCGGCCGGCACCGGCGAACCTTCCCCTCGTCGAGTCACCCCTGGTGCGCCGACTCGCGCAGCGGCGGGGGGTGGACCTCGCCACCGTGACGGGAACCGGGGTGGGCGGCACGGTGACGCGCGGCGACGTCGAAGCGGTCGCGCCCTTCACTCCCGGCGTCACCGGTTCGACCGCGCGACAGTCTTCCTCACCTTACGCTCGTCGGTTGGCGCGCGACGCCGGCATCGATCTCGAGGGCGTGGTCGGAAGCGGGCCGGGCGGTTCGGTCCTCGCGCGCGACGTTCGTGGCGTCGCCGCCGTGGCACCTGAGAAGCCGGCTCCCGCCTCGACACCAGAGGAGCGCCGGCGCTCGATGCAGCGCGCCATCGGTGCCTTGATGGCGCGATCCAAGCGCGAGGTGCCGCACTACTACTTGGACACGACGATTGACCTGAGCGCGGCGGCGAGCTGGCTCGAGCGGACCAATGCCGAACGTCCGGTCGCTGATCGACTCGTCATGGCGAGCCTCCTGCTCTGCGCGACGGCGCGCGCCGTGGCTCGTGTGCCCGAGATGAACGGCCATTACGTTGACGGGGAGTTCTCACCGAGCGCTGCGGTCAACTTGGGTGTGGCAATCTCCCAGCGGCGGGGCGGACTCATCGCTCCGGCTCTTCGTGACGCCGAGCAACTCTCGCTCGACGAGATGATGAGTCGGTTGAACGATCTGGTGCGCCGTGCGCGCAACGGTCTCCTGCGTAGTTCGGAGTTGAGCGATTCCACGATCACGGTCACCAACCTCGGTGACCTCGGCGTGGACCGCGTGTTCGGCGTGATCTACCCGCCCCAGGTGGCCCTGGTCGGTTTCGGCCGCGTCCACGATCGCCCGTGGGCGACCCAGGGCTTGCTCGGCGTCCATACGTGCGTGGTCGCGACATTGTCGGGTGACCACCGCGTCAGCGACGGGATGCGCGGTGGACGTTTCCTGACCGAGATCGCCCGACTCCTGAGAGAACCGGAGGAACTATGACCGAGGAGCAAGCACGTGAGGTGATGCGCACGGTGTTGCGACCGATCGCCCCCGAAGCCGATCTCGACAGCGTCGTGGCCGGCGAGACATTGCAAGAGGCCCTCGATCTCGATTCCATCGACTTCTTGCAGTTCGTGGCCGGCCTGGCCGAAGTGACGCGACGCGACATCCCCGAACGCGATTACGCCCAGCTCTCGACGGTCGAGGGATGCGTCGACTACCTGACCACATCGCACTGACCGGACCGCCGCGATCGCCCCGCCGCGATGGATCGCGGCGAGGCCCTAGGGCCCTAGTCGGGCCGGTGACCGATGGGTAGGTTGAGGATGAGAGGCAGGTGACTGATGACCGAGGAGCGTGGTGAGTACGTCGCGGTAGCAATTACTCGCGAGGAGGCGAAGGTCTGGGCGTCGACGGACGTCGCGAGCGCACTGCCCGAGAGATTCGTCGCCCCCACCGACTGGCGGCGCCATCGACACCCGGGTTCCCCGGACCTCTTCGAACGCGAGGCCGAGCACGACACCAATGTCTTCTTCGAGTCAGTGACGCGGGCGGTCGCGCCCTCGACGCACATCTTGCTCGTCGGCCACGGCCGCGGCAAGGCCAACGCGATGTTGCGACTCATCCAGTACTGGGAGCGCAAGCATCCTGAGGTCGCGCACAAGGTCGTCGGCGCCGTCGACTCCAATCTCGAGGCGCTGAGTGACAACGAGGTCCTGGCGTTGGCGCACGAATGGTACGAAACGAATCGTGACTTCATTTAAGCCTGGATCCACCGTGAAAGCGCTGGTCTGA
>JABBOA010000115.1 GCA_019352075.1 Acidobacteriota bacterium | reverse complement strand
CGTCGCCAACGTGGTGATCCCCACTCCCGAGTACGTCCGCTTCGCCACGCACTACCTATTGACTGAACTACAACTGGCATAGTTCCTGGTAATTGGGTAAAGTAGCATCCACTAAATCGCACGAGATCCCTGCTAAACATCTGTTCCTATGACCAGCGAGCAGGTTCCTCCGAGCGACTTGGCCGCCCTTGTGGTGCCACAGACTGGCCGGCTGATTGAGACCGCGGATCCCTGGGAGCCCTATCGCCTCGTCGGTGACGACGGGACAACGGTGGAGGCGGTCTCGGCCTGGTTCGCCGATTTGTTGGCAGCAGGACGCTCGACAAGCACTGTTCGTTCCTATGGGATGGACCTGCTGCGATGGTTCCGGTTCCTCTGGGCGCAAGGCGTGTCGTGGGACCGGGCGAGCCGCACCGAGGCCCGGGACTTCTCACGCTGGCTGCAGGTCGCGGGGAAGCCATCGCGGCCGCACTGGCGCCACCCCGATGAGTTGCCCTCGACGGTGCCGACGAACAAAATGTACGCGCCCTCGGTCCGAGCCCATAGCGAGACGGTGTTGCGCGGCTTCTACGACTTCCACCGCGACGAGGGCAGCGGTCCGGTGCTCAACCCGTTCCCCTTGGACCGATCGCGCCGCGCCGACCGGGCTCACGCGCATCACAACCCGATGGAACCGCGCCGCAACGAGCGCAGTGGCCTCTACCGGCCCAAGGTCCCGACACGGATCCCTCGCGCTGTGCCCGACGATCAGTTCAACGAGATCTTCGCCCGGCTCCCTTCACATCGGGACCGGGCACTGGTGGCCTTTTACGTCTCGACGGGTGTTCGGGCCTCTGAGTTGCTCTCGGTGACCTTGGGCGGTGTCGACCCCGGTCGCCAGTTGATCAGGGTTATCCGCAAGGGCAGCGGGGCAACCCAGGAGTTGCCCGCGTCTGTCGACGCATTCGTGTGGTTGCGCCTCTACCAAGTGGAGATGGGCGACCTGATCCCGGCCGGCCGCCGCCAGCCGCTGTGGTGGACGCTGCGCCGTCCCGTGCATCCGCTGACCTATCACGGGGTGCACCGCATGTTCGAGCGAGTCAACAACCAAGCCGGGACCGAGGCGACGCTGCACTCACTGCGCCACACCGCGGCCTATCGGATGGCCGAAGATCCGACGCTGCCACTCACCGACGTCCAAGAGGTCTTGGGCCATGCCCAGTTGACCACCACCCAGATCTACCTCACCCCACGCAAAGAAGACGTGATCCGTCGAGTGCTGACACACCACGCCGAGCAGACCCGTCGAGCGAAGGAGCGTGTCGTCCCAGACCCGGCGCCGGGCTATCGGCCCGAAACGCTCGAAGTGCTCTTCGGCCGCGCCAGCTCGTGAGCATCGCCCTCGACGAGTCGGTCCACTCCGGAGGCATAGAGACGACGGTCCGAACGCCAGTGGTCGAATTTGCCGCACGGTCGTGCGCCCGCCAATGGGCAGCGACGTGTGCGTCGAAGGATGAATTGTTGACCCGGTTGACCTCGGCGCCGTTTGTGACGGATCGCCCAGCCAAGCAGGCCAAACGTGTCCACGGGGTGAAGATGTTGATCGACTGGCTGGCGGACCAGCCGGGGCGGACCTGGCAAGAACGTTGGCTCTCGAGTGGAGCCGACGCTGCGGGGGCTACGTGGCGAGAGGTGCCGAAGGAGTGGCTGCGCTTGCAGCGACACGATGCTCCATGGCGTCACGAAGCATTGACAGAAGCATTGCCGGTGGCCATTTCTGCCGACGTCCTTCGCCCGTCGCTTGCCTGGCTAGTGGGCGGCGGGCCCGCTCACGGGGGACTCCTCGTGCGCAACTTGGCGGTGTCGCGCGACCCCGAGGGGTTCGCTCGGTTGGCCGCGGCCTGCGACGCCGATCCGAGCGTGTCGGCGGCGGCACGGAGTCAGACGATCTATCGAGCCGCTCTGATCATCGCCGCCAAGGGCGGCGCACTCGGCGATATCACCGTCGGTGATGTTGTGGAGTTGCTCGACGCACAAATCGAGCTACGTGTCAGTCAGGCCAGCGGACGAATGCTCATCTACCGACTGCTCTACGAGATGGGGATCTTCGCTCCTGATGCGCCGCCGACACTGCGGGCACTACGTACCGCCGGACAGTGCAGCCCCGAAGAACTGATCGACCGCTACCACCTGGCCTGTCGTCCCGTCCGTGATCTGTTGGTCGACTATCTCTGCGAACGCCAACCCGCCTTGGACTACACCAGCTTGGAGACACTCGCGAACTTCTTGGGCAAGCTGTTCTGGGCCGACCTCGAGCGCCACCATCCCGGCATCGACAGCCTGCACCTGCGCACGGAAGTCGCCAGCGCCTGGAAACTGCGCCTGCGCACTTTCACCAAGACGGTCACCAGCCCGACGGGCGAAAAGGCGCAGGTGGCGGTCGAGCGGATCAACTACCGCGAGTGCCTGACCCCGGTGCGCGCCTTCTATTTGGATCTCGCCCACTGGGCGGTCGAGGACCCAGGGCGTTGGGCCATCTGGGTGACCCCCTGTCCCATTGGTGAAGAAGAAATCAACCGCAAGAAGTCCAAGCGTCTCCTCAAGTCGCGCATGGACGCGCGCACCCGTGAGCGGCTGCCCGTGCTCCCCGTTGTCGTTCGCAGCGTTCTCGATCGGCGCACCACGGCCGAGGCTCTCCTCGAGGCGGGTCGAAGAGCCCTCCCCGGTGAGGCCTTCAGCGCCGCAGGAACAAACCTGGTCCGCTCCGTCGTTGACCCGCGCTCTGGTCGCGGCACGCTGTGGGCGCACGACGCGGCCAACAACGCCGACCGGCACGACTTGGCGCGAGATGAGGATCATGCGTTTTGGGCATGGGCCATCGTCGAGGTGCTGCGGGCCACTGGTGTTCGAGTCGAGGAGCTGCTCGAGATCAGTCACCACAGCGTGGTGCAATACCGCCTACCGACCACAGGTGAGGTAGTGCCGCTCCTCCAGATCGCCCCCTCCAAGACCGACACCGAACGTCTTTTGGTGGTCAGCCCGGAACTGGCCGAAGTGCTGGGCGCCATCATCCTGCGGGTTAGCGACGAGTCAGGCACAATCCCCTTAGTGCCCTCCTACGATGGGCACGAGCGGGTGTGGTCAGCACCTGCACCATTACTGTTCCAGTGGCGCGTCGGCACTGAGAACCGAGCGATCTCTCCGAGCAGCGTCCGAACATTTCTCACCGAAGCCCTGACCCATACCGGCCTCGTTGACGGCGCGGACGGTGAGCCGCTGCGCTACACCCCGCACGACTTCCGTCGCATGTTCATCACCGACGCCATTCTCAATGGCCTGCCACCCCATATCGCCCAGATCATCGCCGGTCACCATGACATCAACGTCACCATGGGCTACAAAGCTGTCTATCCCCAAGAGGCCATCGAGGCCCATCTCGCCTTCTTGGCCCGGCGACGGTCGCTGCGACCAAGTGAGGAGTACCGCACCCCTTCCGATGAAGAGTGGCAGGAGTTTCTCGGTCATTTCGAGCGACGCAAGGTCTCCATTGGCACCTGCGCCCGTGCCCTTTCCACCCCTTGCATCCACGAACACGCCTGCGTTCGCTGCCCAATGCTCTGGCCCGATCCCGATCAGCAGCCTCGCCTGATCGACATCCGCGACAACCTCACCGATCGCATCGCAGAAGCCGAGCGCGAGGGATGGCCCGGGGAAGCCGAAGGACTCCGGATCAGCCTGTCCGGGGCGAACGAAAAGCTCAACCAGATTGAACGTCGCTCACAGCATCCGACAATTATTCATATCGGACCAAAGCCGACCAGACCCATCACGACGGGTGCCGCGCTCTCGCTCAGTCAGAGATAACAGCCGATCTACCGCGCTCACCGGAGCGCGATTGCTTCCCATCTCTGGAGTATTTCAAGTTCAGAGAATACGGCTTTCACCCGGACTTCTGCGAAGCGGCCGACCCCGCCTCGAAGGGGCTCGTGGAGAACCTCGTGGGTTACGTGAAGCGCGACCTCATGATCCCGGGTGAACTCGACGCGCGTGACCTGCGGCGCGCGAACGAGTGCGGGGCCGACTGGATGCAAGAAGTGAACGCGGTCGAGCACTCCGAGATCTGCGCCATTCCCTCGACACGACTCGTCGTCGAGCTCGAACTACTCGGGTCACTACCCCAACTGCGCGCCAACGCGGGCAAGGTGATCTACCGAACCGTCGACAAACTCAGTTGCGTGCGCTTCGCCTCTGCGCGCTACTCGGTGCCGACACGGCACATCGGCAAAGTGGTGCAACTGCGCGTCAGCGATGGACGACTGACGATCACGCTCCTCGGCGTGACCCTGGCCGAACACGCCGTCGTCGTCCCTGGTGAGACCTCGATACTCGATGACCACTACGGCGGCCCGCGAACGAAGCCCAAACGGGCTGTTCGACCCCGCACCCCCGACGAGGTGGTCTTTTGCACCCTCGGGCCAGTGGCCGAAGCCTTCATCAAGGGAGCCTGCGCGTCAGGGAGCACGTCGCTCAAGAGCGACCTCGCAATACTCTTGCGCCTCGAGCGCTCCTACGGACGAGACGCCCTCGTGCATGCGCTGACCCGGGCCGTTGAGTTCGGAAGGTTTCACTCGAGCGACGTCCAGTCGATCCTGATCGCGGGAAAAGGCGTGGCGATGCCCACGAAGTCCGGCGACGCACTCGTCACGGCGCTACCCGTCGTCGAGAGCAGGTCACTCAGTGACTACCAGGTGGAGGCGACGAGTTGAGCACGAACGCACCCGCGCTGGCCCCCGACCTCGACGCCGCACTGCGACGACTTCGACTCTCGGCCATTCGTCACCTCGCGCCGGAGTTGTTGGTCACGTCCAAGACCCAACGCTGGAGTCCCGAGGAGTTCTTGCGCACGTTGCTCGAGGCCGAGATCACCTCGCGCGACGCGAGCAACGCGAGCGCTCGACTCAAGGCCGCGGGCTTTCCGCTCGCCAAGACCTTGGAGGAGTTCGACGTCGCCCAGAGCTCCATCCCACGGCCGACGTTCGACTACCTCGCCAGTCTCGAGTGGATCCGGGCCGCCGAGAACCTCTGTCTGGTGGGACCGGCCGGCACCGGCAAGAGCCACCTCTTGGTCGCGCTCGGTCACGAAGCGGTCGCGGCGGGCTACAAGGTGCGCTACTTCTCAGCGCCCGCCCTCATCGAGACCCTCTACCGGGGACTCGCCGACAACTCGGTGGGCAAGGTGATCGACCAGGTGCTGCGCGCTGACCTGATCCTGATCGATGAAATTGGATTTGCCCCGATGGACGACACCGGGGCGCAGCTGTTCTTTCGACTCATCGCCGCTGCCTACGAGCACCGGGCCCTCGGTGTCGCTTCGCACTGGCCCTTCGAGGAGTGGGGACGGTTCCTACCCGAACACAACACCGCGGTCAGTCTGCTGGATCGACTGGTGCACCACGGCGTCGTCGTGGTCACCAGCGGCGAGTCATTCCGGATGAAAGAGGCCCGAGCCAGGGGAGGTCAGTTTTCGTCAAAAAAGAAGCAAAGAACGCGTGAAGGGTGGGGACTTTTGCTGGCCACCAGCGGGTACTAGAAATTGGCCATTGACAGAGCCCCGCCATGCTGAATTTCGCGGATTTGTCTTTACGAGTTCCTTGGTCTCAAAAGCCCAAGCGAGACTGTGGGTATAGATGGATGAGTAACACTGGCTAAAGTCAGCCCGGACCACAAACCTGGCCTTATGCCCAAGGCGCATTCTTAGTGATGGGCGGTCATGAAAAGTGGTTCCGTGGCGGAAGTAGCGTTCCCAGAACCCAGTGTCGACCTCATGAGGTGAAGTGTTAGTCACGCGATCTTGCCCATAGATATTCTGAATATCCGTCCACTCTGCTTCGATTGCCCGGGCAACTCTCACGAACCCCTTCGGATTCATAATTGAAAGCGGTCTTCTGAGTCCTCCAGCTCGTCCCAGGTTGAAATCTGAGCACCCGGTCCAACTGGTATCCAGTGGCGGATGAATTCCAGCAGATACGTATGATGCGAAATCTCTAGATTGGAAGATAAGAGGCATTTCCTTCGGAAGGAAGCCCATACTCACGAGGGCTTGAAAGTCGCGCAACATTGGTGGACCCCCCATTTTCAATTAATGCAAATTTAGAGTAGTCCCATTTGGTCTAACGACCTGGTAGCGAACCGTTCTTGTGTCACACCGAGTTCGTGTCTCATCGGAGTCAATCGTTCGATTGTACCTATCCTCGCGCCATTGACACGAACCATGTCTACCGAAGGACCAATAGATATCGTGACACGACTACGCAACCCCTTGCTCGGCGCGAATGCGGTAAGCGAACCAGCCAACATTGAGATCAATGGAAGTTCGGCCA
>JABBOA010000007.1 GCA_019352075.1 Acidobacteriota bacterium | reverse complement strand
GTGGGCGCTGGGGGACTCGAACCCTCGACCTCAGCCGTGTGAAGGCTGCGCTCTAACCAACTGAGCTAAGCGCCCGAAGCCCCAAGTCTATCCCGTGCGTACCGTGGCGTTTTGCGCCCGAGTTGTAGCCTTGACCTCGTGCCCGAGAACCATGCCCCACCTCCTGAGAAACGACCACGATTCGCCCGCGGCGCTCAGGTAGCGTCGACGACGCGGCAGTTAGTGCTGGGACTCGACGACCTGGAACGCAAGTTCGGCTTCGGCGGCGCGGCCATCGCCCTGGTGCTCGCCGCATTGTTCATCCCGCATCTGATCAAGAACACCACGATTCACGTGACGGCAAAGGCCCTAAAGGACCACACGTGCCCGACGGGGTACGCCATGGTGAAGTCGGTGTGTACGAAGGCGCAGTTGACGCACCCGTCCTATTGGTTGCTGCAGTTCCTGGTGTTCCTTGTCGTAGGCCTGGCTATCGCCGGCTTCAGTTACTTCCGCAAGCGCGCGGGCGTGATAGTGGGATCACTCCTTCTGGCGTTCGCCACGGGGTCGGCGGGGCTCTTTTACATGGCGCTGGCCGCGTGGTTGGCCGTGCGCGCATTTCGACTCGGCAAATACGGCGACGCGACATTCCGCGGCGCCAACGTGCGCGCTCGCGAGCGAGCCCAGGAGCGTCGCGCCAATAAGGGCTCGACATCCCGGGCGGCGAAGACGACGTCGGCGACGACCAGCTCGCGCATCCCCGCTCCTTCTAAGCGCTACACCCCCAAGAAGACGAACCGGCGATAGGCGTGACGCGGTTGGGTTTGGATTTCCCCACCAAATGGGGCCGGGGCTACGGGGCCCGATTCGTCCGCAACCTCTACTGGAAGTACTACATCACGCCCGTGGTGCGACGAATGTCGACCCTGAGCGTGATGGGCCTCGAGAATCTCGACGGCCACGGACCCTTCATCTTCGTGGCCAATCACAACAGTCACCTCGACACGCCACTCCTGCTGAGCGCACTGCCACCCCGCGTGCGCCGTCGCACCATCGTCGCCGCCGCGATGGACAACTTCTTCATGCAGACCGTTAAGGCGTTTCGAACCGTGCTCGTGTTCAACGCCATCCCGATCGACCGGCACAAGATCAATCGTCGCAGTTCCCAACTCGCCCTCGAACTCGTGGAAGACCACTGGAACCTCCTGCTGTACCCCGAAGGTGGTCGTAGTCCCGACGGGAATCTACAGGAATTCAAGGGTGGCGCGGCCTACCTGGGGGAACGTTCCAAGGCGCTGGTCATTCCCACCTACATCCACGAAGCCGGGTACCTTCGTGGCACCAAATACGCCAAGGCCCCTCAGTACACCCAGCGCCCCTCGCAGCGGCGCCACCACGTCACCATCGTGTTCGGCACTCCCCTCAGGGCTGAAGGGTCGGAGAACATCCGGCGATTCGGCGCGCGCATCGAGGAAGCCGTCGCCGAACTCGGTCGCACGATCAGTGGCGACGCGCAATACGGCCGACGACCGAGCGACGAGTACTGAGCGATCCACAACGCTGGGCGTAGAGGGAATCGGCCACGCTCGGCCACGGCGTCAATTCCTGGCCGGTGACGACGCTCAGGACCTCGTCGGCCAGCCACGGGTTCTGGGCGAGCACCGGCCCGTGCGCGTACGTCGCCCACATCGTGGACGTCCGGTAGCCGTCCACCCGCCCGTCGTTGCCGCGGCCCACCAACACCTCACCGAGAGCGCTCACCCCCTCGCCGAGTACGGTCACTCCCCCGTGGTTCTCGAAGCCCACCATCATTCGCCCCGACGCCATCGTGGCCAAATCACCCACCGAGCGCATTGGGCCCCGCGTGGTTGTTGCGTCGACCAGCCCCAGGCCCGGATACGACGCGTCGCCCTCGATGCTGAAGGTCGTGCCCAGGATCTGTAATCCCGCACACACCGCTAGCACGTGCGCCCCGTCGTGCACTCGCTCGACGAAGCCGGCGTCGCGCAGCAAGTCACACGCCAGACGCTGTGGTCCGTCCTCCCCGCCACCCAACAGATAGATGTCGGCGGGTGCCAGAGCCTCGCCGATCGTCACGGGAACGACCTTGGCGTCCATGTCACGCGCGTTCGCGCGCGCCGCCAATACTGCCGCGTTACCCCCGTCGCCGTAGGTCCCGAGGAGATCCGGATAGAGGAGTCCAATTCTCACCACGGAGTCGTCCTCCCCATCCACTCACGAAAAGCCGTGTAATTCGCGACGAGGGTCACGTTGCCCCTCCCGCGACGCAGGACCGCCAAATCTTCGGCGACCTCGCACGGCACACCGGCGTAGAGCAGGCGTGTCGCCAAGTCCAAACGACGTTCGCCGAGGCAGACAACGTGGGCGCCCCTCAAGGACTCGAAGGGGACGTCGTAGAGCCACGAGGGGTCTCGACCGTCGGCAATCTGCGCATTGATCGCGATCCAGACCTCATCGGCCGGGTCAAGGGACTCCAGCAACGCTGCGGTGCCCGCCGGATTCTTCGCGAGCAGCAATCGCAGGGTGCGCTGTTCGAAACGACGACGGCCGTAGCGTCCCTCGACGGTGGTGAGCGCACCCACCCGTGCGAGCGCCGCCGCCACCACCACCTCGCACTGCGCCAAGGCGGTGAGCGCGAAAGCGGCGTTCACCCGGTTGAAGTCCCCCGGTAACGCCAGGTCCAGCACGAACGCCTCGCCGTCGATCTCGAACCCGTCACCGAGGGTGGCGCTCACATCGGTGGGCTTGGCGAAGCCGCAGACGCACGACCAGTGGCCCTCGACAAACTTGATGGCGCGAGTGCAGTGCGGGCACGAGGTCGCGTCGCCACGCCACGACGAGGGGACGTCGACCCAACGGATGCGGCGGGCGGTCTCCGCGGCGAACGCCACCAACGGGTCGGCGGCGTTGGCGACGACGACACCGTCGAACGTTTCTGCGGCGAGGCACGCGCGCCAGCGAAGGGCCATCTGACGAACCTCGTTGGCGCGGTCGAGTTGATCGCGCGACAGGTTCAAGAGCACCACCACTCGTGGGGTCGTCGCCGCGACCACCATGGCAAGCCACGCCTCGTCGGTCTCGAGAACGACCCGGCGGGCGGGCGACGCGCACAACGCCGCCACGTGGCCTTGGAGCATATTGGCCCCCGTGTCGTTGCCGGCCACGTCGCCGTCCCATCCGGCGCGCACCATGGCCGCCGTCGTGGTCTTGCCATTGGTGCCCGAGACGAGGATGATCGTACGTTCACGCGACAACGCGTGCAAGAGGTCCGGCGCAAATAGCAGACCGATGCGTCCGCCCACGACGGTACCCGCTCCTCGACCCAAGCGACGCGAGAGTCCGTTGACCATACGCACGGCTTGGACCGCTAATCGCACCCGCCAGGTTCGCGTCGAGTTCATGGCCGCCACGCTAACAATTCGACCACCCCGCAAAATCGCCCGGACAGCACAAAAGGGCCATCCGGGGGGGGTGGATGGCCCTTTTGCGAAACCCTTGTCTCACCCTGGGGGGTTGGGCGAAACAGGCTGATACCAGTATGCAGGTTGACTGACTATCAATCAAGCGCATATCTTGAATAGTTGTCATCTATATACTTGATACATGGAGATACGACAGCTCGAAGCCCTGGTGGGAATTGCCGAACACGGAACGTTTTCGAGCGCCGCCGAAGCGCTGGGGACCGTGCAATCCAACATCTCCAACCGCATCGCCCGTCTCGAGGCAGAGTTGGGCTCGGAGTTGATCGACCGCGCCTCGGGCGCGTTGACGGAGTCTGGTGCCGTCGTGGTGGAGCGGGCGCGGCGAATCCTGAGCGAAGTGAGCGCCATCGCCGCCGACGTCTCGGAACTCACCGCCGACATCCGTGGTCGCGTCTCGCTCGGGATGATCGGAACCGCCGGACGTTGGATCGTCCCGTTGCTGTTGAAGGCGCAGCGCGAGACCTACCCGCACATCTCGTTACGCATCACCGAAGGGACCAACTCGGTCATCGAACCACAACTCGTGTCGGGAGCGCTCGACATCGCGGTGCTGGCGTGGCCGGTGGGCGCGCCCGAACTCTCGTCGGTGGACCTCTACAGCGAAGACTTGGTGTTGATCACTGAGAAGACGCACCCCTTGGCCCACTACGCCTCGGTGACCTTCGCCGATCTCGAACCCTACGAGATTCTTCTCCCCTTCCCGGGTACGCCCATCCGTCGCGAGATCGACGAAGCGTCGCACGCGCAGGGCGTCGAATTACGACCGCTCATCGAACTCGACGGATTGCGCACCATCGCGTCAATGACCTTCGACGGGTACGGACCCTCGATCCTCCCGTCGACGATGTTGTCGTCGCACCTGCGTGAGACCTTCCGCGCCGTGCCGATCGAGAAGATCGCCCTACGGCGGGTGTGCCTCGTTCGCCGGCGTTTCGGCTTCCCCGCGGCCCCCGTCCGAGCGATCCACGCCCTGCTCTCGACCGTGGTGCGCGAAGCGAGCAAGGTCCCCCAGGGTGTGGTCATCCCCGATAGCCCCGATAACCCCGAAACGTTGCCCTAGTTGCGAGAGGACCGTGCCAGCATCGTGAACCCTTGTGCGCACATCGCCGCGGACATCGTTGCGCGCGACGTGGCGTTCGCCGACATCGTGGCGCGAGCCGGACTCCCCCCCGGTCGGCGTGCCTCGCCAGTCTCGGAGCGGTTCCCCTCGCTGATTCGATCAATCACCTATCAACTTCTCGCTACGGCGGCGGCCGCCACCATCCACGTTCGCGTCGTCGACGCCTGCGGCGGACAGGTCAGTGTGGAGTCGGTCCTCGCCGCCGGCGCGGACAACCTACGCGCTGCCGGACTCTCGCGCACCAAGGCGGCCGCCATGTTGGACCTCGCGGCGCACGCGCGTGATCAGCGAGTGCAACTCGGCGCGCACGGCCGAATGAGCGATGCGCAGATCATCGAGGAAGTCACCGCGGTGCACGGCATCGGACCCTGGACCACGCAGATGTACCTCATGCACACGATGGGCCGCCGCGACGTCTGGCCGGCCGGCGACTTCGGCGTGCGCAGCGGCTGGAGCATCGTGCACGGACTCGACGAACTGATCAGCGAAAAGCAGTTGCGCCACTCGGGCGACGCCCTGAGCGGCGTGCGCTCCGACGTCGCGTGGTACTGCTGGCGAGCGGTCCATTTCGAGCGTCTGAAGCGATAACCTCACGGGGTGCCCCTCACCGTGAATGACTTCGAACGCGACGCGCTGGCGACGCTCACGACCTACGCCTCGATCGAGTGCCTGTCGCCGGCCTTTGACAACGAATGGGAGGCTCACGGACACTTGGACGCCGCGGTGAACCTCCTGGCCGAGTGGGCCCGGCAGCGGACGTTGGGCGACTTCCACGTCGAGGTCCTACGTCTCGAAGGGCGTACGCCGCTATTGCTGGTGAACGTGGAGCCCACCAACGACGATGACGCCACGGTCGTGGTCTACGGCCATCTGGACAAGCAGCCCCCCCTGGGCGAGTGGTCGCCGGGCTTGGCGCCCTACCAACCCGTTCGTCGAGGTGATCGCCTCTTCGCCCGGGGCGTCGCCGACGACGGCTACGCCACCTTCTCGGCCCTGCTGGCCCTGGAACAACTCGTCGCCGCGGGGATCGCCCACAGTCGCGTCGTCGTCCTCATCGAGGCCAGTGAGGAGAGCGGCAGCCCCGATCTCGACGCCTATCTCGACCACTTGGCCGATCGGCTAGGGCGCGTCGAACTCATGATCTGCCTGGATTCGGGAGCGTTGACCTACGACCGCCTGTGGGTGACCACGTCGCTGCGTGGCCTGGCTGGCGTCGAACTCACCGTGGAGGTCCTCACGCGCGGTCAGCACAGTGGCTCGGTGAGCGGGGTCGTGCCGTCGTCGTTTCGGGTCCTGCGCCAACTGCTCGACCGCGTCGAAGACGCCACGACGGGGAGGGTCCTGCTGGAGGAGTTGCACGGCGCCATCCCGAGCCACGCGCGCCTCGCTGCGGACGCCGTGGCGCGTGAGTTCGGCGACGAGCTCACCGAGAGTCTGCCGGTCGTGGAGGGACTTTCCCTAATGGGCGAGGACGAGGCCGATCGCATCCTCAACCAGACGTGGCGCCCCACTTTGTCGGTCGTGGGCATGAGCGGCATCCCCGCCCCGGAAGTGGCGGGTAACGTCCTTCGCCCCTTCACCACGGCCTCACTGTCCTTTCGTCTGCCCCCCAACGTCGACAGCCAGCTCGCGTGTGCCGCCCTCGAAAGGGCGCTCAGCACCAATGTCCCTAACGGCGCGCGAGTCACCGTGCGCACCCACGGCGCTGATGGCTGGTCGACGCCACCGTTGGCGCCGTGGCTGGCCGCAGCTCTCGATGAGGCCTCGCGACAATCCTTCGGACGCGACGCCGGATTCACCGCCGAGGGCGGTACCATACCGTTTCTCGCGTCGCTGGGTCGCCGCTACCCCGAGGTCCAATTCGTCGCCACCGGCGTACTCGGACCCGATTCCAACGCTCACGGCATTGACGAAATGCTCGACTTGCCCTGTGCCGTGGCGGTCACCAATGCGGTGACCAGCATCCTGGTGGCCTTCAACCAGCGAAAGGCGGGGTCGTGACCCAACGCGTCGACCTGTGGGTGGACCCCATTTGCCCCTGGGCCTGGATCACGTCACGCTGGCTTGTCGAGACGACGTCGGTGCGCGACATCGACCTGCACTGGCACACGATGAGCCTGGCGGTCCTGAACGAAGGTCGTGAACTCTCCGAGGAGTACACCGATCTGATGAGCAGGGCGTGGGGCCCGGTGCGGGTGATGATCGCCGTCGAGCAGCGCGCCGGCCGAGAGCACCTCGAGCCGTTCTACAGCGCCTTCGGTCAGCGTTACCACGTCGGTGCGGAGCGCGACGACTTTCTCGCGACCGTCCGAGCGGCCCTGGGTGACGTGCACCTCGACCCCTCACTCGCCGAGGCCGCCCTCAGCGACGAGCTCGACGAGTCGGTGCGCGTCAGTCACTTTGCGGGGATGGATCCGGTGGGTTTCGACGTCGGTACACCAGTGATCCACGTGGGCGACATCGCCTTCTTCGGTCCCGTGGTGACCCCGGCCCCCAAGGGCGAAGCGGCTGGTACCTTGTTCGATGGTGTCGTCGCCGTGGCCAGCACCCCCGGCTTTTACGAACTCAAACGAACCCGTAGCGAAGGACCCTCATTTCTATGACCACTCGACAGATCTTTGAGAGCGTTCCCCTCCACGTGGCCGGTGAGATCAGCTCACCACGCGCCGTCATCGTCATCCAGGAGGCCTTTGGCGTCAACGACCATATCCGCGACGTGACCGATCGCTTCGCCGCCGCCGGCTACCTCGCGATTGCCCCCGAACTCTTCCACCGGGTCGGTTCACCGGAAGTCGACTACGACAACTTCCCTGACGCGATGGCGGCCATGTCCGCGCTGGACGCGTCGGGCATCGAACAGGACCTACGAGCTGCCGCCGCTTACCTCGCCGCCGCCCAATTCGCGCCCTCGGCGATCGGCATCGTCGGATACTGCATGGGGGGCACGGTGAGTTTCGTCGCCGCCACCCTCGGCATCGTCGGCGCGGCGGCGAGTTTCTACGGCGGGGGCATCGAGGCGGGGCGTTTCGGCTTCCCACCCCTCCTTGAGTTGGCCCCCGCGCTGCGGGCGCCCTGGATTGGACTCTACGGGGACCTCGACAAGGGAATCCCCATCGAACAGGTCGAGGCCCTGCGCAACGCAGCATCCGACGCGCCCTTCGACACCGAGGTCGTGCGTTACCCCGACGCCGACCACGGCTTCCACTGCGACGGACGCCCGATGGTCTTCAACGCGGTCGACGCCGCTGACGCGCACGCGCGCACCCTCGCATTCTTCTCGACGCACTTGCGAGACAAGTAGGAGTCCGCGTGACGACTCCGCGCATCCTGGCCACGTCGGGGGGTTTCGTGCCCGGGACGGTGCAACAGAGTGCGCGCCTCGGCCTCATGGTCCTCGAGGCGCTGGCCCTCACTGGCCAAACCCGTCCGAAGGTCTGCCTCGTGTTGAGCGCGTCGGGCGACGACGCCGGCTATTACGCGCTGGCCTACGAGGCGTTCAACGAGGCGGGGTGCGACGTCTCAGCCCTGCGGCTCTTCCCCCAGCCGTCGGCCGACCCCGAGGAGCGACTCGGTTCGTCGGACCTCGTGTGGGTGGGCGGCGGCTCGGTCGCTAACCTGCTCGCGCTGTGGCGTCTCCACGGCCTCGATGAGGCGATGCGCGCGGCCTGGGAGCGGGGCGTGATTCTGAGTGGCGTGTCGGCCGGGAGCCTGTGTTGGCACGTCGGGGGCACGACGGACTCCTTCGGACCCGATCTGATGCCCGTCACCAACGCCCTGGGTCTGCTGCCCTACGCCAACGGTGTGCACTACGATTCCGAGGCCCAACGGCGTCCGCTCCTGCACCAACTGATGCGCGAGGGCGTCCTGCCCGATATCGCCTACGCCACCGATGATCACGTGGGTGTCTGGTACGAGGGCACGACGGCGACCCGGGTGGTCGCTGACGCGCGCATACCCGCCTTCATCGGTCCGGCGGCCTACCTGGTGACGCGCGAGGGTGACGAGGTGCGCGAACAGCGCGTGGGCGTCGGCCAGCACTTCTAGCGCGACCCCGCGGGTTGGGGCAAGGAGCGGCGAACTCGCTCGCTAACCTCGACGAGTTCATCGGCGCGCGCCAGCGCCACGTCGGAGCCGCAGCGCATCAACCAGTTCGCCAGGATGCGGTACCCGTGCTGGGTCAGCACCGACTCGGGATGGAACTGCACCCCCTCGAGGGGAGCGGTGGTGTGGCGGATGCCCATAATGAGATCACCACTGGTGGCCGTGACTTCGAAGCACGCGGGCAACGTCGAGGCGTCGACCACGAGTGAGTGATAACGCCCGGCGATCATCGGTTGGGGCAGCCCGGCGAAGACGCCCTTCGACGTATGGTCGACGACGCTCGAACGACCGTGCAATAACTCGGGCGCGCACACCACGTCAGCACCGAACGCCTCGCCGAGCGCCTGGTGACCGAGACAGATACCCAGCATGGGTATCGCCAGGTCACCACAGTGACGAATGATGTCGAGGCAATTGCCGGCCGACCGCGGGTAGCCCGGGCCCGGTGACACCATCACCCCGTCGAAACGCGCCCGCGTCACCTGGGACGCCGTGATCTTGTCGTTGCGCACGACTTCGACGCTCGCCCCGAGCTCACCGACGTACTGCACGAGGTTGTAGACGAAGGAGTCGTAGTTATCAACGACCAGCAGATGCGGTGTGCTCGACATACCCGCATCCTAGGTGGTCGGTCTCACTATCCTGAAGACGTGGTGCTTACCTTCTCCGACTTCCAGGCCCTCGCGCGCGAGGGCTTCAACACCATCGCCCTCACCGAGACGTTGCAACTCGATCGCGACACCCCCGTGTCGATCTACCAGCGCTTCGCCGAGGGACGGGCCTTCTGCCTGCTCGAGAGCGCGGCGTTGGGCGACGACACGGGCCGCTACTCCTTCATTGGACTCGACCGTCAGTGGCGCCTGCACGCCTACGGTAGCGACGTGAGGCTCGAGGGGCGTGACGACGCGGTGAGCGCCGAAGGAGCAATGGCGACGTTACGCGCCGTCCTCGCGACGTACCGCACGCACGCGCCCTCGGACCTGCCATCATTCTTCGGTGGTGCCGTCGGGTTCGTGACCTACGACTACGTGCGTCGACTCGAGGACCTGCCGCGGGCGCCCGACGCCCTCCCCTGGCCCGACGTCGATTTCTCCTTTCCCGGCACGGTCTTGATCTGTGACCATCTGCGCCACTCGACCACCGTCGTCGTACTCGCCTCGCTCACGACCGACGAGTCGGAGCGTGACGCCTACGACGCGGCGACGCATCGCCTCGAATCAATCGTCGCGACGCTCCTCGCCCCGGGACCGACCCTCGACCCCCGGGTCGAGCGAATGGTGGCCACCGCACCGAGTCAACGTGAGCGCATTCAGGTGCGCGAGATCGCCGCGTCACTCTCGAACTTCTCGCTCGAGCAGTACCGCGAGGTGGTGGAGAAGGCTCGTGAGTACATCTTCGCCGGTGACATCTTCCAAGTCGTCCCGTCCCAACAGTTCACACGACCGGCGAGTGTCGCGCCGCTCACCCTGTATCGCGTCTTGCGCGCACTCAATCCGTCGCCCTACATGTATCTGGTCGACACCGGCGACGCCCAGATCGTCGGCGCGTCACCCGAGATGCTCGTGCGCGTCAATGACGGGGAGGTGACGACCCGTCCCATCGCCGGGACACGTCCGCGCGGCGCCACCGACTCCGACGATCGAGCCCTCGAGGCGGAGATACTGGCCGACGACAAGGAGATCGCCGAGCACGTGATGTTGGTCGACCTCGGGCGCAACGACGTGGGCCGGGTCTCGATTCCCGGCACCGTGCGCGTTGAACGACTGGCGCACGTCGAGCGTTTCAGCCACCTCATGCATCTGGTCTCTCAGGTCACCGGTCGCTTGCGCTCCGACCTGGACGCCTTCGACGCCTTCGACGCACTCTTCCCGGCCGGCACGCTCAGTGGGGCACCCAAAGTGCGCGCGATGCAGATCATCGACGAGTTCGAACCCGTTCGTCGCGGACCCTACGGGGGTGCCCTGGGATACTTCTCGTTGCGCGGTGACGCCGACTTCGCCATCACCATCCGTACCGTGTCCTTGCGCGATGGCGTGGCCACCGTGCAGGCCGGCGGCGGTGTGGTCGCCGACTCCCGACCGGAGTTCGAATACCACGAGTGCATCTCCAAGGCGTCGGCACCGCTCCTGGCGCTCGAGATCGTCGATCCGTTGTCGAGTTCCTCGGGGGCCTCAGATCTCTCGCCGAGGTCTTCGCATTAGCCAGGATTCGCCGACTCCGACGAGTTCGCACCGTCGAGGTGGATCGTCCCGGGCGCTGCGCGCGGCGCTGGAGGTCAATTTCCGCTCCCTTTCGCCGGTGCGTGGCCTGATCACCGCAGTGCCCGTGGTAGCGGTCCTCTCGATCGGACTGCTCCTGCACGATCCCCAGGCGGCGATCACGATGGCGGTGGGGGCCAATCTGGTCGCGATCGTCTCGCTCGTCGGCGCACCCAAGCTGCCGCTGCGCCTCGCGGTGCTCGACGCGGGGGCGCTGGGAGTCTCCGTGTTCTTGGGCACGATCACCGGCTCACTGCCGTGGCTGCACACCGCGGTGCTGGTGCCACTGTGCTTCGTCGCGGGCATGGCCGTCGTCTACGGACAGACACAGGCCGTCCTGGGCTCTCAGGCGATCGTCGCCTACGTGGTGTTGGGACGATTCTCCAGTTCGCTGGTGAACGCCACGACCCTCGGTCTCCTGGTCACCCTCGGTGCGCTCGTCGAGATCGCGGCGCTGCTCGTCCTGCGGCTCCCGCCGACCTTGCGCTACCAGCGCGCCACGGTCGCCGACGCACTCACCAGCCTGGCCGTCTACGCCACCACGCCGGCCGAGGCCTCCGCGATGGGCGTTCTGACCAGTATCGACGCCGCCCAACGCGTGCTCTCGCCCCTCTCGCTGTTCGGGCGAAGCGATGACCGCGACCTGCGCGGCATCGTCGACCAGGTGCGCCGCGCCCGCCTCGACTTCACCACCCTCGCGGGACTGCGCACTCGCCTCAGCGAGGTCGATCCGGCGCCCCTGGACGAGGTGCACCACGCCCTCAGCGACGTCGCCGACGCGCTCACGCAACTCGCCCTCGCGGTCCGTCGACCCGATGAGCCCGTCGCGTGGCGCGAGGGCGAGGGCCGTCTGCGCCAGCGAATCGACGAGCTGCGGACCGGCCTCGACGTCGCCCGCGGGGGCGCCGAGTCGCGAGTCCTCATGGTCCAGGTTCTCGCGCACCTCGAGGCCCTCGCGGGACAGCTGCGCTCGATCGGCAACCTCGTGGCGCGCGAGGCCCTCGACGCCCCACGGGGTGTCTGGCGGATGGACGTGCGCTGGGGCGCACTGGGGCGTCCGCACTGGCGCGATAACGTCGCTCTGTTCCGCGACAACCTGCGCACTGATTCCGTCGCGTTTCGCCACGGCGTGCGCCTCGTCGTGGCGGTACTGGCGGCGACGGGTCTCGCCCACCTGCTGGACCTGCCGCGGGGCTATTGGGTCGCCTTCGCCGTCGCGGTGATCCTCAAGCCCGACTACAGCACCCTGTTGCGCCGCGGGGTGGGACGCGTCGTCGGCACCGCCCTCGGGGCCTCGCTCGCGGCGATCCTCGTCAGCGAGCTGCACCCGAACTATTTGGTGAGTACGGTCCTGATCGGCCTCGTCGCCGCCCTGGCGTATAGCGCCTGGCCCGCGAGTTTCTCCGTCGCCATCGGACTCGTGACGTCGCTGGTGCTCATCCTGCTCTCCTTGATTTCCACCAACTCGGTCGGTACCGCCCTCGATCGGCTCATCGACGTCGTGTTGGGCACGATCATCGCGGCCGCGACGTACCTACTGTGGCCATCGTCGCCGGCGAACGACGTCCGCCGGAGTGAAGCCGCGCTCTTCTCGGCACTGGCGCACTACCTCGACGAGGTCCTCCAGCTCTGCTTTCGCTCGAGCAGCGACGTAGCGGCGATCGCGGCGAGCTCGCGGCGAGCGCACTTCCGCTTCGCCGACGCCGAGGCGGCGGTCGCGCGTTCACTCGGAGAGCCGAGCGCCACTCGAGGTGACGCCCAGGTCGAGCGTGGGCTCTTGACGAGTGGTCTGCGGATCTTGCGCGCGACCCACGCCCTTCGCTTCGCGGCGGAGCGCGGCGAACGCGTGGTCGCCACCGCCGCCCTCGAGGAGTTGCGGCGCGTATTGGTGCGCAGCCTCGAGACCCTGGGCGAGGCGCGCCCGCGCCCGTCGAGCGACGACCCGCGCGCCGTCTACCGTCTCGCCACGGCTACGCTGGGCGGCGATCCCGCCGCGGCGTCGCTGGCTTCGAATCTGGACGAGATCGTCAACGCGGTCAACACCGGCGCACACCTGATGTCGTTGGCCGCCTGAGCCGGCCACTCCTCGAACCTCCCCGAACGTGCGCAGGGGTCGGATCGGGAGTAAGAATGACGTCAGGAGCGTTCAACCGAGAACCAGTTCACCGGGAGGTCAACGTGGACCATCGCAGCAGTCGGATGAAGTGGCAAGAGGCGTACGAGGGGACCCTCGCGGGCGCGACACACGCCACCACGCAATCGGGCGCACCGATCGAGCCCGTCTACGGCCCCGATGACGGTGAATTCCCCGGTCTGTTCCCCTACACCCGGGGCATCCATCCCGCCATGTACCGTTCCAAGCTCTGGACCATGAGGATGTTCGCCGGTTTCGGTACCGCCCCCGAGACCAATCGACGGTTCCACGAGATCATCGATGCGGGGGGCACGGGAATCTCCACGGCCTACGATATGCCGACGCTACTCGGCATCGACTCCGACGACGTGCGAGCCCTGGGCGAGGTCGGGCGTTGCGGCGTCGCCCTTGACACCATCGACGACGTGGCTGATCTCTACGCCGGCATCGACCTGGGGGACATCACCACGTCGATGACTATCAACGCGCCGGCGGCCGTCGTCTTCGCGATGTTCGTCGCCAACGCCGAGGACCACGGGGTGGATCGCGCGCGACTCGGCGGCACTCTGCAGAACGACATCCTGAAGGAGTATCAGGCCCAACACGAGTACGTGTTCGCGCCGCGGCCGTCGCTGCGGCTCGTTCGTGACACCGTCGTTTTCGCCACCCGTGAGATGCCGCGCTGGCATCCCCTCTCGGTCTCGGGCTATCACATCCGCGAGGCGGGTTCCACCGCGGCCCAAGAAGTCGCCTTCACCTTGGCCAACGGGTTCGCGTACGTCGAGCTGGCCCGTCACGCGGGTCTGGCCATCGACAGCTACGCCCCCAAGATGTCGTTCTTCTTCAATGCGCACATCGACTTCTTCGAGGAGGTGGCGAAGTACCGTTGCGCGCGACGTCTGTGGGCCACGTGGATGCGCGACTTCTACGGCGCCCGCGACGAACGGTCGTGGCAGTTGCGCTTCCACGCCCAGACGGCGGGCGTGTCCCTGACCGCGCAGCAACCCGACAACAACCACGCTCGCACCGCCGTCGAAGCCTTGGCCGCGGTCCTCGGCGGCGCGCAGTCGCTGCACACGAACGCCTTCGACGAGGCGTGGTCCCTCCCCTCCGCCGACGCGGCGCGAGTCGCTCTTCGCACCCAACAGGTGATCGCGTTCGAAACCAACGTCACCCAGGTCGCCGACCCCCTCGGCGGCAGCTGGTTCGTCGAGAGTCTCACCGATCAACTCCAGCGAGACGCGGGCCAATTGCTCGAAGAACTCATGGAACTCGGTCACGGTTCGATGCTCGAAGGGTGCCTGGCCGCCATTGACAATGGTTGGTTCGAGGCGCACATCACCGACGCGGCCTACGCGCACCAGCGCGCCGTCCAGGCGGGCGAGCGACTCATCGTCGGGGTCAATTCCTTCGTCGACGATTCGCCGGCGCCCGCACCCGCCAATCAGATGTCCGGTGACGGGGACGCGCGCCAGGTCGAGCGCCTCGCCAAGGTCCGACGCGAGCGTGACAGCGACGCCGTGGCGCGCACGCTCCTTGAGTTACGCGACGCCGCCCTCGACCCCGAGGTCAATCTCATGTCGTCCCTGATGGCAGCCTCTCGCGCGCGAGCCACCGTGGGCGAGATGATGACGACGCTGGCCGAGGTGTTCGGGCGCTACCAGGTGGGGGCCCGATGACCACGCGCGTGCTCGTCGCCAAGGTGGGTCTGGACGGACACGATCGCGGCATCAACGTGATCGCACGATCGCTGCGTGATGCGGGGATGGAGGTCGTCTACACCGGTCTGTTCCAAACGCCCGAATCGGTGGCGCGCACGGCCGTGGACGAGGACGTTGACGTGGTGGGGCTCTCCATCTTGTCGGGGGCGCACCTGACCCTGGTGCCACTGGTGATCGACGCCCTGCGGGGACTGGATGCGGCCATCCCCGTCGTGGTGGGCGGCATCATCCCCCAAGAGGACGTGGCCACCCTGCGTGACGCGGGCGTCGCGGCGACCTTCGGCCCCGGCGCGTCGATGGACGACATCGTGGCCACCATCGAGGCCATGTCGGGCGCGCACTAGCGGCGGGTCCACGACGATCTCACGATCCGACGACGCGGTCCTCAGTCCCCCTCGTCGCTCAAACGCGTCAGACCCAGACCGATCTCCATCGCCAGATCCTCGAGGACGCTCAGTACTTCGGGCGTGAAGGCGCGCGGTTCCATGGCGTAGACCTGCCAGCTACCGTGGACGCGCCCCCCCACCACCACCGGAATCGCGGCGGTGGAACGGAAGCCGTGGAGGCGAGCGCGCTGTGACCACGGGGCGAACGACGGATCATTTTCGATGTCGGCCACCGTGCAGATCCGGCCCGACCGTACCGCTCGCCCAGCGGGCCCGTCGCCCAGCGAGTCGTCCTTCCAGCGCACCTCGAGCCCCTCGAGGTACGACTCGTGACCGACGCTCGCGGCACGCACCTTCAGCGTCGAGCGCTCGTCATCCATCTTCTGGCCGTACCACGCCAGGAGGTAGCCGCCCTCCTGGACGGCGACTTGACACATCTGGTAAAGGAGCTCCTGGGCGGTGCGCACGCGGATCAACACGCGCGTACCCGCCGAGATGGTCCGTAGTGCGCGCGCCGTGACCACTTCGGCCTCGCAGTTCCTCAGTGCCGCCACGACCCCGTTGACCTGACCTCCCTCGCCGTGCACGGGTCGGGCGTGCACCTTCATCCAGACGAAGTCGTCCGAGGATTGACGCACTCGTATGGTCATCTCGTCGAGGACCTCGCCGAGGTGCAGCAGTCGACGCCACGCGAGCACCCGGGCACGATCCTCTACGAACATCAAATCCAGCACGCTGTGTCCCACGAGGTCGTCGGGGAGCCATCCCAACTGGGCCGTCGCCGAAGGCGACACCCACGTCAACTGACCTTCCAGATTCACCCGGTAGACCACGTCGGTCATGTTCTCGGCGAGGAGTCGGAACTGCCACTGGGTCTCCTCGATGTGCTGACGCTGGCGCACCTTCTCGTCGATGTCGTGCAGCGCGACGATCAGGGTGTCCGCGTCGCCGCCCACGCCGCGCACGCGGCGCAACCGTTGGAGCATCCACCGTACGTTGCCCGTCGAGGTCAGGTAGCGGACCTCGACCGCGTCCGAACCCGGGTCCATCGACACCGATCCGTGCGCGAGCATCGAGCGCCCCAGGTCGTCGACGTAGACATGGTCCGCGACCCGGCGGCCCACCAGGTCATCCGCGCACCAACCGAGAACCGCCTTCACCGAGGGCGACGTCCACACGATCACGCCCGACGTGGCGCATTCGAAGACGACGTCGCTCACGCTCTCGGCGAGCATGCGGAACCGGCTCTCCGACGCCATCAAGGCGCGCTGCCCCGTGACGTCATCGTGCGCGTCACGCCACGACGTCACGCGGACCCTTCCGCCCGCAACGGTGTCGACCACCTCGCGCGAACGCACGGTGACCCAACGGTAGCTAGTGTCCGTCGTGCGCATACGCAACGTGAGCGTCAAGGGCTCCGCTCTGACCAGGTCGCGATCGAAGTTCTGCAGCGAGGGCCGGTCGTCGGGGTGCACCAGTTCTGCGAGCGAGCGTCCCAGCACGTCGTCCACTCGCAGGTTCAGCAATCGCTCGACGAAGGGGGACACCCATTCGATGGCGCCGCGGCGCTCGAGCGCGATGACGTCGCTGCCGTATTCGGCCATCAAGCGATAGCGTTCGTCGGCCAGCACCGCTGCCTGCTCCGCCGCCACCTCGTGATCGATGAGGTGCAGTCCGGCGATGTACCCACTCGTCTCGTTGGCTGGCGTCGACTGCGGGTGGGCCAGGACACCGAAGTGATGGAAGACCCCGTCCTTGGCCTTGAGGCGCAGACGGCAGCGCACGATGCCGTCGGCGTCTAATTTGCGTCGCGCCTCGCCGCGCGCCGCGGCGTCGTCAGGGTGCGCGAAATCCCCCAATCGTTCGCCGACGAGTTCCTCGGCGCTGTAACCCAGCACGAGCGCCACGGTGTCGAAGATCCACTCGATTCGCCCGTCGCCGTCGGTGCGAAGGATGATGTCGGACGAGTTCTCGAGCAGTAGGCGATAACTCTGGGCCAATTCGCGAGCCTCGCCAGAGTCGTTGAACGAAAAGCCGACGAACTCACCACTGCTCGCGGCGCGAATGCGGAATCGACCAGTGGTCTCGATCAGTGGTGTGACGAACGCCACGTCGCGCCGTTCGGCACTCGCGTGTGATTCGACGACGCCGGCCAAGAACTCCACCAGCTCATCGGCGACGTGCGTCGCCCAGACCCCACGAATGCTCGTCGACAACAACTCGTGGCGGTCGCGGCCGAGGAACCGACAGGCGGAGTCGCTGACCTCGACGTAATCGAAGTCACGAATCCGTCCCGACGCGTCGCGCCGAGCCTTAGCCACGATGACGGGCTCCAAAGCGGCGGCCATGCCCAGTCCACTGACTTCGGCGCTTTCGGACACCTCTCGGCTGAGCAACATCAATCCCCTTCGGCGCGTTTGGTCGGTCCCGGGCGGATTCCCCCCTCCCATGATGACCGAGTGGCACCGAACTCCCCAGTGACTTGAGTCACTTCATGGATCCGCCAACTCCATCGATTGATTCTGAGAAGCCACCGTGGCCACTCGCGAGGTCCCCCGAGTGCGTTGGCGGCCCCGTGCTCGAGACCCGCGATCGACGCGCAGAACCGTCGCGTCAGCGGTTCACGCGACGACGGTCGTGCCCGCGGTGCCGCGCAGAAGCCCCGGCGCATCGTCGAAGGTGCCGATGGACCCGTGGCGGCCGGTGACCTCGACGAAGCGACACACGGCCTCCACCTTGGGGCCCATCGATCCAGCGGCGAAGTTCATCGAGCGCAGTTGAGCGACGGTGACCTGGCGCAACGGGTACTGGGTCGCCAGCCCATAGTCTCCGAAGACGGCCGGGACGTCAGTGAGCAGCAACAGGGCGTCAGCGCCGACCGCGCGGGCCAGCAACGAAGCGGCCAGGTCCTTGTCGATGACCGCTTCCACTCCCTCGAGGCTCCCCGTCGCGTTGCGCACGACCGGAATGCCGCCTCCGCCGGCGCACACGACGATGGTGCCGGCTTCGACGAGGTCCTTCACGGTGGCGATCTCGACAATATCCACGGGTTCGGGGGACGCCACGACCCGACGCCAGCGATCGCCGTCCCTCTTGATGATCCACGTACCACCGTCCACGCGAATGGCCTCATCGCGCGAGTAGCCGCGACCCACGAACTTGGTGGGGTCGTGGAAGGCCGGGTCGTCGCCGTCGACCACCGTCTGCGTCAGCAACGCGACGACCCGACGCTGCAGGACGTTGCCCAGGGCCTGGACCAGCCAGTAGCCGATCATGCCCTGGGTCTGTGCGCCCAGGACGTCGAAGGGGAAGGGCTGGCTGAGGACGGGATCATTGGCGCTCTCGAGCGCCAGCATTCCCACTTGGGGGCCGTTGCCGTGGGTGACGATGACCTCGTTGCCCTCGCAGATGCGGGCGAGTTGCTGGACCGCGTCGGTGACGTGGTGCTGTTGGATTTGCGCCGAGGGTTGCTCGCCCCTCTGCAGGAGAGCGTTTCCACCGAGTGCCGCAACGATAAGAATCTCAAACTCCCGTCAAGGTCGCGACCAGGAGGGCCTTGATCGTGTGGAGGCGGTTCTCCGCCTGGTCAAATACGATCGACGCCGCGGACTCGAAGACCTCATCGGTCACCTCGAGGGCGTCCAGGCCGTACTGCTCATGGAGTTGGGCGCCGACGTCCGTGTCGGTGTTGTGCAGCGCCGGGAGACAGTGCATGAATCGAACATCAGGATTGCCCGACGCCTGCATCACGTCCGAATTCACCTGGTACGGACGCAGGGCGTCGATCCGTTCGGACCAGGACTCGGTCGGCTCGCCCATCGACACCCAGACGTCGGTGTAGATGAAGTCGGCTGCCGCGACGGCCTCCTGCACGTTCGTCGTGATCGCAATCGCCGCGCCGGAGGACCTCGCCAGGTCCCGCGCGATCATCTCGATCTCCTTCGCGGGTTGTAAGTGGGTGGGAGCGCCCATCCGCACGTCCAGGCCCAGCAGCGCGCCCGCGCAGAGCAGGGAATTCGCCGTATTGTTGCGGGCGTCGCCCAGGTAGGCCAGTTTCACTTCTTCAAGCGGCTTGGTGCAGTGGTCTCTGATGGTGAGCATGTCGGCCAGTAACTGCGTCGGATGCCAGGTGTCGGTGAGGCCGTTCCAGACCGGCACGTTCGAATACTCGGCCAACAGTTGCACGTCGCGGTGGGCGTATCCCCGGAACTCAATGCCGTCATAGATACGACCCAGGACGCGCGCAGTGTCCCTCACGGTCTCCTTGTGGCCCATCTGGGACTCGCCGGGCCCGAGGTAGGTCACGCGAGCACCTTGGTCGTAGGCCGCCACTTCAAAGGCCGATCTGGTACGCGTGGAGGACTTCTCGAAGATCAGGGCAATGTTCTTGCCCCTCAAACGTTCCCTCTCGGTCGCCGACCTCTTCTCGTGGCGCAGTCGTTCACTCAGACCGAGCAGACCGACGTACTGCTCCTTGGTGAGGTCGGCGTCCTCAAGGAGACTTCGGCCCTTGAGGCTGGATTCGACGCCGGACTGCGTCATCACGCGCTCACTCGTTCGATCGGACAGGTCATGCACCGGGGTCCGCCACGTCCTCGACCCAGTTCACTGCCCTCGATCGTGACGACCTCGATGCCGTTCTTTCGCAGCATCGTGTTGGTCGCCACATTGCGGTCGTAGCCCACGATGACGCCCGGCGCCACGGCGAGGAAGTTCGTCCCGTCGTCCCACTGCTCGCGCTCGGCGGCGCGGAGGTCCTCGTCGGTGGTCAGAACCGTCACGCGTTCGACCTCGAGGATCTGGGCCAGGGTCGCCCACAGGTCATCGTTCGGTGACAGAGCGATCTCGTCGGGCGCGTCGCCGGGGACGATCGTCCAACTGCGCAGGTTCTTGTCGAAATACGGGTAGAGCACGAAGGTGGCGCGGTCGATCATCGTCATCACCGTGTCCAGGTGCATGAAGGCGTGGCTGTGGGGCAGTTCGATAGCAATGACGCGAGACGCTTGACCCGTTTCGAACAATCGACGAGTCAGGATCTCCACTCCGATGGGCGTGGTGCGCTCGCCCATGCCGATCATCACCGTCCCGTGTCCCACGACGTGCACGTCCCCTCCTTCAATCGTCGCCGAATGGTTCAGCCCCTCGAGGTCGAGCAGCAGGTCGAACTTCTCGTCCTTGAAGAGTGGATGGAATCGGTAGACGGCCCGGGTGTGCAGTGACTCACGTCGACGCGCTGCCTTGGCCATCGGGTTGATGGTCACGCCCCCGTAGATCCAACACGAATTGTCGCGCTGGAACAGCGTGTTCGGTAGCGGCGCCAAGACGAAGTCATCGGCGCGCAACTGCTCCCAGGAGAGACTCTTCGCGCGCAGCGGCGCCAAGTCCGCCTTCAAGATCCCACCGACGAGGAACTCCGCCAACTTCTCCCCGTCGAGGTCGTCCAAGAGCTGGCGAACGGGCCCCGCCAGCGACGGACCGATCTGGTCGTCGGTGCACAACGAGTCGAGGACGAACGACCGCCCCTCCTCGAGCGACACGACGTCGGCGAGCAGTTCACCGAACAGATGGACGCGGACGCCCTTGTCGCGTAACGCTTGCGCGAAGGCGTCGTGTTCTTCACGGGCCTTCTTGGCCCACAACACGTCGTCGAACAGCAGGCCGTCGATGTTCGACGGCGTCAGCCGAGAGAGTTCGAGGCCCGGACGGTGAAGAATCGCCTGGGTGAGTCGACCTACTTCGGAATCAACGTGCAACGTCATTGCCTGAACCCTTCGTCGTCACTGCTGGACCTCGGTCGGTTGGTGCGACCGGGTCTCGTCCTACGGACTGGACCTCATCGTGGGCCAATACTTCGGCGTGCCACGCCACGGGAACCTCATCCGGCAGATCGACGGGTATCGGGCTTTCGCCCAGTCCCTGACGGCGGGCGTTCAAGAACGCGTAGAGAACCAGTCCCGCCAGCAAGACGACGAGTGCCTGATACACGACCTGGTAGCCCGAGGCGAAGGTCACCCACATCGAGAAGAGCACGCTGGCGCCCGCCACAGACAGGTCGCGGGCCAACTGCCAACCCTGCACGTGTCGACGCTTGGACACCAGGAACGTCAACTGGGCGATCGAGGAGAAGAAGTACGGGATGGCGACCGTGACGACGCTGAGGTTCACCAGGTACGTGAAGACCGTGAGACCCGAGCTCATTGAATAGCGCCAGAGCATCAGCAGCGACGGTAACGCGGTGCCGACCAGGATGCCGAACCACGCCGTGCCGCGCTTATCGGACCACGCGAACGGTCGCGGGAACAGGTCGTCCTGGGCGATCGCGCGCGAGGTCTCCGAGACGATCAACGTCCAGGCGATCAGCGCTCCCAGACCCGAGACGACCGCCACCCCCGCCACGAACTGCCCCGCCCACGCACTGTTGGGGAACATCGCTTCGAAGGCGTTGACGAAGGGCGATCCGGTGTTCACCAGGGTGTTGTGATTCACCAGACCCATGACGGCCGCAGTGACCAGCACGTACAGTCCGGCGCTGGCGACGGTGCCAATCACTGACGCCCGCAGGACGTTGGTGCGCGGGTCCCTGACCCGCTTGGCCGTGATGGCCGCCGCCTCCACACCGATGAAGGAGAAGAGCGCGACGCCCGCCGCGATGCCGATGCCGTTATAGAGGCTGCCACCCGAGGCGTTGAACGGGCCGAAGTTCGCCTTCGCGACGAAGAACCAACCGACGACCCCCACGAAGAGCAACGGCAGGAACTTCAAGACGACCGTGATGTTCTGGAACCAGGCCATGTGTCGCACTCCGGAGAGGTTGATGACGGCGGGAATCCACAGACCCACCATGGCGATGCTCCAGTTCTGCAGACCACTCGGGTTCGACGACTTGAACAGGGCGTTGACGTAGAAGACCCACGACGAGACGATCGCGGCGTTGCCCGCCCAGGATTGGATCCAGTAGCACCATCCGACGAGGTACCCGGCGAAGTCGCCGAATTCGTGTCGGGTGTACGCGTAGACCCCACCGTCGCTGTTGGGGACGCGCTTGGTGAGTTGCCCGAACAAGACGGCCAGCAACATGGCGCCCACCGCGATCACCGCCAGAACGGCGATGCCCATGGTGCCCGCACCCGCGAGGACGGCGGGCATCGTGAAGACTCCGGTGC
The DNA here is from genome assembly GCA_019352075.1 of Acidobacteriota bacterium. GTDB lineage: Bacteria > Actinomycetota > Acidimicrobiia > Acidimicrobiales > RAAP-2 > RAAP-2. The sequence goes on along the minus strand of JABBOA010000007.1, from coordinate 11,625 downwards.
CCACAATGCTGCCGATCACCAGCGCCGTGGCTGAACTCAGCCCGAGGACATGGGCCTTCTGCTGTCCTCGCTCGGAGAGGGCCTCAGTGGGAATCTCGTCTCGTGACGAGGAACGGGAGTTAAGTAAGGACATACTGCCTCCTTGATCACAACGCATTCGAATTTGCGCTCTACTCGATTGTCCTACGAACGGTGCACGTCGTTATCGACGCCGTAGGGTACTAAGTCCGAGCCTGACATTGCCGAGCGGTGTAGTCGGGATGCTGGCACCTCCTCATCAACCCCGCGAGAGGTCACAAACTCGGCACCGTTCATCGCCACTGCGCGCACGCGTGAGGTCAGCCGAGCTGGGTCGCGCCACTGGCCGAGGACGTTGGTGTCGTGGGGCGCGACTTGCGTCATTCGGCCGTCGCGCGATCGCTCAACCATGCAGGACGTGAGCGCCGGGGGTCTGGCCCGAGGACTTCGTGGGCGTCCGCAACTGACGAAGTGGACTCGTCGCTCGGTCCTTCAGCGGTGCCTTGCCCTGGTCGGGCGCGGGGTGATACCTCGGACATGGACCGCTATGAGCGAACCACCTCTCGGCCCTCGTCTCACCACCAGTCTCACGTCGTTCACGTGCTGCTCATCCGTCGCGCGCCTTGATGTGCCCGTCGATCCGCCCCCCGCTCGACCGGCGCATCGAGACGCACTTCGGCGCAAGTCGGCACGCGATGATTCCTCCAGCGCGTCACGTCAGGCGACTCTGGCCGCTAAACCGTCTTTGGCGATGCGGGTCGTCGATGGCGCCAGAGTCGTCGCGTCGGCCCTAGGCTCCGTGAGCGAGAGGAGTGAATGTGGGTACCACCAGGCGCAAAGTTGCGGAGGGTCGATGCGAGTAGTGCGCCACGGGGGCCAATCGTCACGTCGAGCCCCCAATGAGTTCTCCCAAGAACTCTTCGCTCCCCTACCGGTCCGCTACAACGCCCTGGCCACCGTGCTCTCCCTCGGTCAGGATCGTCGCTGGCGTTCGGCCATGGTCCAGCGGGTGGTGGGCGTGGAGCCGCAACTCGTCCTCGACGTCGCCTGCGGCACCGGTGCCGTCACGAAGAGGCTGGCCGTCACGACGCGCGCGCGGATCGTGGGGGTCGATCTCAGCGAGCCGATGCTGAGGCGAGGACGTCATCTCCTCAATCGCGGATCGTGGGGTCCGCGCGTCAACTTCGTGCGCGCACGAGCGGAACAGTTGCCTTTCGCCGATGCCACTTTCGATGCGTTGACCTTCACCTACCTGCTGCGCTACGTCGATGACCCGGCGGCCACGATTCGCGAGATCGCGCGAGTGGTCAAGCCGGGTGGGGCGATCTCGTCGCTCGAATTCGCGGTGCCACGGCGGTGGTGGTGGCGCGGGTCGTGGTGGCTGTACACGCGTCTACTCTTACCCGTCGGCGGTTTCTTGACGGGAGGGAGGGCGTGGTGGGGCGTGGGTCGATTCCTGGGACCCTCCATCTCCCAGCACTACCGTCGCTACTCCCTCGAGTGGACGCGCGAGGCGTGGCGTCACGCCGGCATCGAACACGTGGAGGTTCGACGGATGAGTCTCGGCGGGGGCGTCGTGATCTCGGGCTACCGTCGGGACTAGCGGTGGACGACGCCCTTTCTCCCCCGGCCTACTACGCGCGACCGCGTTTCCTGGGCCGCGGGGCGTTGCGAGACTGGTGGAGCGTCCTGCACCCGCCCTACACGCTCTTGCACCTCTCGCTCGTCACCCTCGGAGCATGCCTCAGTGGACCCGTGAACTTGGCGCGTTTGGGCGCCACCGTCGCGGCGTTCTTCCTGGCCGTGGGTATCGGTGCGCACTGCCTCGACGAGTTGCACGGGCGGCCTCTGGGTACACGCCTGCCGAACTGGCAACTCGTGGCTGCGGCGATCGTTGGTCTGGGTGGTGCGGTCGCCCTCGGCGTCGTGGGCGTATTCGTCGTCGGAGGTTGGCTCGCCGCCTTCATCGTGGTCGGGGTCGTCGTGGCCGTGGGCTACAACCTCGAACTCTTCGGGGCGCGCCTGCACCACCGTACGGTCGTCGTCGTGAGTTGGGGTGCCTTTCCTATCGTGACCGCCTACTACGCGCAACACCACAACCTCAGTGTGGCGAGTCTGCTGGCCGCTGGATACGGCGCCATGGTGACCCTGGCGCAACAGCAACTCTCGACGCCGGCGCGAGAACTTCGCCGTCGCACTTCGTCAGTCGAAGGGGTGGCGTACCGACTCGACGGTTCGCGCGTCGCCATCGACGCCGAGACCATCCTGGCGCCACTGGAGAACACGCTCAAGACCCTGTGCCGTGGCGGACCCCTATTGGCCCTGGCGTTGCTCGTCGCGCGTGTGGTTCACCGCTAGAACCGCACGGGCCACACCCGTTCCTTGACCTTCGCCCGCCCGGCGTGGACCGACGTGTCGCCTCACGCGGGCGAAACTCGAGCCGTCCCCTGCGCGCGCCACTCCTCGGTTCGCACGTGGTGCGCGGCGGCGAGCGCGAGGCGCACGCCGTTCGCGTCGGTCGTCGCGCCGTACACCGGCGTTCCGGGCTGTTGACGCCAGGAATCATCGAGGGTACCCGCGTCGACGGCGTCGAACCCCAACTCGTTGATGAGCGCCATCACCACGTCCTTGGCCCTCGCGTCATCTCCCGCCACCGGCAACGCCATTCTCTCGAGATCGCCCTCGGGGCGGGCGCGGTCGATGATGTTCGCGGCGTAGATGCCGTTGAAGGCCTTGACAACCGGATGACCGATCTGTTGGGCGACCCAACGGCTCTCGGTCACCCCCTCCTCGATCTCCGCGATCCGACCGTCACGTTGCTGGGGGTAGTAGTTGCCGGTGTCTACGACGACCACCCCGGGCTGGGCCCCGGCGAGAAGGCCATCGGGCAGATGGGGCACGACCTTCTCCGGCACCGCCACGACCACGACCTCGGCGCCGTCGGCCACGTGCGCGACGTCAACACCGACGGCTCCCGTGGATGTCGTCAGTTCCTCGAGGGTCTCGGGTCCCCGGGAATTCGCGACCCTCACCTCGTGTCCCAGGTGCGTGAGGCGGCGGGTCAGATTCCCACCAATGTTGCCTGCTCCGATAATTGCGATCTTCACGTCGTCTCCTTCTACCTCGCGTGACACTGCTCGACTACCACGGTAGTGACGTCAGTGTCGAGCGGTGACATTTGGCCCCTGGGCGGACCCCAACGGGCGTCGGCGCCGCGGCGACATACCCTCGAAAGGATGTCTAGGAGAGCAACTCCAGGATCATTCGATACTGCGAGGCGGGACCCGACACGAGAGCGGTCGTGATCACGGTCTCCTTCCACCGCGCGACCTCACCCGCGACCTTGTCGCGCGGTCCGATGAGGGCAACATCTTCGACCAACGCGGTGGGCACGGCCCTGATTGCCTCGCCCTTCGCGCCGCTGAGGTAGAGATCGCGGATCTTGGTGCACGGCGCCTCGTAGCCGAGTCGCGCGAAGACGTCGAAATGGAAGTTGGATTCGCGAGCGCCCATTGCACCGATGTAGAGCGCGAGCATGGGCCGCAGGAGGTCGGCACACGCTTCGACGTCGTCGGCGATGATGACGGGCAGTAGCGATATCACCTCGAAAGTCTCGAGTCCCTGGTGGCGACTACTGGGACGGGCGAATCCCTCGGCGAGTGCCGATCGATAGAACCCGTCGCTCTTGGGCGAGAACCACAGTGGGAGCCACCCATCGGCGATTTCCGCCGCCAGCGAAACGTTCCTGGGCCCCTCCGCGGCCAGCATGATGGGGATGTCACGTCGCAGGGGATGGACGGTGGACTTCAGCGATTTGCCCAGTCCCGTGCCCCCACGAAAGGGCAACCGGTAGAACTCACCGTCGAGCGCCACGGGCTCCTCGCGCGCGATGACCTGACGGACCACGTCGAAATACTCACGGGTGCGCGCCAGAGGCCGCGAGAACGGTTGACCGTACCAACCTTCGACCACCTGAGGACCTGACGCGCCCAGGCCCAGGATGAAACGACCCCCACTGAGGTGATCCATCGTCAGGGCGGCCATGGCGCTCGCCGTGGGCGTGCGCGCCGACATCTGCATGATCGCCGTCCCCAGACGAACTCTCGTCGTGGAGGCCCCCCACCACGCGAGCGGCGTGAGGGCGTCCGATCCGTAGGCCTCCGACGTCCAAATCGAATCGAATCCGATCCTCTCTGCGGCCGCGACATCGTCGATGACGCCCGACGGTGGTCCCGCCGACCAGTAGCCCGTACTCAATCCCACCTTCATCGTTGACCCCCCTCGCGATGACCGCGTGCACGCGCTGGACCGTGACCCCGACCTTCCGACGTTGACGCGACCCAGGAGACGGTCGGCGATCGGCAACTAGAGTGACACTATCGCGACGGATGGTGGGAACGATGAACGAACGATCGCGCACGCACGAGACGCTAGGGCTCCGTCACTGGATCGGCGCGCACCGTTTAGCGCGAGCCCGACGAGCCGAGGGGGTAAAGTCCCGGTGTTGACCCGCAACCCACCACGGCGCGCGTGGCGACGCTGGCAATTCGCCAGTGCACTCAACGTCGCGATCATTCCGTTGGTCCTGACGGTGGCGCCCCCCGCGATCGTGTCGACCCCACTGCTGACGTTCGGGCATCCCCTCGCACCCGGTGCGCACGCGCCCCACCCAGGCGCCCCATCGCCGCCGGGCAGCGTTCTCACCACCACCACGCCCACGAGCGGTCCGACGACCGCCCAGGCTCTCTCGCCGATCCCTCACCTGGCGGTGGGCGTGGAGCGGTGCACATTCATCGACGACACCCGCTCCGTCGACGACTACTCCACGTCACCCGCGACGGTGCGCTCGCGCCACCGCACTCTCCTCACCGAGATCAGGTACCCGATCGCCGCCAACGCGCACTCTGGCGAAGAGACCCCCAACGGCGCACCATTGACCCGTCACGGCGGATATCCCGTCATCGTGTTCGCCCACGGGTACGACGTGACCCCCGACACGTACGCTGCGCTCCTCGACGAGTGGACACGTGCGGGCTACGTGGTGGTGGCACCGTTCTTCCCCGACGAGAAGAGTTCCGCCGTCGCGGCGCAGCACGGCGCCAACACCGAGGGTGACTTGGCGAACGAACCAGGTGATCTGGCGTTCGTCACGAGGCGAGTGCTGCAGGCGTCACGCGTCGCGACACCGGGTTGTCCCCTGGTCCACGGCTTGGTCAATGGTGCCCACATCGCGCTGGCGGGACACTCCGACGGCGCCAACGCCGTCGCCACCCTCGCCTACGACACCGGACTCGATCCCCAGGGTGTCCCCTACTCGCGTCTGGACGCGGGTTTGTCGGTCCAAGCGATCGTGATCCTGTCGGGACAGGAGGAGGCCGCGCGCAACTACGCAGCTGGACCTCGACCCGTTCCGCTCCTCGTCGTCCAGAGTCGTGACGACCAATGCAACTCGCCCACGAGCGCCGTGACGTTGTATCGCGATATCCACCAGAGCGACAAATGGTTCCTCGAACTTCAAAGCGCGCACCACCTCCCCCCGTACGACGGTGTCGACAAGGCCGCGTTCCGCGTCGTGGTGGCGACGACGGTGCGGTTCCTGGCGATATCACTGCACCTCGCGCGACTCCCCACGAGTGCGATCGCGCTCGCCGACCAGTCACCCTCCATCGCACGCATGTACCACGACGCGCAGGGTCCGTCACTCGCGCACCTCCCGGTGTTCACCGGCGTCTGCGGCATGAATTGAACGACGTCACATCGACGCCACCGGATCCGCCATGCCCGAAATCATCCACGAAATTCGCCGAGTTCGTGCGACCGATTCGCGACACCCGCTTGCGGCCCCACTCGTCTGGTGTCGAAACGTCCGATGGGTACGGCCCACGCGAGCGCTCAGGCGACCAGTTCCCCGGAAGGCCAACACCGCGTTCGATTCAACGGGCGAGTTAACAGGCTCGCGACCGCTCTCGGAAGGCGTCAGGCTCCCGCGCGAGTGGCCTCCACCTTTGAAGACGGGAAGATTCCGGCCTTGTAGCCGCCGCTCATTCGGTCGTCCTCAACGGTCACGTCAAACTTCAGCGTCAACTTCATTGGTGTCGTGACCATCTGCGTCCACGTCAACCGATCCCCGTCCGCCACGATATCTACCATCTCGACCGACTCGGCGTCCGAGGTCGCCACGCCACTCAGTCCTCCATCGACTTCGGTGATGTGAAAGACGACCTTCATGGTGCCAATCGGGGTGCTCAATGTCGCATTCCAAGAACCAGCCAAAACAGCCACTCGAACCATCCTTCGGGAGATAAATGATGACGAAGCGCCACCTTCAGCGCTACGAATCCCCCCACGGAGGACCCGACGTTCCACACTACTGGGGAACGTCGGGCACGATATTCATGGCTGCATCCCTGCTTTCGCGGCGGCCAACACCACGGCGACCCTTCTACGCACCCCGGTCCGAGACCGTAGTGAAACCCCGGGGTCGACGTCGACGATCACGACGCAATGATGCGCGATGTCGTTCAAGTCCAGTCCACTAACACGAACATCGACACCGCCCTAGGCGGTGTCGATGTTTCGGTCAGAATGATGATCTGATCACACTAATGACGTCGCGGACGACGCCACCGATCAAGGGTGCGAAACCCTAGATTACGCGAACGTTTTGTGCTTCTTCGCCTTTTTTGCCAGGCACCGCGTCGAACTCGACGAGTTGACCCTCGTCGAGACTCTTGTACCCGTCACCCTGGATGTTGGAGAAGTGGACGAAGACGTCATCACCCTGTTCGCGCGAGATGAAGCCGAAGCCCTTTTCCGCATTAAAAAACTTAACTGTGCCCTGTGCCACGAATACTCAATTCTTCACGCGAGAGCCCGACCAATTCGAACCACTCGCCACTTCCATGTTACTCCCCCCCCAGCCCCCGCGGGGATGAATTTTGCGTGAGGTTCGGGAATTTCCCTTCACTCGGTACGATGACGAACCTCGGTGCACCGTGCCGCGAGGGGCCAGCCTCGACCATTGACTATCCGTATAGTCACCATCATCAGGAAAAATCTCGGTTTCTCCAGGACATCTCGGACCACCGAGTCATGACCATGGACCATTCATCCGCGAGAGCCGTCATCATCGGTCTTGCTCGCGAGTGCCAACCCGGCCGCGGGGAGGGACTACCCTTCAGGTGAAGCGGCGCCGGCCGAGGGTGACGCTCACGAGCCATCGAACGGAGAGGCGTGGTGAGGATGAACGCTCGTAGATCGGTGGACACGTCGGGTTCTCACGATTCGCACGTGCGCGACGCCCACCAGGGTGCCGTGAACTTCCACGATCCCCGCCAAGAGTGGCGGCGCCTGTTCTCAGAACTGCTCGGTACCTTCTTCCTCGTCCTGGTCGCCGCAGGTGCGGGCATGATGAACACGGCGTTTCCGGGCACCGTGGGACGCTCCTCCGCCGTGGTCGCACCCGGCCTCATGGTCATGGCGGTCATCTTGTTCATGGGCAAGGTGAGTGGAGCGCACCTCAACCCCGTGGTCAGCTTCGCCTTCGCCCTTCGCGGCGACTTCCCGTGGCGGCGCGTGCCCGGCTACGTCATCGTTCAGTTCGTTGGCGCCGTCCTCGCCGCGGTCTTCCTGCACTCCGTGCTGCACGTTTCGTCCTTCTACGGAGCCAACTATCCAGCCCTCGCCCACTCCGCCACCTCCGCCATGTGGATGGAGTTGGTCTTGACCGCGGGTCTCGTCAGCGTCATTCTCGGCACCGCTTCGGGTGCGCAGAACGTGGGCGTCCTCGGCGCTTTCGCCGTGGGAGGCTATATCGCCCTCGCGGGTCTGTGGGCCAGTCCGCTGTCGGGAGCCTCGATGAACCCGGCGAGGACCTTCGGTCCAGACCTGATCGCGTCGAACTTTTTTGATTACTGGGTCTACGCGGTGGGTCCGATCGCGGGAGCCGTCCTCGCGGTCGTCATCGCCGAGGTGCTGCGCGGCCCGGGCGGTGACGACATCTCCGTCGCCGCGGCCGAGGGTGGATCCGGGCAGGGGGCACCCCCCCGCGCGTCGTAACTCGCGTGCGCGTGCTGGCCACGACCACACATCTGGCCACGAGAGAGTGCGTCGGCACTAGCGCCCTCGCCACCCGCGCACCGTCGAGGGACCAGTCGTACCGAGACACGCGGGTCTAGGCTCACGGGGCGGACGACGTACTCCGCCGATTCTCGAGGACGGGGGCCAGCATGGTCGCAGAGCATTGGAAGGAGCAGCCCGAGGAGAAGGACTTTCCTGCGGCTCTCAACTACTTGTCGCTCCTCGTGGCTCCCCGCGAGGCGAAAATCATCGTCAAAGCGATGAAGCGCCAGTCGCACCTCGTCCACTTCCTGGCGAAGGACATCCTTCGGGCCAGCAGTCTGCCCCTTCTGGGTGAGGACGACCACGAAGTCGCCAAGGATCTGTATAAGGTACGAACCGGCGAGAGGCTCTCGCCCGTCTTATTGGTGCGGGGAACGCCCCTCTGGGTTGCCGACGGTTACCACCGCATCTGCGCGAGTTACCAACTCAGTGAAGACGAGCTGATTCCTTGCCGGATCGTCAGTCACGTCGTGTCGCGGTAAAGTCATTGGCCGCGAGTACTCTCGTGGGTACGGGGAGCGGTCGGGCTCGGAGGACGAAGTGACACTTCGTCACCGACGGTTACCTTCCGCCGTCGCCGTGGCGGCGCGTGCCCGGCCGACGATGTGGTCGTGGGTGCGAAGCGCCACCTGGCGATCTGATCGCTTCGGCGCCCGTGTTGGTTGCTTGTTCGAGCTCGACACATCGGCAGTGGTTCGGGTCAACTGACCCGTGCGGTGCCCGCGGGTCGCGTGTCGGACTCCTCAGCGTTGCTTCTTCTGGTGTCGCGGGTCTGACGTTGGTTGACGTTGTGCATGGGGAAGGATCTGCTCGGCCGTCTTGGTCCACACGAAGGGGTGACCTCGGTCGATCCACCGATCGATGAACTGAGTTATGGCGGTGACCAGCTCCTTCACCCTCACGGAGGATCCTCTTCGAATGGCTCGTCGAGTGGTGATGCCAAAGAACACCTCGACGAGGTTGAGTCGCGAGACCGCCGAGGGGCCCAGTCCGTCAGTGATGGTCAGGACTGACTTGGCGCGCATCGCCAGACCCGCACGCACTGACGAAGAGCGTCCAACTCGTCAGCGTCGAACGATCGTGTTCGACAGTTCCGCCACACCAGTAGATCATGTCACGGCCCGTCTTCGTACCGTCACCACCAAATGTGAAGGAATCAACGATGCGTGAGACTAGTAGCGCATGTGCATCAGGGCGCGAACGTCCCCCAGCGTCTGAGCGGCGACCGTGTGGGCTCGTTCGTTGCCGCGCGACAACAGAGCGCTCAGGAGGGCCGTGTCCTTCATGACGTCGCGCCGGCGCTGTCTGATCGGACGCAGTCGTTCATTCAGGGCCTCGGTGAGCCGCCGTTTCAATACCTCAGAACCGTCGTCACCAATCTCGGAGGCGACACTCTCTGGCGCCTCGCCGGTGCACAGCGAAGCAATCAACAGAAGGTTCGACACTTCGGGGCGGTGGATGGGGTCAAAGGTGATCCGCCGTTCACCGTCGGTCTTGGCCGCGTGAACGAGGCGAGCGGTCTCGTCTTCGTCCATCGACAACGAAATGGCGTTGTTGCGGCTTTTGCCCATCTTGCGTCCGTCAAGTCCGAGGATCAATGGGGCATCGCTCAGCAGCGCCGTCGGCTCACGAAAGTACGGCTCCTCACGACAGTAACGATCATTGAAGCGACGAGCGATCAGCCGAGCGAGTTCCAGGTGCGGGAGTTGATCCCGGCCCACTGGGACGACGTTCGCACCGCAGAACAAGATGTCGGCTGCCTGGTGCACCGGGTAGGTGAACATCAGAGCATTCATCGAGGGCGCTCCGTGGGCCGCGAACTCCTCCTTCACCGTGGGATTCCTCTGAAGTTCGCTCACGTTCACCAGGCTCAAGAACGGGAGCATGAGCTGGTTCAGTTCGGCGATCTGACTGTGGGCGAAGATCGTCGACTTCTGCGGGTCAAGCCCGACGGCGAGATAGTCGGCGACGAGACCCAGAACGTCATCTCGCATTCGCTCGGGCGCGTCGCGATCGGTGATGGTCTGATAGTCAGCGATCAGCACGAAGACGTCAACACCGAGATCTTGCATCCGGACGCGGTTGAGCAGAGTCCCGAAGAGGTGGCCGATATGAAGGGGACCCGTGGGACGATCTCCCGTCAGCATTCGGAACCGCTCGGGATGGGCCTGGAGCTCGTTCTCCAGTCCCACGCTTCGCCGAGTAGCGACCTCAAAACTCTCATCATTGGTATCGGTTGGCATTACGCTTCCTCCTGATTCACGGTGCCCTCAGGAGGCGCCCACTCAGAGAAGCAGAAAGGGACCCCCCGAAGGCGGTCCCTTGCGCAACACGACAGAGGCGGACCGCTCTACAGCGGCCACCACCACTTAGTCATCGTGCTACCTATCACGCGACACATAGTACTGCACGACTCAACAGTGCACGACTCAATCGCGTGAACCGGACGGCGAAGCCGTGAGCCGACACGGCGCCGCGCGTCGCTTCACCGCGACGAACGACAATCACGACGAACTACTGCGTGTGGTTTCAGTGGCTGGATGTTGCCACTCTTGGTGGGCCTTGAGCTACGGCTCTCAAACTCCTCCGAACCTTAGATTGAGGTTGGAGTTATCGTCAGCCGCCAACAATGACCCATATGGTCGGGTGTCCTGTCGCTGAATTGGCTGTGGACATTTTCGTTCGGCCCGCTGCACCTTGGCAATCATCTCGTGCGCGGGGTTCCCACAGACGAAGGGTTGAGGATCGTCCTCCCAGCCGTGCACGCTCCGATCGCGACTTCGAGTGGAGCGACCGGCGAGAACGCCCCTCTTCAAAGGACGGATGGTGAGTTGGCTGAAACAGAACTCGCGGCATGTGGCCACGACGAACTGGCCGTCGTGAAGTGCAGGTGTCAGCGAGCAGGCTTCGGGCGAGCGAGTCAGGTCACCCTCGGTGCCGCCTTGTGCACCGAGGGGTCGTCGAGACCTTGAAGGCGTCGGTTCTCCAGGTTTGGCGACCGTGGTCCTTCCAGATGCGCCGCACGGTGACGTGACTGATCTCTATGTGTGTGACCAACGACCTCGGGCCCCACCGAGTCGCATCGACCTCGGGTGGCGACGTCTGGCGTCTTCGACCCGGCACGATCTTTCCGGCGCCGGCCAAGCCCTCTACGTCGGATCATCGTCGCCACATTGGCACTGGGTTCGGGTTCACGATCATCAATTCAGCCAACCCATGGTGTGTTGCGCCATTCACCGCCAACACCAGCGCGCGAGTGCGCAACTGCGCTCGATGCAATACCGTTCGTGACTTCGCCAACTACTCGAACACTGATCTGTCGTCGTCGATGATGGACACAGGTGGCGCCGCCCGAGAGTAGGTCATGGACCCGTTTCCGTCCCTTTCGCAATTTCAGCAACGGACACCACTAGGTGCGCGGGTCAGAATACGTTTTCGGCTCGGCCGTGAGAGTTGTGCAAACGTGAAAACGGTTGTCGTGTAGCG
>JABBOA010000114.1 GCA_019352075.1 Acidobacteriota bacterium | reverse complement strand
TCGCAGGGGCCCGCGCGGGTGTATCGCCAAGAGCTCCGTATCCGCTGAGGTGCGCGGCGTCCACCTCGGTGTCGTGACGTGACGTCATGACACGACAAGGAGGTGGTCAATTCTCGAGCGAGGTGTCCGGGGCCCGGTCATCGACGACGCCGTAGGTCCGACGAGTGGACGTGGAGGCCGTGGGGCCCAGAGGGATCTCGACGGAGGTCGCCGCCGGCACGGGGCGCACGGCGAGGTAGCGCTGCGGATCGGCGTCGAAGCGCTCGGCACAGCCGGGGTTGCAGAACCAGACGTCGACGCCCTCGTGCACGCGGTGCGCGGGCGCGGTGGCGGGGTCGACGCTCATCCCACAGACCGGGTCGACGGAGGTCGGGGCGTCTTGCGCGTCGACGTCAGGGCGGATGATGCCCCGTGCGGCGCCCTCGCCGTATTCTTCGGGACGGGCCTCGAACTTGTCGCGGCAGTGGTCGGAGCAGAAGTAGGAGGTGTGGCCCGCGACGTGGGACGTGGCCGGCGCGTCCGATGTGCGTACCTGCATGCCACAGACCGGGTCGAGAGCGTAGCCCACCCCGCCGCCGAAGCGGTGGGCGTGTCGGGCCAACCACCACACTCCGAGGGCGACCACTATGAAGGCGAGATTGAGGAAGGTGGTGTAGTTCCACGAGAAGTGAGCGGCACTGACCGTGAACGCTCGCCGCGAAGGAATGGCGCCCAACCCTGAGAAGATGATTTGCGTGACGAGCCCCGCGACGGCCATGACGACGTAGAAGAGGCCGACCATGCGAAGTGTCAAGGCGGTACCGTAGAGCTTGCGGTAGATGAGGATCAGTGGCATCGCGATCAGGTCGGCGAAGATGAAGGCGATCACTCCGCCAAAGGAGATGCCGCCGGCCCAGAGTGCGGCGGCCAGAGGGACGTTGCCGATGGAACAGACCCAGCTGATGACGGCGATGAGCGGACCGACCAGGGCGTTCTCAACGCTGGTCCATGGGCCGTGGCCGTGGACGAAGAGGTCGTTCCAGAAACGTGTCGGTACGAGGGTAGCGAGTTGGCCTGCGACCACGTAGCCGATCACGAGTTCGCGACGCAGCATCGTGGCGTCGGCCATGGCGTAGCGCGATGCGTCCGACCAGGCGGCGGCCGAGCGGAGTTTGACGGCGATTCCTGGTGCGTCGAGTTGCGCCTGACTCTGCGAGGACGCCTCGGACATCGCCGAGCGGTCGTGGCCGCCACCGTCCTCACCGCGGACCCGCGACCTCGCCCGCGCCACCACGGGACCAGTGAAGACGAGACCGCCGGTTACCGCCAGCAGCACGATCATGAGGGGACCTCCGACGAATTCCGCCGCCGCGAACTGCCAGCCCAAGAGGACGAACATGACGACGCCCAACTCGACGACGAGGTTGGTGGAGGCGAACATGAAGACCATCGCGGTCGTGAAATCGGCACCCTTGGCGAAGAGTGACTTCGCCATCGCTGACGCCGCGTAGGAGCAACTCGACGACACCATGCCGTAACCCGACGCCCTGGCGATCGCCAGGGGTCGGTGGTCCCCGAGCTTCGCGCGCATCTGATCCTTCGAGACGAAGGCCTGGACCGCGCCTGAGAGGCTGAAGCCCAAGATCAGGGCCCACAGCGTCTCCCAGAACATGAAGAAACCTTCGCGTAGTCCCCGTCCCACGTCGACGAGGGCGGAGAGCGAGGCCATCGTCATCACGACCGTACCAATCGCGCGATCGCCTCGGAGGCTTCTCGCAGCTTCTCGCGCTTCTCCTCACCGCCGGCCTCAACGGCGGTGACGACGCAATGACTCATGTGATCGTCGAGGAGGTGCAGCGCCACGCCCTGAAGGGCGCGCGTGACGGCCGAGATCTGCTGGAGGACGTCGATGCAGTATCGGTCGTCGTGCACCATCTTGGAGACCCCGCGCACCTGACCCTCGATCTTCTTGAGTCGGGCGAGCACGGCCGATTTGTCGTCGGTGTACCCCGGATGAGCCACGCAAGCCCCTTTCGTATATATACCCCTAGGGAGTATAAATCCCGATGGCCGTGGCGACCAGCGGGCGACGAGGGCCTTGGTCACTTCCTCGTGGTGACCTCGTTCTCGACGCGCCGGGCTGCGCGGGCGAGCAAGGACCTCGCCTCGACCAGGGCCGCGGGCTACTCGCCCAGCAACGTGTCGTAGATTCCTCGTGGCAACTGATCCGCGGGCCAGTCCAAGAGGCGTCGGGCCGTCGTGAAGGCGAATCGGTCGGTCATTCCTGCGACGTAGGTGACGGCGTCGGTGACGACGTCGTTCGAATCGGGGTCTGCGTCAGGGATGAGCGCCGGCGACGCGACGAACGTCTCGACGAGCGCCTCCAGCACGTTGATCACGGCTCGCCCCTGCGCGAGCGACTCGGGACGGTTATAGATCATCTCGTAGTTGAAGGCTCGCAGATCAGCGAGGGCCTCGGCGTGGGGCCGGTCCATGCCGACCAATCCCGTAGAACCGATACTCGTCACCAGCGCGCCGATCAACGCTCGCAACTGCGACGACCTGGTCACGCCGATGACCCGTGCGACCGACGCGGGCAAGTCGCTGACGGCGACGATCCCCGCGCTGACCGCGTCTTCCAGGTCGTGGGCGCTGTAGGCGCAACGGTCCGCCCAACTGACGACGACGCCCTCAGGGGTCGTCGGCGTCGGCAACGACCACGAGTGGTGGCGAACACCGTCCAGGGTCTCTCGACAGAGATTGAGGGGCCGAAGAACGACGTCGGCTCCCCAGACCGCGTGGTGGAAGCCGTTGGGGATGAACTGGTCGAAGGCCTCTTCCGAGGCGTGCCCCCCCGGGCCGTGTCCGCAGTCGTGGCCCAGCGCGATCGCTTCGGTGAGTGCGACATTGAGCCCGGTGGCCGACGCCACGGCGGTGGCGACCTGGGCGACCTCCAGGGCGTGGGTCAGGCGCGTCCGCTGATGGTCCGCGGGGAAGACGAATACCTGGGTCTTGCCCGCGAGACGTCGGAACGCGTTGGAGTGAAGAATACGGTCACGATCGCGTTCGAAGCACGTGCGCACCCGATCGGGGACCTCAGCGACCGCACGGTCCCCCGCGCCCCTGGCCCGGGTCGCGCCGCCCGTGAGAGTGGCGTCTTCGAGGTCTTCGCGCTGTTCCCTCATGATCGTGCGCGGCTCCACCCGCGGCGGCGGGGTGTCGCGATGGGCGAAGACCAGACCGTTCGCACCAGGGTTACCCCGCATGGTCGCCGTCCATTCGCCGCGCCGGTCAGTCGTCATACGTTCCTCGGTCTGCCCGTGTTCGCCCATCGTATGGCGCGGCGGCGCCCACCGTGGCGCACCCGGCCCCCCGTAGTTTTGGCCCGGGATCCCCCGGTCGAGGGGTCCCTCGTTGGTCCCGGCACGCGCCGTCCCCTGGCGACGCTGCGGCCAACGAGACCGGGGGCGGCGTCGACGGATCGATCGATCCCTCGTCCAGTGACGCGTTCGTCGCGTCTGCGCCACCGGCGAGGGTCGCGGTGGTCGCCGCCGCGGCGGGAGAATGGAACGTCACGCCCATCATCTTGCCCTAAAGCCGTAACATGGGATGGTCGTTACCGAGGCAGGAGCCGTCATGGAAATTCGAATTGGCATTGTGCAGTCGATGAAGGAGCTCTCCGTCGAGTTGCCCGAGGGCGCTGACCGGGAGGCCGTGGAGAATGACGTCGAAGCGGCCCTCGAGGGTGACAAGCTCCTGTGGTTCACGGACCGCAAGGGTCGACGGGTCGGCGTGCCGGCGGCCCGGGTCGCCTACGTGGAATTCAGTTCGACCGTCGAACGTAACGTGGGCTTCGGCGCCCTGTGAACCGTGATTGATTACCATCTGCATCTGTGGAGCCACGATGATTCCTCAGTGGGATACCGCCTCGACCAGGTAGCCCAGTACTGCGAGGAGGCGGCTCGTCACGGTGTCAACGAGCTCGCGCTGACCGAACACCTCTACCGCTTCGTCGAATTGCGCGCGACGGTGGGCGACTTCTGGAATCGATGGGGCCACGAGCCGACGGCTCCGTTGATGGCCGATTACTTCGATTTTCACGCGCGCAATTCGCTCGAGGAGTACGTCGCGTTCGCCCAATTGGCCAAGTCCGAGGGCCTGCCGGTCAAGGTGGGGATGGAGGTCGACTTCTACCGCGACCAGATGGATGACGTCGCCGCGCTACTGAGCCAGTACCCCTTCGACGTCCTCATCGGTTCGGTGCACTGGCTCAACACCTGGCAATTCGACGACATCGACAATGCCGCCCATATGGCCGAGTGGCGAACCCGTGACGTTGACCAGAGCTGGGCCGACTACAGCCTCGCGCTCGAAGAGTTGGCTGGCGCCCACGTCGTCGACGTTCTGGCACACCCCGACGTCATCAAGGTGGCCGGTTACGTCGCCCACGACCCCGCACCCTTGTGGGAACGAATGGCCGACGCGGCGGCCCAGGCCGACCTGTCGGTCGAGTGCTCGTCGGCCGGGTGGTTCAAGCCCGTGGGTGAGCAGTACCCGGCCACCGGCTTCCTGGATCGCCTGGTCGCGCGCGGGCTGACGTTCACCACGGCGTCCGATGCGCATGGTCGCGAACGCGTGGGCGCGCGTGCGGACGACCTCGCGACCCTGTTGGAGGAGCGCGGCGTCCACGAACTGGCGTCCTACGAGGGTCGCCGCAGGACGATGGTGCCGTTGCGCGTCACTCCGTGACCACGCTCGCCGAACTGTGCGAGGAGCACACCTCGCTGTCGAGCATGGCGATCGATCACCTGCTGCGCCTCACCGCGTCATGGTCCCTGCTCGCCGATCTCTCCTTCTCCGACATGGTTCTCGTGGCGCCCGATGAGGAGATTTCTGACGATGAATCCTTCGTGGTGCTCGGCCAGGTGCGGCCTAACAACCGTTCCACGCTCATCGTCGACGACCTCATCGGCACCTCGCAGCCCTCGTCGCAGTGGCCACTCGTGCGTGAGGCGTTCATGAGCGGCGAGCGAGGGGCGGGCGAGGTGGCATTGCCGGGGGTCGACCAGGCCGTGCCGGTGTGGTGCATACCGGTGCGTTTCGACGGTCGCATCATCGCCGTCCTGGTGCGGTTGCAGGGCCCCCTGCGGGGTCCCGCGTCGCTCTACGAGCAAGCGTACCTGTCGATCTTCGAACGTCTGTGCTCCATGGTGTCCGACACCACCTTCCCGTACCGCGAAGACACCGTGGCCGGCCCGGGGATGCCCCGCGTGGGCGATGGAATCATCTTGATCAACGACGTCGGTGAGGTGGAGTTCGCCACGCCCAATGCGACCAACGCCCTGCACCGCCTCGGGGTCTACACCTCGACGGAGGGCAAGACGTTCGCGGCGGCGGGGCTGCGTCTGCGCGTCGTGGAGCGCTGCCTCGAATACGGCATTCCCGCCATGGAGGAGGTGGATCGCTCCAGTGACGTGGCGATCCTCTTTCACTGCGTGCCGCTGTTCGAAGTCGGCGTGGTGACCGGCGTGGTCGTCCTCCTGCGCGACGTCTCGGACCTGCGCCAACTCAATCGCCTGGTGCTGAACAAGGAAGCGGCCGTGCGCGAGGTGCACCACCGGGTGAAGAACAACCTGCAGACCATCTCCTCGCTACTGCGCCTCCAGGCCCGCCGCAGCGACGAGCACGAGACCGTGGTCGCGCTGCAGGAAGCCGAGCGCCGTGTTCGATCGATCGCCGTGGTGCACGAAGTGCTGTCGCGCGAGCCCGGTGAGGAAGTGGTGTTCGACGAAATCGTGCGTTCCATCGTCTTGCTGGTGGAGGATACGGTCCTCGCTCTTCACCCCGTCGAGATCGTGGTGAACGGAGAACTGGGTACCCTGCCGACGGACCTCGCGACGCCGCTCGCCCTGGCGCTCACCGAATTGCTGACCAATGCCGTCGAGCACGCCTTCATCGACTTCGGTGGACCCGACAACGAACACGTGGGTATCGTCACGTTGGACCTCAGCATCGACGGCGACGACGCGGTGGCCGAGATTCGCGACAATGGTCGAGGTCTGGACGACGACTTCAAACTGGATGTCGCGACCAGCCTCGGCCTCTCCATCGTGCGCGACCTCGTTCGTTCACAACTCAACGGGAAGATCGAGATGACGACCGTGGGCGATGACGAAGGCGGGGGTACCCTCATCCGCGTGGTCGTCCCGACCGAACTGGCGACCTAGTTCTGTTGCATGCGACGGCGAGCGGCCAGCCATTGCTTACGCAACTTGCGACGCTCGTCCTCGGTGGTCCCGCCCCACACACCCGACTCCTGGTTCGTCGCGAGGGCGAATTCGAGGCAGTGCTTCTGCGCGTCGCAGTTGATGCAGACGCGCTTGGCCGATTCGATCTGGTCCGTCGCCATACCCGTCGTGCCCACGGGGAAGAACAACTCGGGCTCAGTGTCGCGGCAGGCGGCATTGGCGCGCCAATCGGCGTCGTCCCAGGCGTGAGTACGGTTCCAAATCAACGACATG
>JABBOA010000113.1 GCA_019352075.1 Acidobacteriota bacterium | reverse complement strand
GCTTCGGTGAGATGGAAGTGTGGGCCCTGGAGGCCTACGGTGCCGCCTACGCCCTCCAGGAGTTGCTCACCGTCAAGTCCGACGACATGAAGGGTCGCGAACGCGCGTACGAATCGATCGTCAAGGGTCAGAACCTCCCCGAGCCGGGTATCCCCGAGTCCTTCAAGGTTCTCATCAAGGAAATGCAGTCACTGTGTCTCAACGTGGAAGTGCGCGACAAGGTCGGCGCCCACGTGGACCTCGCCGACACGGAAGAGGACTTCTTCTCGGTGACGCGCGAACTGGGCATCGACATCAGTCGACCCGAGCGCGGATCCGATGAGGAGGACGCTCGCCGCGCCGCAGAAAGGAAGTTGTCATGAGTCCCCTCGACGTCAACCAGTTCGACGAACTGAGCATCGGTCTGGCGACCGCCCAGAACATCCGCAGTTGGTCCTCGGGAGAGGTGAAGAAGCCCGAGACCATCAACTACCGCACCCTGCGTCCGGAGAAGGACGGTCTGTTCTGCGAGAAGATCTTCGGACCCCAAAAGGCGTGGGAGTGCGCGTGCGGCAAGTACAAGCGCGTACGTTTCAAGGGCATCGTCTGTGAGCGCTGCGGCGTGGAGGTCACGTCGGACAAGGTCCGTCGCGACCGCATGGGCCACATCGCCCTGTCGGCACCGGTGGTGCACATCTGGTACCTGCGCGGCACGCGGTCGTGGCTGGCGTACCTCCTCATGGGCACCGCGCCCAAGGAGGAGCTCAAGGCCAAGCAGCTCGAGAAGGTCATCTACTTCGCCGCCCACATGGTCACCCACGTGGAGGTCGAGCGCCGTCACGACGACCTCGCCGAGTTGCGTCAGGCCCTCGTCGAGGAGCAGCTGGAGATCGCCGAGCGCGAGGCCAAGGCCCTGGACACCAAGCTGAAGGACATCGAGGCCCGGGCCGCGAAGCTCGAGACCGACGGGGCCAAGGAGTCCGAACTCCGGGCGCTGCAACGCGGCACGGAGAAGGAACTCGACGCCGTGCGTAGCCGATTCGCCGAGGAGCGCGAACTGGCCAAGCAGGCCTTCGACACCTTCGAGGGACTGCACTCGCGTCAGATCATCGAAGACGAGGTCCTCTACCGCGAGATGGAGTTCCGCTACGGCGAGTACTTCGAGGGGGGCATGGGCGCCGACGCGATCCTGCAACTCATCGATCGCATGGACCTCGACGAGGAGGAGCGCATGATGCGCGAGATGATTGACGCCAAGGACGGCCGCAAGCCGCTCTCGGCGCAACGTCACGCCAAGTTCTTGAAGCGCCTGGCCATCGTGCAGTCCTTCAACCGCCGCGACGCGCACGGTCATCGTCTCAACGACCCCCGCGCCATGATCCTCGAGGCCGTTCCCGTCATCCCACCGGACCTTCGTCCGATGGTCCAACTCGACGGTGGCCGCTTCGCGACCTCGGACCTCAACGACCTCTACCGCCGGGTGATCAACCGCAACAACCGCCTCAAGCGGTTGCTCGACCTGGGCGCACCCGACATCATCGTCAACAACGAGAAGCGCATGCTCCAAGAGGCGGTGGACGCACTGTTCGACAACGGTCGTCGCGGCCGCCCGGTGGCCGGTCAGAGCGGACGTCCCCTGAAGTCGCTGTCGGACATGCTGAAGGGTAAGCAGGGACGATTCCGTCAGAACCTGCTGGGCAAGCGCGTGGACTACTCGGGCCGCTCGGTCATCGTGGTGGGCCCGCAGCTGAAGTTGCACCAGTGTGGTCTGCCCAAGATGATGGCCCTCGAACTCTTCAAGCCCTTCGTCATGAAGCGCCTGATCGAGACCCAGGTCGCGCAGAACATCAAGAGCGCCAAGCGAATGGTGGAGCGTCGCAAGACCGTGGTGTGGGACGTGCTCGAAGAGGTCATCCGCGAACACCCCGTGCTGCTCAACCGTGCGCCCACCTTGCACCGACTGGGCATCCAGGCCTTCGAGCCGATCCTGGTGGACGGCAAGGCGATCCAGATCCACCCTCTCGTGTGCAAGGCGTTCAACGCCGACTTCGACGGTGACCAGATGGCCGTGCACGTCCCGCTGTCGGCCGAGGCGCAGGCCGAGGCGCGCATCTTGATGCTGTCGACCAACAACATCTTCACGCCCGCCACGGGTCGCCCCATCACGGAGCCGGCCCAGGACATGGTCTTCGGTGCGTACTACCTGACCCTGCCGGAGAACGAGACGGTGCAGAACCCCCGGGTCTTTCGCCACGTGTACGAGATCGAGAACGCCCTGGCCGACGGGGTGATCACCCTGCGCACACCCATCGAGATCCGTCCGCTCGAGGGATCCTCGCTCGACGTGCGCCTCGAAGGGGCCGGTGTCGAGGTGCAGGGGGCGAGCCGCTCACTGCTGACCACGCCGGGACGGGTGTTCTTCAACGAGGCCCTGCCCTTCGGCTTTCGCTTCGTCAACGAGCTCATCGGCAAGAACGCCACGCCGATCGGCGCGATCGTGGAGGACATCTCGGCGAGCTTCGGCCGCCAGGAGGTCGCCACCGCGCTCGACGCCATCAAGTCGCTGGGCTTCAAGTACGCGACGAAGTCGGGTCTGACGATCTCGATCGACGACGTCGTCACGACGTCGGAGAAGGCCGAGATCCTCAACAAGTACGAGGAGCAGGCCGCGAAGGTGGAGCTCAACTACCGCCGCGGCGTGATCGTCGACGACGAGCGTCGCCAGCAGGAGATCGAGATCTGGACGAACGCGAACAAGGAAGTGGGTGACGCCACCGATCGCGCCATGAACGCCCAGCTCGACAACCCGATCCGCATGATGGTCGACTCGGGCGCGCGTGGTAACTCCTCGCAGATCCGCCAGATCGCCGCCATGAAGGGTCTCGTGTCCAACCCGCGCGGTGAGATGATCCCTCGTCCGATCAAGTCCTCGTTCCGCGAGGGCCTCTCGGTCCTGGAGTACTTCATCTCGACGCACGGTACCCGCAAGGGACTGGGCGACACCGCTCTGCGGACCGCGGACTCGGGCTACCTGACCCGTCGACTCGTCGACGTGGCCCAGGAGCTGATCGTCAAGGAGTTCGATTGCGGTACCCAGCGGGGTATGTGGATCGAGCACGTCGCCGCCGACACCCGTGGTCAGCGCGCGCACCTCGAGACCAAGCTGTGGGGCCGCGTCGTCGCCGAGGACGTCGCCATGAGCGACGGCACCACGGTGAGCGCGGGCACGATGCTGTTGATGGACGACGTCGAACGTCTGCGCGACGACGCCGCGGTGAACCGGGTGCGCGTGCGCACCACGCTGACCTGCGACGCCGTGCAGGGAGTGTGCGCCGCCTGTTACGGTCTGTCGCTGGCGACCCACCAACTCGTGGAGCTCGGTGAGGCGGTCGGCGTGATCGCCGCGCAGTCCATCGGTGAGCCCGGCACGCAGCTGACCATGCGGACGTTCCACTCCGGTGGTGTGACCGAGAGCGACATCACCCACGGCCTGCCGCGTGTGGTGGAGCTCTTCGAGGCCCGCACCCCCAAGGGCGCCGCCAAGGTGGCGGAGTTCTCGGGTGTCGTGCGCGTCGAACTGATCGGTCGCGAACGCAAGCTCACGGTGGTCGGCAACGACGGCGAAGTGCAGGAGGAGTCGATCTCGATCGCGCGCCACCTGCTCGTCGAGGACGGCCAGGAGATCGAAGTCGGTACGCCGCTGCACGACGGTCCCCTCGACCCCAAGCTCATGATGAAGTTCCGTGGCACCCGTGAGACCCAGCAATACTTGGTCGAAGAGGTCCAGAACGTCTATCGCGACCAGGGTGTGTCGATCCACGACAAGCACATCGAACTGATCGTGCGCCAGATGACCCGCCGGGTGCAGATCGTCGACGCCGGCGACTCGCCCTGGCTGCCCGGCGCGATGATCGACGTGAAGCTCTTCAACGACACCAACAACGTGCTGGAGGAGAACTCGAAGGAGTCCGCCGACGGCCGCGCCCAGTTGATGGGTATCACCAAGGCGTCGTTGGCCACGGACTCGTGGCTCTCGGCCGCCTCCTTCCAGGAGACGACCCGCGTGCTGACCGAGGCCGCCATCGAGGGTAAGCGCGACCACCTGGTGGGACTCAAGGAGAACATCATCATCGGTAAGTTGATCCCGGCCGGTTCGGGTCTCGACTATTACAACAAGCGCGAACTGCGCCTGGACATGCCCGACGCCGAACTCTTGCCCGAATGGGCGCAGGTGTCCGACGACGACCTGGACCTGGCCAGCCTGTTGGGGGAGTTGACCTCGGACGACTCGTTCTCCGCGGACCTGAGCGCGTTCCAGAACATCGGGGCGAACTACGACGAGTCGGCGATGCCCGAGAACGACGCGACCAACCTTGAGGACGGGCTGGGCGAACAGGCACTTTAGACGTGCGACCCGCCGCCCGCCGGATGGGGGGCGGCGGGTTTGCCGATTTGACCGCACGTGTCCTAAGATAGAAAGTCCGCGCACTGGCATCGCCGGTGCGTGTAACGAACGATGTACAACTAGAAGAGGTTCTGCGTGCCCACAATTGCACAGTTGGTCCGAAAGGGTCGACAGGACAAAGTATCCAAGACCAAGACGCCGGCCCTCAAGGGGGCCCCGCAACGTCGCGGCGTGTGCACCCGCGTGCACACGGTGACGCCTAAGAAGCCGAACTCCGCGCTGCGCAAGGTCGCGCGTGTTCGTCTGACCTCGGGGGTCGAGGTCACCGCGTACATCCCCGGCGTCGGGCACAACCTGCAGGAGCACTCGATCGTCCTCGTTCGTGGCGGTCGTGTGAAGGACCTCCCCGGTGTTCGCTACAAGATCATTCGCGGCGCGCTCGACACCTCGGGTGTTCGCGACCGCAAGCAGGCCCGTAGCCGTTACGGCGCCAAGAAGGAGAAGTAATGCCGCGCAAAGGTCCCGCCGTACGCCGCGAAGTCCCCGCGGACCCGATCTACAAGTCGATCCTGGTGACCCAGATCACCAACAAGATCCTGGAGCGCGGCAAGCGCACCATCGCCGAGCGCATCGTCTACACCGCGCTCGAGATGGTGGAGGAGAAGACGGGCGCCGACCCGGTGGCCGCCCTCAAGCGCGCGCTGGAGAACGTACGTCCCGAGCTCGAGGTTCGCAGCCGCCGCGTCGGTGGTACGACCTACCAGGTCCCCGTCGAGGTCCGTCCCCGTCGGGCGACCACTTTGGCCATCCGCTGGCTGACCGACTTCGCCAAGAAGCGTCGGGAGAAGACCATGGCCGAACGCCTGGCCAATGAGATCATCGACGCCTCCAACGGCGTTGGCGCGGCCGTGAAGCGCCGCGAAGACATGGCCAAGATGGCCGAATCCAACAAGGCGTTCGCGCACTACCGCTGGTAAGTAAAGAAAGTATTTTCACATGAGCACCCCCCGCGAAATCTCCCTCGACAAGGTTCGCAACATCGGCATCATGGCGCACATCGACGCCGGTAAGACCACGACGACCGAGCGCATCTTGTTCTACACCGGCAAGAGCTACAAGATCGGAGAGGTCCACGAGGGCGCTGCGGTCATGGACTGGATGGTCCAAGAGCAGGAGCGCGGGATCACCATCACCTCCGCGGCCACCACGTGCTACTGGAAGGGCCACCGCATCAACATCATCGACACCCCTGGTCACGTGGACTTCACGGTCGAGGTGGAGCGCTCGCTGCGCGTGCTCGACGGGGCGGTCGCGGTCTTCGACGCCGTGGCCGGCGTGGAGCCGCAGACCGAGACCGTGTGGCGCCAGGCCAACAAGTACAACGTGCCGCGTATCTGCTTCGTCAACAAGATGGACCGCACGGGTGCGGACTTCTTCCGGTGCGTCGACATGATCCGCGACCGCCTCAACTGCGTGCCCGCGGTCATCCAGTTGCCCATCGGCGCCGAGGGTGACTACTTGGGGATCATCGACGTCGTGGCGATGAACGCCACGATCTACCACGACGACAAGGGCGAGAAGCTCGAGGTCGTGCCGATCCCCGACGAGTACAAGGCGCAGGCCGAGGACTACCACGCCGGCCTGATCGACATCTTGACCACCTACGACGACGAGTTGATGGAGAAGGTGCTCAACGACGAGGTGCCGACGACCGACGACCTGCACGCCGCCTTGCGCCGCGGGACCCTCGGGGGGCACTGCGTGCCGATCCTCAACGGCTCCGCCTTCAAGAACAAGGGCGTGCAGCCCATGCTCGACGCGGTGGTGGACTACTTGCCGTCGCCGCTGGACCTTCCCCCGACGCACGGCACCAAGCCGGGCAAGGAGGACGAGGAGTTCCGCAACGCCGACGACGCCGAACCCTTCTCCGCGCTGGCCTTCAAGATCATGACCGACCCCTACGTGGGTAAGTTGACCTTCTTGCGCGTCTATTCGGGCACTCTGGAGAAGGGTGACACGGTCATCAACACCACCAAGGGCTCGAAGAAGGAACGCCTGAGTCGTCTCTTGTTGATGCACGCGAACAACCGCGAGGACCTCGACACCATCCGCACCGGTG
>JABBOA010000112.1:5321-6506 GCA_019352075.1 Acidobacteriota bacterium | reverse complement strand
GGCGGGCGCCCTCAGGTGTGAAGCGATGGCCGCCGTGGTCGGGGCGGGTGAACTCGACCACGGCGCGGCCACGACGAGGAAAGTCACCAGGGCGACCCCGACGGCGCCGAGGGCAATCACGCGGGCGCCCGCGCGGGTCACCCGGAGTCGAGGTCGCACCACTCGGGCTCGCGCCCCCACCGGCGCGTGCGGGAGTAGTTGCGTCATCGCCGCGGGGGAAGGCGACGACGCAGCACCCGCGAGGGGTGCCGTGACGACACCGTCGTCCCACGGGTCGGTGATCGACGCAATATAGGTGTCGACACTGGCCAGCAGACTGAGTTGCGCCACCGCGTCGTCCGCGCTGAGTCGATCGGCGAGCGAGCGCTGCGTCATCGCCGACAGCGTGTGGCGCCATCCTTCGCCGACTTCCCACGGGATCGCGGGATCGCGATGAAGTCGTGCGGCGGCGATCTCCGACGGCGACCCCTCGAAGGCGCGCCGACCGCTCAGGCATTCGATCAACACCAGACCGAGCGCGTAGACGTCCGTGCCGGGACCGACACTGGTACCCTCGACCTGTTCCGGTGCCAGATACGCGGGTGTCCCGAGCGCGCGTCCGGTCACCGTGATGCTCGTGCTGTCGACGAGGCGGGCGATACCGAAGTCCGCCAGATGCACGTCGCCGGAGTTGGCGAGCAACACGTTGGCCGGTTTCACGTCGCGATGGATGACGTGAGCGTCGTGAACGTAGGCGAGCGCCGCGGCGATGCGCGACCCGATCGTGGCGGTCTCCTCGCGACGGAGCGGTCCCTCGCTCACGCGCTGGGCGAGACTGGGGCCCTCGACGAGGTCCATCACCAGATACGGGTGCAATCCCACCTCACCGGCGTCCAGCAGCCGCACGAGACCGGGGTGCACCAGGCGTGCGAGAATCTCGATCTCGGCTTCGAAGCGGATCGTGTCGGCGTGTTCGACACTGCGCAGCACCTTGATGGCGACCGCCCGATTGAGCCGCAGATCCAGGGCACGGTACACGGTGCCCATGCCGCCGCGCCCCACGACCTCGTCGAGGCGGTAACGGCCGCCGAGCGGCCTCGTCAGCGACGCTTCGAGGGCGATCGATTCCGTCGCCATAGGGTGAAAAGGCGATCGTGTCACTCAGCCAACCTACGTCCCGACGGTGTCGGGGTCGCCACCGTGCCG
>JABBOA010000112.1:0-4738 GCA_019352075.1 Acidobacteriota bacterium | reverse complement strand
CGCACGGAGGGGCCGGGACTCGTGCACGCATCGCTAATACTGGAGTCATGGCCGACCTCGCAAACTACCGTGACTGGCTCTGTGACATGGATGGTGTGCTGATCAATGATGGCGCGATTGTCCCGGGCGCCGACCGGTTCCTCGAGCGACTGCGCCGCACCGGTCGCCACTTCCTGGTCCTGACGAACAACTCCCTCTTCACCCCCGCCGAGGTCGTCGCGCAATTGGCCGTACTCGGCCTGGAGGTCGAGGTGGACCGAGTGTGGACCTCCGCCCTGGCGACGGCGCAGTTCGTAGCGAACCAGCGACCCGAGGGCACGGCCTTCGTCATCGGACGCGAGAGCGTCCATCGAGCGCTCGCCGACACGGGGTACCGCGAAACGGCGGACAGACCCGATTACGTGGTCCTGGGCGAGACGTGGGACTACTCCTTCGACGACTTCGCGACGGCGGTCCGAGCCATCGAAGGGGGCAGTCACTTCGTCGCCACCAACCCCGAACCGACGGGACCCACCCCCGACGGGTCGCTACCCGGCTGCGGCGCCATGGCGGCGCTTCTCGAGAAGGCCACCGGCGTCGCTCCGTTCTTCGTCGGCAAACCCAACTCCTTGATGCTGCGCGAAGCCCTGGGCATGCTCAACGCCTCGACCCACACGAGCGTGATGATCGGGGACCGAATGGAGACCGACGTCCTGGCGGGGGTGGACGCGGGACTCGCGACGATACTGGTCCTCTCGGGCGCCAACGACGAACGCGACGCCACGCGATTTCCCTTTCGCCCGTCGCGAGTGGTGAAGTCGGTCGCGGAACTGGTCGACGAACTCTAACGCTCGTCGGCGATCGGTGGCCCCGACGCGTCACCGATCGCGCTCGTGCCTTGCTGCAGGGCCGCGAGGAACGACTGGGCCCAATCCGACACGTCGTGGCGCAGCACCTTGCGGCGCATCCTCTGCATCCGAGCCTTGGCCTCTTTGGGGCCGGCTTTGAGCGCGAGTCCGATGGCTTCCTTGATCCCGTCAAGGTCGTGGGGATTGACCATGAAGGCACCGCGGAGCTCGGCGGCGGCGCCGGCGAACTCGCTGAGCACTAGACGACCGGTCGAATCGGTGCGGCAGACGACGTACTCCTTGGCGACCAGGTTCATGCCGTCGCGAAAGGGAGTGACCAGCATGATGTCCGCCGCCAGGTAGAGGGCCATGAGCTCGTCGAAGGGAAGGTTCTGGTGCAGGTAGTGAATGACCGGGCTACCCACGAGACCGTAGTCGCCGTTCATCGCACTGACGACCTGTTCGAGATTATGTCGCTCCTGGTCGTAGTGCGCATCGCTCTCGCGGCTCGGGACCGCCACCTGCACGATGACGTGCGTATCGCCGCTCAGTTGGCCGTCGGCGTACATCTCGCTGATCGCCGTGAGTCGCTGTTGGATGCCCTTGGTGTAGTCCAGGCGGTCCACGCCCAACAGGACCACCTCGGGGTTGCCGAGGTCGCGGCGAATCTCCCTCGCGCGCTCACGGATCGCGGACTCGCGCGCCTTCGCGATGATCTGCGCGTTGTCGACGGTGATGGGAAACGCACCGACGCGAATGATCCGCCCCTCGAACTGGATGATCGAGTCGGTACCGGTCGCACCGACGAGTCGACGGGCGGTGCGCGAGAAGTTCGACGCCGCGTGCGGCACTTGGAAGCCGATCAGGTCGGCGCCCAGCAACCCGGTGATGATCGCGCGTCGCCAGGGCAACTGCATGAAGAGCTCGCTGGGCGGAAACGGGATGTGCAAGAAGAAGCCGATGCGCACGTCCGGGCGAAGACGGCGCAGCATGTCGGGCACGAGTTGCAACTGGTAGTCGTGGATCCAGACGGTCCCCCCGGGGGCCACCGACTCGGCGGCGGCGGCGGCGTAGCGTCGGTTGATCTCCTGATAGGTCCGCCACCACGTGCGGTGAAAGGTCGGGGCGCGGATCGCGTCGTGGTAGAGCGGCCACAGCGTGGCGTTGGAGAACCCCAGGTAGAAGTCGGCGTACTCCTCGGACGAGATCGAGACCGCCTTCATGCGGATTCCCTCGTACTGCGTCGGTGCGTCGGCCGGTGCGGTGCCCCCGAGCCAGCCGATCCAGAGTCCGTTGCGACTCTGGAGCACCGAGGTCAGGGCCGAAGCCAACCCGCCGGGACTGGGGCGCCACTCGTCGCTGTCGGACGAGGACGATTGCTGAACCGGCAGGCGGTTGGCCACAACGACGAAGTCAGCCGTGACCGTCGCGAGGGGGGTCGCCACGTCGCCGTCGGGGTCGCTCGACGAATCCGGATGCCGACGGTACCCCCAGTTGGTCTCCACCTGCGTGCGGCTGTGTTCCAGCACGGAATCGATCTCCTCCATCTAGCCCACCGAACCAGGTCGGTCCGTCGTCCCCGCGGCGCTCCACCAACTGGGCGAACCCGCGGGCCCAATGCTGCGCCCCAGGGTGCGCTGCTCGGCTTCGATCACGTCCAACAGCGCGTTGATGAGGGCCAGATGGGTGAGCGCCTGGGGAAAGTTGCCCAGGTGTCGAGCCGTCGCCGGCTCGATCTCCTCACCGTAGAGTCCCAGAATGCTCGCCGCGCCCACCAATTTCTCGCACTGAACGCGCGCACGTTCGAGCTCACCGATCTCGACGAGGGCTGACACCAGCCAGAACGAACACGCCGAGAAGCTGCCCTCGGGTTGCCCTCCCAAGCCGTCGTCGGTGGTCTCGGGCCGGTAGCGATACACGAAGGCGCCGTCGCACATGTCGGCGTCGTCGGCGATCGCCATGACGGTGGCGCGAATCCGCGGGTCCTGCACCGGTAAGAATCCGAGCGAACCCAGGAGCAACAGCGAGGCGTCGAGCTCCTCCGATCCGTAGGACTGCGCGAAATAACCGCCCGCGCCCACCGCGTTCTCGCAGATGTCGGCGTGGATCTCTCGGGCCGCCCGCCACCACACGTCCGCGCGCTCCTTCTCGCCGCGTAGCGCCGCGAGCCGTGAGCCGCGGTCCGCGGCGACCCAGCACATGACCTTGGAGAACGTGAAGTGCTTGGGCTCGCCACGGACTTCCCAGATCCCCCGGTCGACCTCGCGCCAGTCCTTGAGTGCCGTCTCGACGGCCTGCACCACGATGCGCCACGAACGCTCGCTGAGCGAATCACGCGAACGTGTGTGCTCGAAGACGCAGTCCACGATCGCGCCCAGGATGTCGAACTGCGTCTGGTTGTAGGCGGCGTTGCCCGTGCGCACCGGTCGGCTACCCACGTGTCCGGTCAGGTGGTCGAGCTCGAACTCGGGTACCGCCGTGGCGCCGTCCACGGGGTAGAGCACCTGGAGGTCCCCGCGGGTCGTCGACGGGCTACTCGGCGCGTGGCGGGGCTCGAGGACGTCACCCAAGAACGCCAGAAAGTCGTCCGCCTCGGTGTCGAAGCCCAGCGAATGCAGCGATCGCAGCGCGAACGCCGCGTCGCGGATCCACGTGTAGCGGTAGTCCCAGTTTCGCTGCCCCCCCGGTTGCTCGGGCAACGACGTCGTCGACGCCGCCAACATGGCGCCCGAGGGCGCGTAGGAAAGACCCTTGAGGGTCAGCGCACTGCGCTGGAGCAACTCGCGCCACGGATGATCGGGGAAACGCCCGCCGTCGAGCCAGTTGCGCCAGAATCGGCTGGTCTCGGCGCGACACAGATCCACCTGTGCGCGCGTCGTGAACGGTGTCGAATTCCCCCAGTCCAGGACCGCGAACAGTGATTCACCCTCGGTCAACCGGTGCCGGGCGCGCACCGCGCGTCCCTCGATGCCAAAACGCATGTCGCCGGTCAGGGTCAGTCGTTCGAAGTCGGCGTTGCTGGTCGCGACCTGGTCGTATCCTTCGCCGGTGTACTCCCAGCGGGCGTCGGCGCGACCGTAGTCGAAGGATGGCTCGCAGTTCAGCACCACGTCCACGGTCCCGTGCAGGCACGTGGCCGTGCGCACGAGGCAGTGACGCGCGTCGAAGTCGCCCGGTGTGCGCCGGTGCATATCGGATCGGTCACCCGTGCGATACCACGGGCCGATCGCCATGAAGTCGGTCACGATCAGCCAGCCACTGCGCGTCTGCCAGGTGGTCGCCAGCACCATCGTCCCCGGGACGTACTGACGGTGCGCGGGCACGGCGCTGTCCGCGGGCGCGAGGCGAAAGGACCCGGCCGCGCGGTCCAGGATCGTTCCGAACACGCTGGGGTCGTGGGGCCGTGGCAGGCAGAGCCACTCGATGGACCCGGTGGGCGCCACGAGGCACGTGTTCTCACAGTCGGAGAGGAAGGCGTAGTCGGCGATCCCGGGGAAGATGGTGGCGAGCGCCTCTTGACTCGGGGGGCCCTGCGATCCGAACTCGCGCCGCCGTGAGGAAACGAACGCGTCCGCTCTGGACGAGGACGCGTCCGCCCGACCTGGCGACGACTCCGGGGTACGACTCGCATTCAGCATTTTCTGGACCACCTTTGGCGAACGATTGCGCTCGCGCGCGAACGACCCGTCGTCGAACTCGCACGCGAGGTACCTCGTCGCCACCCTAACCACGCGCCGAGCGACGCGTTCCCTATCCCTCGCCCCGCGCTGCACGTGAGGCGTCGAATGAATCATCGGTCTCATCAGCGACGACGACGTCGCGTTCAAATTC
Source organism: Acidobacteriota bacterium (assembly GCA_019352075.1). GTDB lineage: Bacteria > Actinomycetota > Acidimicrobiia > Acidimicrobiales > RAAP-2 > RAAP-2. The sequence goes on along the minus strand of JABBOA010000112.1, from coordinate 80 downwards.
CCTGGTCGCGTGATCCATCGTGACGCTCTCAACCAATTCTGCGACCCGTCACAGGGTCCTTTAAGACATCGCTGGTGCGC
>JABBOA010000111.1 GCA_019352075.1 Acidobacteriota bacterium | reverse complement strand
CCCGCGTCGATGATGAAGAAGGCGTCGCGCGCGGTGATCGGGTAGATGACGCCGCGCTCGGCCAGACGCGCGAGCATGTCCGCGAACATCGCCATCCCGGGCGCGAAACCCGTCGAGAAGATGTAATCCAGGCGATCACCGGCGCTGGCGGCCTCGTGGTTGACCAGGTTCGCTAACTGGGGCAGGCGAATCGACGCCGTGATGAACGCACGCGTCATGTGCCGCAGCTCCGCGAGATCGTCCTGCGCCGCGGGTAGCGCCATTCGCTCCTCGGCCAGCAGTCCGTAAAAACGAGCGACACCGAAGTCCACGGCCGCTCGATAGAGTTCGCGTTTCGAGCCGAAGCGCTGACGGACCGTCTCGTGGCTCAGCCCCAGCGCGGCGTTGAGTTGGCGTACGGACATCGCGTCGTAGTCCGTCGCGGCGAAGGACTCGAAAGCCGCACTGAGTATCTCGTCGTCGCTGACCAGTCGGCGGCGACCCTTACGAACTGTATCGGTCATCATCCCCTCGCGGCCCTACGACGAACCTTCGAGTTTTGACCATCGCAATCAGGAACTTCGCCGAAATCTGCTCAATTTCTCCTACAACCCTATCAAGATTGCGTCCTTTCGAAGGGTGTCGCCGAGAACCGACAGGCGACGACCAGCGGACCCGGACTCCCCCGAGTCACGCCCGCGGTAACGTCGGCCTGGCCTCGGGCGCCTGCTCACCGGGCCGCGACGGTATCGCGGGTCCGTGACGCGAGGTCTCGACAAGGTCACTAACCTCTCTGGGGCGTGGCCATTCTGATCGATCTCCAAAACGTCTCCGTCGAGGGTGCCGAGCGGACAATCTTGAAGGGGCTCTCGCTCACCATCTCCAGCGGCGATCGCCTGGGCGTGGTCGGCATCAACGGTGCCGGAAAATCCACGCTACTCAAGCTCATCGCCGGCACCCTGACGCCCGACGGCGGTCAGATCCGCCGGGCCAAGACACTTCACGTGGGCTACCTCGAACAGATCCCCGACCTGCCACAGGGCAGTGTTCGCCACGCGCTGGGGAGCGGATGGGAGATCGACGCCGCCCTCGATCGGCTCGGCATGTTCGATGCGGTGGACCTCGCGACGGACGAGTTGTCCGGTGGGCAGCGTAAGCGAGTGGCCCTGGCGCGCCTCTTCTCTCGGGCCCACGACGTGGTCATCTTGGACGAGCCCACGAACCATCTCGATCTCAACGCCATCTCGTGGCTGGAGAACCAGATCACGAACTTCCGCGGTGCCGTCGTGTTGGTCAGTCACGACCGCTTCCTCCTCGATCAGGTGACGACTCGGATGGTGGAGATCGACCGTGGGACGACCTACGTGCACGCGGGGGGCTACGCGAGACTCCTGGAGGCTCAGGCCGAACGCGAAGCTCAGTCGCAGCAAGCCGAACAGGTGCGACGCAACCTCGCGCGCACTGAGTTGGCGTGGCTTCGTCGCGGGGTGAAGGCGCGATCCACCAAACCCCAGGCACGGATCGACGCCGCGCACCGCCTCCTCTCCACTCGCGCCGCGGCGGCGGCGCGTGACGGCTCCCTGGACTTCATGGTCGCGACGCCGCGCTTGGGCAACACCGTCATCAAGGCCCATCAGGTCTCCTACGCGTACCGCGAATCGACCCTCGTCGTGCGCGACGTCAGTCTCGAGCTCGGACCCGGCGACCGCGTCGGCATCGTCGGGTCCAACGGCGCTGGTAAGTCAACCTTCGTCAACCTCCTGGCGCAACGGATGGCGCCCACGTCGGGGACGCTCAAGCACGGGCCGACCGTGGTGGCGGCCCACTTCGAGCAGGGCGACGGCGACCTCGACCTCGACCTGACGGTGCAGGAACTGGTCGCCGGCCCCCAGGGCATTCCCGGTTCGCTGGCCGACGTGGCCCTCATGAAGCGGTTCTGGTTCACCGGCGCGCTACCGAAGTCCAAGGCCCGCGAACTCTCCGGCGGGGAGCGCCGACGTCTCCAATTGTTACTCGCGCTCGCGCAGCGACCCAACGTCTTGTTCCTCGACGAGCCCACCAACGACCTCGACCTCGAGACCATCCGACTGCTCGAAGATTTCCTGAGCCAGTGGCCCGGCACCTTGGTCGTCGTCAGTCACGACCGCACGTTCCTCTCGCGCACCACCGACCGACTCCTCGAGGTCCACCCCGACGGCGCCATCAAGGACATCCCGGGCGGGATCGACGCGTGGATCGCTCGAGCCGCCGGACTGGCCCCGAGCCCGGCGCCCGGCGGCGGTCCCGCCCCCGCAGTGCCGACGCCGTCGAACGTCTCACGGGGACGGCTCTTGCGCGACGCGGAGAAGGACATGACGCGCCTCGAGCGTCGCCGCGCGACGCTGAGCGATAAAATCGCCACCAGTTCGGACTACCTCGAGCAGGCCAAGTGGGGTGCCGAACTCGAGAAGGTCTTGAAGGATCTCGCGGTCGCCGAGGAGCACTGGCTCACCCTGGCCGACTAGTCCACGAAGGACGCGAGGCGTTCACGCAGTCGCGCTCGGAATCGGTCGTTGTCCACCGTGACGCCGACGCGAACGGGGGAGTCCGCGTTCTCGCGTCGCCGGTCGATGAACGTCGCGCCGCGCGAATGGACACCATCGGTCTCGACGGCCACCCGGACGCCCCGCTTCTGGATTGCCGCGTCGTCAAGGACTTCGTAGACCGCCATGGCGTCGTGCATGATGACGTCACGAGTGCCGTACCAACGATCGTGGAACTGTGCGTAGGGTTCGAGCATCGCGGCGACCCGTCGGCCCACCTCGGTGCCCAGCGAGTGGAAGTAGTCCAAGTCCTGGTCATCGAGATACGCCTGATGCGTCAGATCAAGGGGCAGGAGAGTGATGCGCCAGGCGCCGTCGAAGACGACGCGCGCAGCCTCGGGGTCAGCCCAGATGTTGAACTCGGCCGCGGGGGTGACGTTGCCCTGGAAGGACGCCCCACCCATGATGACCAGGTGCTCGACGTCGCGGTCGATACCCGGATGGCGTTGCAGGAGGACGGCCAGATTCGTGAGGGGGCCGATCGCCACGATGGTGAGAGGACCGGCGCCGATCATCTCCGCGATCAACTCGACGCCGTCGCGTGGATCGAGGGCAACGGCGGGCTCGTCCCAGTCGAGGTCCCCGAGCCCGTCGCGTCCGTGCACCACGCTGTCCTCAACGACGGGCTCGCTCAGCGGCTGGGCACGACCTGCGGCGACAGGCACGTCCCCGCGCCCCGCCAGGGCGACGATGCGCCGTGCGTTGAGCGCCGTCTTGGCGAGCGGGACGTTGCCGGCCACCGCGGTGACCGCGACCACGTCGATCTCGGGGCTGGCGAGCGCGAGGAGGATCGCGACCGCGTCGTCGACCCCGGGGTCGGTGTCGATTAGGACGCGCGGTCGAGCCACTGCGTCACCTCGTCGGTCGAGGGGAGGGCCCCCTGGGCCCCGGGAGCCAGGGTGGCCATGGCGCCCGCCGCTACGGCGAATCGCAACGCGGCGCCCGGTTCGTCGTTACGCACGTAGCGCGAGGCGTACGCGGCGCAGAAGACGTCGCCCGCACCCACTGTGTCGAGGGCGTCGACCACGGGGGCGGGTTCTTCGGCGACCACGTCGCCGAAGGAATAGTGCACGGCGCCACGCGAGCCGCGAGTGACCACGCAGTGCGCGAGCTCGTCCAGGTCGAGACGCTCCGCCTCGAGTTCGTTGGCGATGACCACCGCGCAACGCACCAGGGTGGCGGGGCTGACGTCACGAGCTGGCGCCACGTTCAAGATCAGTGAGGACGTGCGTCGCGCCAGCTCGTCGACGACGTCGGCCGCTACCTCCATCTGGGCCAAGACCACGTCGAAGGGGTCGAGGTCCACGTGCGCGAGGTCCAGGTCCGCGTTGGCCCCGGGTGAGACCACGATCTGGTTCTCCCCCGCGTCGTCGACGGTGATGTAGGCCGATCCGGTGGGACGACTGCTGTGCTGGATGAGCGACGTGTCCGCACCCATCTCGGCCAGATTGCTGGTCAGCCACTCACCGAGTTCGTCGCGCCCGACGCACGCCACCATCGACGTGTCGACGCCCATCCTCGCGAGGGCCGCCGCCTGGTTGTTGCCCTTGCCCCCCGCCAGTCGCCGCACGTCGTCGCCCACGACGGTCTCCCCCGGGCGGGGCAACTGCGCGACCCGCACCACCAGGTCGGTGTTCATACTGCCCACCACCGCGGCCCGGTACGGGACCGACTCGCTCATGACGCCGGCAGGAACTTGTTCGTGAAGTACGACGAGGGCGCGGGAACCTTGGCGATGAGACCAATGGACTTGAGCGCGCTCGATAACGTGGCCCACTGGGCCGTCGTCTCGACGAAGTACTGACCCTTGGCGTTCTTGAGGAACGGGATGGTCAACTTCCAACCCGACAGGTTGTAGGCGTTGGTGTAGCCACTCTGCGGGTACGTCTTGTCGAAGAGCGCGGCGGCCTGCGTGGGCCGGGCGACCGCCCACGCGGTGGCCTTGGCGATGGCTGACATGAAGGCGGTCAAATTGGCGCCGTGCGAAGACGCGTAGCCCTTGGTCGTGGCGTAGTCCCAGATGGGGATGTTCGGGGCGCCGACGGCCGATCCGAGCAGCTGGGTCAACTTGCCCTTGACCTTGGCGCCCTCGAAGCCCGGGATCTCGTAGTTCGTGGTCGACGTCGAGATGTCCACCTTGCCCGCCAACAGGTAGTTCAGGTCGATGGCGGTGGGGTCCGTCACGATCTTGACCTGCGACGCGGTCAGCCCGGCGTGCTTCAAGACGAATGGCAACATCGCCTCGGTCCACGTGTCGCCGTAGGAGAAGATGCGCTTACCCTTGAGCTGGGACCTCAGGTGCGCCGCGTCGAGCTTGACCCCCGGCTTGGCGAACAGCGCCCAGTTGTTCGACATCGAGTAGTTGGCGATCGAGAGGAGCGGCACCTTCTTGTCCACCGCGACGCCCATGTCGGTGGTGGTGACGAAGCCCACGTTGGCGGCGCCCGTGGAGAGCATGAGCGAGGTGGTCGAGGTGTTGGGCGGGAACTTGACCGTCACGTTGAGTCCCGCCTTGGCGAAGAAACCCTCCTTCTGGGCCACCACGACCGGGATCAATTCGAAATCCGGCCCCGGGAAGTCGTACGCGAACGTGACCGACTTGAGGGGCGCGGCCACCGACGGCCCGCTCGCCACGGTGAACCCCACCGTCATCAACGATGCGGACAATGCCACTGCCCCGACCAGACGAATCTTCATTCGCGCTCCCTTTTGTGTAGTCCCCCTATGGAGGTTAGTGGGCGGCTTCGGGGGTCGCAATCGTGCGGCGTCGCCAGCGTCGCGCCACCGAGCGCCGTTCCCAGGGCGTGGCGAGCACTCCCGCCCCCACGACGAGGAGGAACCAGGTGACACCGATCACCGCCATGAGCAACGTCACCCCGTAGACCGAGGCGGGATCAAAATTCGAATTGGCGTGTTCCACGTAGAGGGCCAGATTGGTGCCCCCGAGTGGGGGTGAGACCAATTCACCGATGAACGCGCCGGTGATGGCGTAGGTCGCACCAATCTTCAGACCGCTGAAGAGCGGCGTCACCGCGGCGGGCACTTCGATCTGCACGAACGTGCGCCAGCGTGACGCGCCGTAGACGCGAGCCAGATTCAACAAGTCCTGGTCCACGTGACTCAGTCCGTCGAGCACGTTCACCGTCACCGGAAAGAAGACGATCCAGATGACGATCGCGATGATCGGTTTCACCGACCCGAAGCCGAGGATGACGGTGAGGGGGAAGGCGATGGCCACGACGGGTACCGCCTGGGAGAGTATGAGCTGGGGGTAGATGATCCGCTGCAGGAATCGCACCTTGGACATGAGCACCCCGAAGAAAACGCCGATCAGGGCCCCCCCGAGGAAACCGAACACCGTCTCTCGGATGATTTCGAGGACCAGGGGCCACAACACACCCCAGTTGTCGCTCACCGCCCGGATGGCCACCAGTGGTCGCGGCGCCACGTAGGGCTGCACGTCGAAGCCCACCACCACCGCCTGCCACACGAGGAGCAGCAGACCAATGGAGGCGAAGGGCGTCACCACCCGCAGGACTACCTTGCGAGTCACGCGTTGCCCCCGTGCAGCAGGTGCATGATCCGGCCCTTGAGGGCGACAAACGTCGGATCGGTCAAGACGTCGATGTCGCGGGGGCGTGCCAGGGGGTTCTCCAGGTCGGCGACGACGCGCCCCGGCCGCGGCGACATGACCAGGATACGGTCGGACAAGAAGATCGACTCGTCCACGTCGTGGGTGATGAAGAGAACGGTACGTCCCGATTCTCGCCACACGTCGAGCAGCCAGCGCTGCATGTCGAGTCGTGTTTGGGCGTCGAGCGCCCCGAAGGGCTCGTCGAGCAGGAGCAACTGCTGGTGGGTCACCAGGGTTCGCATGAAGGCCACCCGCTGGCGCATCCCGCCCGAGAGCGCCTTGGGATAGTGGTCGAGGAACTCGCCCAGACCGTA
>JABBOA010000110.1 GCA_019352075.1 Acidobacteriota bacterium | reverse complement strand
CGTCACAGTCTCCCCGCCACGGAAGTCGAAGGTCCAGGGAAATCCGGGGCCGTCGTTCTCTCCGGGGGCCATTGGGGCGCGCTAGCGTCCAGTATTGGCAAAGAGACCTTGGGCAATTGCACGTGCCTCTGCTCTCCCCAAGCAAGTGAGCGCGATTGCTCACTTGGCCCGTGCACGGGGTGCCGCCCAGGATCCGCTGGATTCTCATGAATGATCGACATCACGCGACGCCACGGTGCGTCTGAGGTCTGGCGATTCGCCCGGGACGTGTCAGTGTCGATCCCGACGCGCGAAACGCTTGCGCTGGCGAGAAATCACAATGAAGGCACCGCCCAGGAGGACGATCAGTGCGCCGAGTGCGAGAGAAGTAGGAAATGCGCGCATGACCTGTGCGGGAAACTTGAGCGTCGCAACTTCGCTGTGCCGGGTGCCCGCGCTCTGCAACGTGAGTTTCACGCGCCAGGGTCCCGCTGGAAGTTGGCGGCTGAGTTCGCTATGCGCGGTCGCCGAGTGTCGCGACGAGAGCGGGGCTGCCAGTGCGATCGCATGCGACCCAGCGGATAGACCACCCGGTCCGCCGGTCAGGACCACGTTGCCGGTGATGTCGAGGGCACCGCGCCCGACGTTGTGCACCTCGGCGCTCACCACGGGATCCCCGTCTGGCGCGCGAGAGGCCGTGATCTGCCCGATGGTGAACTCCGCGGCGGGGGGACCACCCGCGCCTACCGAGATGTACATGCGTATCCCCACGCGGTTGACGAGCCCCACGCCGCTTTGAGCCGGCGAGGGCGTGGCGACCTGTGCCCAGACAACGGCGTAACGCTCGCCCGATGGGGCACTCTTCGGGACCGTGATCGTCACCACCTCGCGCGCCGTCGTTCCGGGCGCCAGCGCCAGGTTGGCCGAGTCGAGGGAAGTCCAATGGGACAGATCGTTACTGGTGCTACCGGCAGCGAACGAGAACGTCCCGTCGACGAGGCCGGCCGCCGCAGGGTAGACGGTGACGTCAGCCACTCGGTGGGTGGTATTGCTGATCTCTATCTGGCGCGACAAGCGACTACCCGGGGCCATCCGCTCGACGATGTACGCGAGTCCGAGGGGACTGGGTGCAGAACTCTTGGCGTCTGCAATGAGGCGTACCCCGATACCGTCGAAGTGCGGTGAGGCCGATGCTGGTGATGATGCGGTCGTGCCAGTCAGACTGGCCACGGCCACTGCGAGAACCACGACGAGACGAACGACGCGCCCGGTCCTAGGGACGACCACTCACGCGACCGAGCTCGTGATTGTCGCGGTGTAGACGCCCGGTGCGTAGTTCGCAGGCACGACGATCGAGATCGTCGGCGACCAGGTTGCGGTACTGATCCCCGAGCTCGCACCGGTCATGATGGGGACAACACCCGTCAGATCGGTGACCGTGACGGGCGTGGCCACCACGGGACCGGAGACCACGACCGGACCTGCCGAGTAGCTGACGTTGCTCGCCGGGTCGGCCGGTCCCGACGGGGGCGTGAACGCTGTGGAAATTACCGACGCCGTCCAGGTGGTAGTACCACCACGTTGGTCCGAAACGGCCACGATACCCAACGAACCGGACATCGTGCTGGAAGTCGTTGAGGCAATCTGAGTGCCGAGCGAGACGCCGGCACTCGGTGAACTGATCGACAGCGCGCCCGAAGTTAGGGTGAAGGCCACGGGAGTCGACGCGCCCGACGGTAGCGCAATGCCCAGAGCGAGTGCGCTCATGGTCATGAGAACGAGAGTGAACTTGCGAACCATTGTGTTGCCTCATCTCTGTCATCGAGAGCAGAGTCACTACTGGCTCACTGAGTCATAAATTCGGCTTCGAAATCCGAGATGGTTCGATCGACAGCGTCATCCTACACGCTGGTGGAACGACGTGAGCGAGCGCGTGACGGCGGTCCGCTATTTGCCCTTTGACGAGCCAGAATCCTCGATCGTACTCGCCTCGGACATCGGGGCCCACAATCGCGGCAACGACACCGGTCGAATCCTCTTCTCAAGGGAGATAAGAGGGTGTCGCTAGGTGGGCATCATGACTTCACCCGCGATCATCCACAGACCAGGGAAGCCAACCGCACTTCAGGGGATGTGCACACGGTGAAGACCGAGGTGTGCATGACCTCCTACGAGGGAAGACGGACAACTCTCTAGGAGGGAAGGCGGACAACTCTGCGCCGCGAGTTGGCCGTATTCTCCACTTCTCCCGCCACCCAGTAGGCATAGTCCACGATGAGGGATCGGTCGTCCGGTCCAAGAATCCTCTGCCAGGCTCCGGTTTCAACGGTGGATGAGGAGTGTTCCAAGAGCCCGCTCAGTGGACTCCCGCGGACATCCACGGATCACCATGTCGGCCGCAGCCTCCAATGCCGCATCGAAGATTTCAGATTCGATGGCGGGCTCGGCGTGCCCCCGATCAGCGAGGAGGCGGATCAACGGGCGCCGCGCGTCCGCGCGCAACTCGAGAAGTTGCTCACGGCACGGTGCAGGGAGGTCGCCACGGGTTAGCGCACGCTCCGCGCGACCGACGTCACTGAGGGCGAAAGAGAGTGCCCGCGACACATACTCAGCGACAGCGGGTTCGCCGTCACCGGGGATGTCACTGAGGGCTTTCCGCCGAGCCCCGCACGCGTGGATGACGACTGAGGCAACGAGTCCAGCTAGAGAGTCGAAGTACTGGTACAACGACGTGCGGGCCAGGCCCGCGTGTCGCGAGACAATACCGACATCGAGAGTGGTCGCCTCACCGCCTGCGAGGACATCCACGGCGGCGTTGATGATGGCCTGACGCTGAAGCACCTGGTGCTCGGCGAGCGTGGCGGCGTTGATGCGTGGCACGGCTATCGGCCCTCGACATCGTTCTGGGCGTCTCTGATGCGAGGGAGCAGGAAAGTTGCCACCAGGCCGACCAGGATGAAGCAGCCCGCCACCGCGAAGACGAGTTGAGCGCTGGAGGTGATGGCACGGGAGGCGGCCGTGACAATCGCGTCACCATGAGGAACATGGCGGAGACCCGACAGCGCTGTCCCGCCCGAGGCGCGAATGGCCGTAGCCGTGCGAGCGGCCTCTTCCCCGCTCACGCCGGGAATGGCACTCACCGTCGCTAAGGTGCGCGAACCAATATCGGTGACGTAGATCATGCCGAGAATCGCCACGCCAATGGCTGAGCCGACCTGGCGCGAGGTGCTCTGGATACCGGACGCTTGGCCACTCACCGCAACCGGAACCTCCGTGAGGATCACGCCCGTGAGTTGAGCCGTGGCCATGCCGACGCCGAGACCGTAGGTGAAGAGCCACGGCACGAGGGCCCACAAGGATGCGGTCGGTGAGAGCATGAGGGCCAGGAGGAGGACACCGAGAACTTCGAGCCCGAGCCCGAGACGCGCGACACCGCGTGCGCCGACTCGCTGAGCAAGTTGAGGAGTCATACCGCCGGCGACGAACGTGCCACTGGCGAGGGCCAGCAGGATCGCGCCGGTGCCCAGCGCTGAGTAACCCAGCACACTCTGCAGGAACAAGGGGAGGACGAAGAGGAGGCCGAATTCGCCGAGCGACACCACCGATACGGCGACGTTGCCCGCGGCGAAGCTCTTGATTCGAAAGAGCGAGAGTTCGACGAGTACCGGTTGGTGGGCTCGTCGGCGCCGACCTTCGTAAAGGATGAAGGCCACAAGACACACGACGCCGAAGGCCATCAATAGCGGAATGATCGAGATCGACGAACGAGGCCACGCGAGCGGTCCCAGTTCGAAGCGACTCGTCTGGCGCCACCAGCCGTAGTTCACGCCCTCGATGAGGGAGAAGACAATGGCCGACAGGCCGATCACCGTGAGTGCGACACCCCCCAGGTCACCTCCGCGCTCATAGTTCGGGTCGGAGGTTTCAGGGATGAAGAGGAGGATTCCCGTCAGCACCAGCAGACCGATCGGGAGATTGATGAGGAATGCCCAGCGCCAGGAGAAGTCAGTGGTGAGCCATCCGCCAAGGAGCGGTCCCACCGCCGCCATACCGCCGATAGTGGAACCCCAGACGGCAAATGCGATCGCTCGCTCCTTGCCGATGAACAGGGCATTCACTGTCGAGAGCGTGGCCGGGAGGATTAGGGCACCTCCCAGTCCTTGGAGGAAACGTCCGAGGATCAGCACCCCACCGTTCGGTGACGTGGCCGCCACGAGGCTTGCGGCCACGAATATCACTGTGCCCAGGGCGAAGAGCCTTCGTCGACCCCATCGGTCACCGGCTCGACCAGCGGTGATGAGGAGGGCGGCGAAGACCAAGGAGTAGATCGAGTTCAGCCATTCTGATTGCGTCGCCGTGAGACCGATCTCTTTGATGATGGAAGGGATCGCGACGTTGACGATGGTTGCGTCCACGATGATCATTGAGACGCCGAGAGCGATGAATGGTAGGGCTCTCCAACGACGCGGATTGGGGGTGGGCGAAGAGATCGTGGTCACGACATCATCTTACCGACACTTGTGTCGGTAAGAGTCGTACGTCCTTCCTCCGCCTCATTTGCCCTGGAATCGGACCCGGATACTGATGTCGATCGTCCGGCGTAGACCTACTGATTCGATGGCGCTTGTCCGACGCGGCGCGCGGCGGCCTCGATCGTGCTCACCACGCCAGGCCTATAAGTCATCATCGACGCGATCGAGGAGAGCCGCGAGATCCACCAGCGGAGGCCAGCGACGCCGCCTACCGCATCGCCGAGACGTTGCGCGTCCTGGTGTTCATCTCGCTCGGGCTCCTAATCTTCAATTTCTTCCCAGTGACGGCCATGCAGATCGCGCTGCTGGTCCCGTGCAGCGACGGCGCGGTCCTCTCCATCGCCCACGACAACGTTCGCTACCGCAATCGGCCCGAGGCGTGAAACATGCGCGTCATGCTCGAGATGGTCACCATCTTGATGGTCGTGGTCGCCTTCGAGGTTCTATCTCGGTGGCCGGTTCTCTCGCCTCGGCCACCTCGAACTGCGGACCATGATGTACTTGACGTTGTCGGTGGCCGGACATCCTATGATCTTCTAAGCCCGGACGGGCGGCTTGTTCTGGTCCAGCCGTCTCGCACGTGTTCTTTTGTTGGCGGTGCGCGGCCCCCAAGTCCTGGCGACGTGCGTCGCGGCGGCGGCCATCTCCATGACGCCCTCAGGTGGCGCTACGTAGCCCTCGTGTGGGGCAACGCACTGGTGGGGTTCGTCGCCACCGACCGCGTCAAGTCGCGCGGGTATCGCTTGCTCGATCCCTGCCCCATCGCCACGGACGACGCAGCATCGGCGACCCGACGTCGCTCCCGAGCCGACCGGGCAGCGATGGCTGCGAGCGTCGCTGCATTGCACACCGACGTCGACGCCAGTCCGGGCGAGCTCGTCTTCCACGACTCCCGCGCGGCCTCTACCCCAAGGAGATCAACCGCGACGCTCACGCACTCGCGGGCACCGGTGGTCGTCGGCGCTGCGAGTGGTGCGAGGCGCACGCCGACATCGTCCCATTTCATACCGACACCGACACCGACGTCGGCGGCCCCGTGTACCATGACCTTGTCGCGTGCCCTTAGCGCAAGGAGATCACCCGCGACGGTCACGAGATCGCGGGCACCGTTGGTCGTCGGGTTGCGAGTGGTGCGAGGCGCACGCCGACGTCAAAGACTCACGTGCCGCGCCAGAGAGGAGATGGCGACATGAAACTGAATAAGGACGTACTGAGCGAGATGAGGGTCAAGCCGGGGGAGCCCGCGGACCTGGACGGGCGTAGCACCAAGCGTGTGGCGGCCGATTGGTTAGGACCTCGAGAGAAGGATGGCCGCAACGAGCCACGTAAGAAGGTCGCCGAGGAAGATCTCCAGGAGTTCGTCGACGAACTCTCCACGGCGCAGGAGTTGCTGTGGGCGAACGGTTCGTACTCGCTCTTGATCGTGCTCCAGGCGATGGACGCCGCCGGCAAGGACGGGACCATCAAGCACGTGATGTCGGGGGTCAACCCACAAGGTTGTCAGGTCCAGGCGTTCAAGCAGCCGTCGAGTGAGGAACTGGAGCACGATTTCCTGTGGCGAAGTGCGAAGGCGCTGCCCGACCTTGGAAGCATCGGCATTTTCAACCGCTCCTACTACGAGGACGTGCTGGTGACCCGGGTGCACCCCGATCTCTTGGCCAACGCGCACGAGATGCCCCATGACGGTCCGAACAAGAAGTTCTGGAATGATCGTTTCGATGACATCAACGCCTTCGAGCACCACCTCCATCGCAGCAAGACACGAATCGTCAAGGTCTTCTTGCACCTGTCCAAGGAGGAGCAGAAGAAGAGATTCCTTCAACGTCTGGAGGAGCCCGCCAAGAACTGGAAATTCTCCGTGGCGGACCTCGCCGAGCGAAGGTACTGGGACGAGTACCAGAACGCTTACGAGGAAGCGCTGAGTGCCACCTCGACGCCGTGGGCGCCGTGGTACGTCGTGCCGGCCGACCACAAGTATGCGCTCAGGGCACTGGTTGGCGGTATCGTCGTCGACGCCATTGAACAGATGGGCCTGAAGCCCCCAGAGGTTCCTGCGCACGGTATGGAGGCGCTCGAAAAGGCCAAGGGAGAACTACTTTC
>JABBOA010000109.1 GCA_019352075.1 Acidobacteriota bacterium | reverse complement strand
ATCTACACCGCCGAAGAGCGCTACCAGGGCTACCTGGAGGCCCTCGCGGCCAATGGTGTCACGTTCGATGCGACGATCGTCGCGCGCGATCTTCGCACGAGTGCGGGCGCGCACGTCATGGCTGGTCGCCTTCTCGACGCGACGGATCCACCAACGGCGTTCTTCGCCGGGCAGAACCTTCTGACGATCGGCGCGGTGCGCGCCATTCGAGAGCGTGGGCTCCAACAACGCGTCGCCTTGGTGGGATTCGACGACTTCGACCTCGCCGATGCCCTGGAGCCGGCGGTGACGGTCGTCGCCCAAGACCCGGTCGCGATCGGCCGAGAAGCGGCGAGGATGCTCTTCGCGCGCATCGACGGCGACGACAGCCCATCCAAGAAGAAGATAGTCGAGACTACGTTTATCACTCGCGGGTCGGGCGAGATCTCCCCCTCCCCGGTCGCCGACTGACCACTATCAGGGATTTCACCGGCGCCTTTTTTTCTTGACGTGCGCGACGCCGACGCGTCGAAGGAATGACGAATTTTTGTTACAAGTGTTTGACACGAATTGTCACCGTCGCTAGTGTGAGACAACGTTGTCCAGTACTCCGTGAGATGGTCTCATGGTTCGGGCAAAGGGGGATCACAAACATGAAGTCACGTTCAATGCGACTCGTTCAGGGTGCGGCGGTTGCCTCGACTCTGGCCGCGTCAGTTTTCACTTTCGTCGGGGGACCGGCTTCGGTGGCCAACGCCGCGTCCAAGAAATACACGGTGGCCTTCGTCATCGGTGCCGCCTCCGACCCGTTTTTCTTGTCCATGAAGGCTGGCGCGTCGGCCGAGGCCAAGAAGTTGGGCATGAACTTGGTCTGGCAGGGCAACCCCAGCGTCTACTCCGCGGCCACCCAGATTCCGATCGTCCAGAACCTGCTCGCCACCAAGCCCAGTGCTCTGGTCCTCGCGCCGACCGACACCAAGGCCCTGCAGCCGTTGGTCGCCCAATACGTGGCGAAGAAGATTCCCGTCTTCAACGTCGACTCCGGTGACGCCAATCAGTCCAACATCACCTCGTGGGTGACGGGCAACAACGTCCAAGGTGGCCAGGCCGCCGCGGACGCGTTGGCCTCGGCCATGGGGTACGCCAAGAACTGCAAGGCGTCCGCCAAGTGCGTCGTGGCGATCGGCGTGAGCTCGATCACCACCTCGACCGACGCGGCGCGACTCAAGGGCTTCGCCGCCGAAGTGAAGGCGAAGTACCCCAACATCAAGACGCTGAACCCGATCATCTCGAACTCCCAACCCACGGTCGCCAGCTCGGGCTTCAAGCAGGCCCTGGCCGCCAACAAGGTGTCGGGGATCTTCGCCATCGACGGCACCGACCTAGAGGGTGCCTCACAGGCCATCATCGCCTCGGGTGCCGCGGGCAAGAGCATCAAGGTCGTGGGCTACGACGCCTACGCCACGACGATCGCGAGCATGAAGGCCGGCAAGATCTCGGCCATCATCTCCCAGCAGCCGGCCCTGGAGGGCAAGGACATCATCGACGCGGTGTACGCCAAGTTGACGGGCAAGGGCAAGATCACGCACCTGCACACGTTGGCCAACATCGTCTTGACGCCGTCGAACTGCGCCAAGCTCTGCAACACGTACGTCTACAAGACGGCCTAGTCATCCACTGAGACGAACCCCCGGACGCGCCGTCGACGGCGCGTCCGGGGGATTCGCCGCGCCGTGCTGTACTTTCATACCCAGTGCATCAGTATCGTGATGCCGTCTCTAAGGGAGTGCCGTGTCAACTGTGCAGACACCCGTGGGGAGTGGCGAAGAGACGCCGGTGACGTCGCCGTGGCGACGAGTCCTTGGTCTCGTGGGCAATCAGCAGTTCATCCTGTTGCTCGTGCTCGTCGCCGTGATGATCTATTTCGATTTCCACAACAGTCGATTCTTCTCGGTCTCTGAGTTCCAGAACCTCATCGTCGACCTGTCGGCCGCGGCCCTGGTGGCCGTGGCCGAACTGTTCGTCATCGTGTCGGGCGGCATCGACTTGTCGGTCGGTTCGACCATCGCCGTGTCGGGGGTCGTGGGCGCTCAGGCCATCGTGCACCTGCAGAGTCATCATTTCGGTGAGCTGCCCTCGTTGCTGGTCGGGACCGTCGTGTGCGCCGGTGTCGGCGCGCTGGTGGGCACGGTGAACGCCGTGCTCATCACCAAGGCGAACCTCGTGCCCTTCGTGGCCACCCTGGTCACGTTGAGCGCGGGCGCCGGCCTGGCGTTGTTCTTTTCCCAGGGGGCCCAGATCGGGTACGACCCCGTGGCAGCCACCTGGAGTTCCACGGGATTTTGGATCTTCACCTGGCAGGCACTGATCGTGCTGGTCATCGTGGGTGTTCTTGGTCTGGTGCTGCACTTCACCAGTTACGGCCGCTACAACTACGCCATCGGGTCCAATCCCTTCGCCGCGCGCGCGGCGGGCATCAACGTCAATCGCCACGTGGCGTCGGTCTACGTCATGTCGGGCATGCTGGCGGGTCTCACGGGGATGTTCTTCTACATCCGCATCGGCGGGGGCGCGCCCCAGACGGGCATCGGCACCGAGCTCGAGGCGATCGCCGCGGTGGTCATCGGGGGAGCCAGTCTCGTGGGCGGGGTCGGTCTGATCTCGGGCACCGTGCTGGGCGTGGCCATTTTGACCGTGGTCACCGACGGTCTGGTCTTCATCAACGTGAGTACCTACTGGAACCAGGTGGTGGTCGCGGCGTTCATCGCCGTGGCGGCGATATTGCAGACGGTCAGTCCGGGAACGAGGAAGCGCTGATGGCACCGGAGAAGGAACCGATCCTCGAACTTCGCAACGTCTCCAAGTCCTACGGCTCCGTGAGGGCGCTCTCGGACGTCAGTTTCAAGGCGTACGCGGGCGAGGTGATTGGCCTGGTGGGCGACAACGGTGCGGGAAAATCATCGCTGATCAAGACGATCTCGGGTGTCCACTCTCCCGACGCGGGCGAGATCTTCGTCGACGGCGTGCAGCGGCACTGGAGGTCCCCTCACGATTCCATGGCGGCGGGCATCGAGACGCTCTATCAGGACTCGGGACTCGCGCCGGACCTGACGATCGGCTCGAACATCTTCCTGGGGCGTGAGGTCAAGAAGAGGGGCCCCCTGGGGCGCCTGGGCTTCTTGGACCAACGCACGATGGAGCGTCGCGCGCTCGTGGAGCTCGACAAGGTGGGCATCACCGTGCCACCCTCGAAGCGCACCGTCTCGCAGTTGTCGGGTGGGCAACGTCAGGCCGTGGCGATCGGGCGCGCCGTGATGTGGGCCAAGCACGTCATCATCCTCGACGAGCCCACCAACCATCTCGGCGCGCGCCAATCGCAAGAAGTGCTCAAGGTGATCCGCGCCGCGCGTGAGCAAGGAATATGCGTCCTCTTCATCTCGCACACGTTGCCCCACGTGCTCGAAGTGACCGATCGCATCATCGTGTTGCGCCTCGGCCGCGTCGTGAGAGACTCTTTAACCACGGATTACACGGTCGAGAGTCTGCTGGGGACCATTACTGGTCTCAATTCCTGACGACGGAGCTCAGGAATACCGACGAGTAACTTTTGTGCATTATGGTGCATCAAGTGACCATAATTTGAAACGATCCAAGTGACAATCGCGTGACACAGTGTGTTCGAATGCGTTCAGATTGGTGTGTTTGGTGTTATGTTCTCAATACCGTAGCGCAAGAGCGTGATGGCGTTTGATGTACCGAAAACCGAGAGACGCCCCCGGGCGTCAGAAAAGAGTTGGGGAGATGAATTTTAAGACTGCAAGGATTCTTGCGTCGGTGACCCTGGTGGGTAGCGTTGCTGCCGCCATGTTGCCCGCCGTGAGTGGTGCGAGCACGCCGACCGTGAAGGACTCGACGTTCAACACGAATTTCAGTACCATGAAGTACCTGAAGAGCGTTGTCGCCAAGGGAAGCGGCTCCATCGCCGTCATTTTGCCCGACACCGTTTCCTCCACCCGTTACACCCAGTTCGACGCTCCGTACCTGAAGCGGGCGTTCAAAGCGGCCGGACTCAGCCCGAAGCAGTACATGGTGCAGAACGCGCAGGGTAACCCGCAGACCCAGTACACCGACGCCCAGGCGGACATCGCCAAGGGTGCCAAGGTTCTCGTGCTGGACCCGCTGGACTCCACCACCGGTGCCATCATCGAGGCGTACGCGAAGGCTCGTGGCGTCAAGGTGATCGACTACGACCGCCTGACCTTGGGTGGCGCACGTAGCTACTACGTCAGCTTCAACAACGTGGCCGTCGGCACCCTGATCGGCAAGGGCCTCGTGTCCTGTGTGTCGGCCTGGGGCGTTGCCAACCCGACGGTGTTCGTCATGAAGGGCGCACCGACCGACAACAACGCGACGCTGTTCGCCCAGGGCTACAACGCCGTCCTCGCGACGCAGAAGAGCTACAAGTTGATTCCCGAAGGAACGGGTACCTGGACGCCGAGCGTTGCGCTCACCGACTTCCAGGGTGCCTACACCGCCAACCCGGGCATCAACGCCGTGGTGACGCCGAACGACGAGAACGCCGCGCCGATCATTGCGTACCTGCAGAGCAAGGGCCTGAGCCCCAAGAAGATTCCCTTCACGGGCCAGGACGCGACGTTGACCGGTTTCCAGAACATCATCTCGGGCTACCAGTGCGGCACCGTCTACAAGCCGATCTGGCTTGAGGCACAGGCCGCTGCGGCTCTGGCGATCTACCTGCGCGCCGGCATCAAGGTCCCCGCGGGCCTCGCCAACGGCACCGCGACTGACACCAGTGCCACGATTGCCAGCCTGAAGAGGGTTCCCGCCGTGCTGCTGACCCCGACCTGGGTGACTGCCGCAATGGTGCAGAAGACCGTGATCAAGGACAAGGTCATCTCCGCCAAGGCGCTGTGCACCGCGCAGACCCCCACCGTGGCCGGTTCGACGCAGCCCAGCTTCGCCGCCGACTGCAAGACGTACGGCATCAAGTAGTCCCAGCTGATGGACAACACCCCCGAGAACAGCGGCCTCACCGGATCCGAAGTTGGACACTCTGAGTCTGCGGGCTCGGGGGTGGAGTCCTCAGCATCGATGTTGCTGAGTCTGCACGGCATCACCAAGAGTTTTGGTGCCGTGCAGGCTCTCCAACACGTCGACCTCGATATCCCGGCGGGCCAGGTCACCGCATTGATCGGTGACAACGGCGCGGGAAAATCGACGTTGATCAAGACCATTTCCGGTATCTGGGCCCCCACCAGTGGCACGATGAACTGGAAGGGCAAGGAAGTCCACATCCACACCCCGCGCGACGCCGCGCACTTGGGGATCGCCACGGTGTATCAGGACCTGGCACTCTGTGACAACCTCGACATCGTCCAGAACATGTACTTGGGCCGCGAAGAGACCCAGGTGGGCGTCCTGGACGAGATCACGATGGAACTCGCCACCAAGAAGACCCTCAAGGACCTCTCGGTCTCGACGGTCAAGTCCGTACGTCAGGTTGTGGGGTCGCTGTCGGGCGGACAGCGCCAGGCCGTGGCCGTCGCGCGCGCGGTGATGCGTGAATCAGAGCTGGTCATCCTCGACGAACCGACGGCGGCGTTGGGCGTGTCCCAGACCGCCCAAGTGCTCGATCTCATTCGAACCCTGTCCGGGCGTGGCATCGCGGTCCTCGTCATCTCGCACAATCTCAACGACGTGTTCTCCGTCGCCGACCGTATCGCGGTCATGTACCTCGGTAACCTGGTCAGTCACGGACCCATCGCCAATTACGATCGCAATAGCGCAGTAGAAATGATCACGACCGGTAGGTCCGATCGCGTACCCTCACCGCTTGCCTCTTCGAACTGAAAGGTTCCGACCTCTTGTCTACCGAGATAGATTCAGACCCTAAGGCCGCGCCTGCGTCAACGAGGAATGTGTTGTCACTGATGATGACCAGATTCCGTCGGGGCGACAGCGGCATGATTCCCATTGTCGTCGGCCTGCTCGTCATGGGCATCTACTTCGAAGCGCGTTCTTCGGCGTTTCTCTCTGTAGGCAACCTCACCAACCTCGCGATCCAGGCCTCGATCTTCGTCATCCTCGGCATGGCCGAGATCTGGCTGCTGTTACTGGGCGAGATCGACCTGTCGGCTGGCTTCACCGCCGGTCTCGGTGGTGCGGTGGCCGTCATCCTGGTGGACCTCCAGTTCCACTGGCCCTGGTACGCAGCGATCGGGGCCGCGTTGTTCGTCTCGGTGGCCATCGGCGCGCTCTGGGGCGCGTTGGTCATCGGGTTGCGGTTGCCGTCATTCATCGTCACGCTCGCCGGGCAATTCGGATTGCAGGGTGCGCTGATCTGGTCGGTGGACTCCCAGGGGACGGGTGGCACGATCTCGGTGCACGAGACGGTCCTCTACAACATCGTCTACGGCAACCTGACACCATTGTTCACCTGGGTCTTCATCGTGGGCACGGTGGCGCTGATGGCTTTTAACATGATGCGAAAGAACGCGCGTCGGGCGGCCCAGGACCTCGAATCGCAGCCCATGCTGATCATGGTGTTCAAGATCGGCGGCATGATCGCGGCGGGTGCCGTGGCGGGTTGGGTGTTCAACTCCAACCGCGGCACG
>JABBOA010000108.1 GCA_019352075.1 Acidobacteriota bacterium | reverse complement strand
CGCGGCTCACTGGCCGGCCCATTGCGCGAGGCGCGCTTCGACAGGTGGGCCTCGCTGTCCTCGCCGCAGGCGTCACCTACGCCGTGGGCCGCGGTATCGGCTCCAGTATCTCTTAATTGGCGGTGAGGGGATTCAAACTCCTAACACCGTGCACGCCATTGTGAGTGCTCTACCAGCTGAGCCATACCCCGGAAGGAATAATTGTGACTCAGCGACGTATCCGACCGACACGGCGGCGTTCGTCGTCGGCGCAGCGTGTGATGATCGTCGTGAATTCGACGGCCGGTCATTGCTCGCCAAACGCATCCAAGGGTATTGGGGGGCAAATAACTCAGTGAGAAGATTGAGAGGCCATCCTCGAGCGATTCGCGTGAATGCGAAAGACGGGTACGACCTACGACCACGTCACCGCCGAATCGTTCAAGTCGATCTGCAAACACGAGTACTTCTACCGCGACGTCGTTGCCAGCATGGATGTGTTGTACGTCGGCATTAAATAGTGAATCAAATCAGTACAACACCACCCGGCGCTGCGCCACGATTGGTAACATCATTTCCATCAAGTACGTAACAGCATCGCGCCAAGTAATGAAGTCTATTTAGCCCAGCGTCCATTTTGGCTGGGGTCCTTCAGGGCGTTCTCTCGAGGCCAGTGAAACTTTGGCCCGATTTTTGTTATTTCCAACACAGAAGGATCACTACATGCATGCTGCCTCACGATCAACGACGGTACGAGTGCGCCGGAGCGTCAGTGCTCTTGTGAGGTTGGCCACTTCGCTCGTCGTTCTTTCTTCCGTGGCAACAGCCATTTCGCTCGCTGTCCCCGCTCTGGCTTCTCCCGCCGTTGCCGCGGCGGAAATCCCAGTGGCGTCGCCCGTGAGTGTGGGAGGTGGCCAGGTTTGCGCGACCGTGTCGTCGGGAGCGGTCGAATGTTTTGGGCTAGGCAACCTCGGGCAACTCGGGTATTTTTATGGAAATCTCTATCCCACTCCGAGTGACGCAGGAAACATCAACAATGCCTCCACGGTCAGCGCGGGAGGCAACTCGACGTGCGCACTGCTTTCGACGGGCCACGTCGACTGCTGGGGCTACAACATGTACGGCCAGCTGGGTAACGGCGGCGTCGGTGGACAGTACAGCACATCTCCCGTGTCCGTAACGGGAATTTCCACGGCGACCGACGTGAGCCAAGGTCAATTCAGCACGTGTTCCGTTCTCAGTGGAGGAACCATTGATTGTTGGGGGCAGAACGCTTCGGGGGACCTGGGTGACGGGAACACGGCGATGTCGTCCGTGCCCGTACCAGTTTCGTCGATTACGAACGCCACGTCGGTCAGCATGGGTACTAATTTCGCTTGTGCCACGCTTACGACGGGCCACGTCGACTGCTGGGGCGACAACTCCACTGGTGAATTAGGTGATGGCGGCGCCGAGTCATCTTCCGACGTCCCGGTAAACGTTTCTTCCATCACGAATGCCGTCGAAGTGAGCGCCGGCGACAAGGGCGCATGTGCCCTTCTGTCAACGGGATCGATCGACTGCTGGGGCGACAACTCCACTGGTGAATTAGGTAACGCGAGCACTTCCCAGTCCGACATTCCCGTTGCGGTCTCGTCGATCACGAACGCCACCGCAGTGAGTGTCGGGATGGAGTTTGCCTGCGCGGTTTTGTCAACGGGCTCTGTGAAGTGCTGGGGCACCAACGCCAGCGGAGAACTAGGTAACGCGAGCACTTCACCGTCCGACATTCCCGTTACGGTCTCGTCGCTCTCGAATGCGGTCTCCGTGAGCTCCGGCGCCACCAGTTCTTGCGCAACGTTGGTGAGCAGTGCCGTCTGGTGTTGGGGTTCTGACAATTTTGATCAGCTCGGATACGTCGCGGGGAGTCCCAACTACTCGGCAGTTCCCGTTCAAATTGCGGGCCTCGACGCCGTCACGGTGCCGGGTGTCCTGACCGCGTACGACGCGGCACTCGCGGCGGTGGTCCAGAGTGACCACACCATTGCTTCGTGGGCGACCTACCAAGGTGTGGTCAGCGCCAACCAAGTTTCGACCTCTGACTTGCAGTACGTGATCGACGCGGCGACTAGCGCCATCTTGGCCGCGCAAGCCGCCGATCTCGTTCCGGTCGCCAACCTGACCGCGTACACCGCGGCACTCGCAGCGGTGGTCCAGAGTGACTACACGACGACCTCGTGGGCGGCCTACCAGACGGCCATCACCGGCTACCTAGGCCTGACCAACCAGAGTCTGCAGTCCATCGTCAACGCGGCGACCACCACCATCTTGGCTGCGCAAGCCGCCGACCTCGTCGTGGCGACCGCTAACCTCGGCGCCTACAACGCGGCACTCGCGGCGGTGGTCCAGAGCAACTACACGACCATCTCGTGGGCGGCCTACCAGACGGCCATCGCCGGCTACCTGGGCCTGACCAACCAGAGCCTGCAGTCCATCGTTAACACGGCGACCGCCGCTATCACCACGGCGCAGGGATCGCTCGTCGGGGTCACCCGGGGCGGGAATCCGGCTCCGTTGACCGGGCCCACGAACGTGCCACCACCTTCGGGTCTGTCAGCCTCCGACTACGGAACGCCGAACTCCGGAACCGCGTCCTCAACCGCTGTCACGACAGTGACGCAAAGCTCCGGCGGGGCGTCGGAAACCGTGACTGTGCCAGCGGGGGCATTGCCGGCGGGCACGACCATCAGCGTCTATCCCATCACCGACACTTCGACGCTGACCGCTGACGTTCCGGCGGGTGAGTCCTACGTGCACTCTTTCGCAGTGTCCTGGGAGACGCCCAGCAACACATCGCCGACGTCCAGCACGCCCCTCACCATCACGATCACCGATGCGAGCATCAAGGCCGGCGACACGATCTACGAACTGATCTCGACCGGACTAGTCGTGGTAGGAACTGCCACTGTCGACGGTTCGGTCACACTTACGTTCTCGAATGACCCGGTGTTCTTGGTGACGCATACGGCGCCGGTCGCCCAGTCGGCGCTCAGTGTCACCACCCTGTTGGGGAGGGTTGGCACCGCACTTAGCCTCGTGACGAGGGGTGGCTCGGGCAGCGGCGTCGTTAGTTACACCGTTACGAACGGTACGGCGACTGGTTGTGGCATCTCGGGAGGTTCACTGACCGTCGTGAGCGCGGGAACGTGCTTCGTCACCGCGACAAAGGCTGCGGACGCCAACCACCTCGCGGCTAGTTCCTCGGTTACGACGGTGACGTTCACCGCCAAAGTGGTATCCGTTAGCCCACACGCTATTCACGTACATGGCTACGCCCAGGTTGGTCGGACCGTGGCCCTGAGCATCTCGGGCACTGGTTTTTACGGCCGACCGAAGGTCACCAGCAATGAGGTGGGAACGCGGGTCGTTCTCTCGCACGGCACTGACAAGTTGCTCACCGTCCGAGTGACGGTGAGGGCTCGATCGCGTACGGGCTGGCACACCTTCACCATCCGCCTGGCCAATGGCAAGTCGTGTCGGGTCAACTACAAAGTGGTATCCGTTAGCCCGCACGCTATTCACGTACATGGCTACGCCCAGGTTGGTCGGACCGTGGCCCTGAGCATCTCGGGCACTGGTTTTTACGGCCGACCGAAGGTCACCAGCAATGAGGTGGGAACGCGGGTCGTTCTCTCGCACGGCACTGACAAGTTGCTCACCGTCCGAGTGACGGTGAGGGCTCGATCGCGTACGGGCTGGCACACCTTCACCATCCGCCTGGCCAATGGCAAGTCGTGTCGGGTCAACTACTTGGTGAAGTAGCCCTCGGACCCTTAAAAGTGGTTGCACAGGCCCCCTCGTTCGAGGGGGCCTGTGCTGTGCGGTCTCGCCACCCTTCACCATTCGAGCAAGCGTTATCGCACTTGCACACGACCTTGCACTAGTTCATTCGCCGTGACTTGTCCTGGATCAACTGCGCGAGTGAAGCAGTCAGTGAATTCGATGTCAAAACCGCGGGCGCGGGCGTGGTTTTCCGATGCGCGGGCGTTTGTCCGTCTGCGGGGACCTCTGCTAATGGTCAAGTGGCTTAGTCTGAGGGTCCGGCCAAACCCTCGGCCTCAACACTCGAACGTCTTCTACACGCGACGGGTCAGGCGGGCCCGCTCAGACCCTTGGGAATATTCTGAGCGGACCCGGAAGGGTAGAGAGTTCGTGGGCTAGCGCAGATCAAAGACCAATCGCGCCTCGACCTGACCCTTCTCTAGTTCTTGGATTGCCTCATTGACCTGGTCGAGTGAGCGCGACTCACGCACCACGCGAGTCCGGCCGTCAGCGTGAAGCTCGAAGGTCTCGGCGAGGTCGACCCGGGTTCCCACCAACGAACCCACGACCTTGATACCCCGAAGGACCGTCTCGAAGATGGGAAGGCGCATGGTGTTGTCCTTCGGCAGCGCCACCATCACGAGCGTGCCGTTCTCGCGCAGGCTGGCGAAGGCTTGCTCGAACGCGCTCGGATTCGCCGCCAAGACGATCGCCACGTCGGCGCCGCCCAGCTTTTGAATCTCCTCCACGGGATTGACGGTCGTGGAGTTGAAGACGTATTCGGCACCGAGGATCTTGGCGTTGTCGAGTTTGTAGTCCGCCACGTCCACCGCCGCCACGCTCGCGCCCGCGATCTTCGCGTACTGCAGCGCGAGGTGGCCGAGCCCGCCGATCCCGTAGATGGCGACGAGGTCCGACGACCTCGCTCCCGAAACCTTGACCGCCTTATAAGTGGTGACACCGGCGCACGTCAGGGGCGCCGCGTCGAGCGGATCGACCGCGTCCGGCACCAGCCCGACGAACGCCGCCTCGCCGATGACGTACTCCGCGAAGCTGCCGTTGACCGAGTAGCCCGTGTATTTGGCGTTCGGGCACAGGGTCTCCCAACCCGATGCGCACGCCTCGCACGCCCCGCACGCCCAACCGAGCCACGGCACCGCGACCCGGTCACCCTCGGTGAGACGAGTCACGCCCGCGCCGACGCGGGTGACGATACCGACGCCCTCGTGTCCGGGGATGAACGGGGTCGCTGGCTTGACGGGCCAGTCGCCGTGGGCGGCGTGAAGATCGGTGTGACAGAGTCCCGAGGTCTCCACCTTGACCACGACCTGACCGTGCTGGGGCACGGGAATCTCCACGTCCTCCAGGCTCAACGGGGAATCGAACGAATGTACAACGGCTGCCTTCATGGGGTCCGCCCTCTCTTATGTCTCTCTGGTCACGTCCCACCTTCGTGAACTCCGTCTGGAGCGATGTGAACGGAGCCGAATCGAACCAATCGGACTTCTCCGTCACCATTCAAGCTACGGTCGACGCGCGGAGTACGAGAAGGGAACTTGGTCCTGAATCTGCGGCTGGATCGGTCGCGACGTGTCGTGCAGATCGCGGACCGGTGCACAATGGCGTTGCTGCTCGGACTAGCGAGGTCGAGAGACTCCTCGCCGTCACCAGAGCGTTGGCGGTGACCCCGACAGAGGTTCGTGACCGCTGAATGACTCTGGCCCCCCAGGCAAGTTATTCATACCGGGGGACAGGCGCCGCGCGAGGTGCCTACCGACGAGCTGTGGCTCGCGGGCTATCAGGTACTGGGGAGATTCTCGAGCATCGCGACGAGTTCGTCCCGTCGATAACCTTGTTGACGAGCCAATTCGACGACCTCTTTGAGCTTCGCCGTCAACAAGCCCTTCTCGGGTCGTCCGGTCACTCGGATGCTTCGACCACGACCCATTTCCACGAGTCCCTCGTCACGAAGAACTCGCAGCGCGCGCAACACCGTGTTCGTGTTGACACCAAGTTCCGCGGCGAGGTCTCTCGCTTGAGGAATCTTTTCGCCCGGGCCAGCTTCGCCCTCGGCGATGGCTCGGCGTATCTCCGCCGCCACTTGCTCGTGGAGCAGGGTCGGGTCACTCCGGTCGAGGGGAAGGAGACCGAGGTCCACCTCGGAATGATCCTCGGGCGTGTTGACAAAACTCATGACGCTAATTATAGTGGCTTCATGTTCAGTTTGCTTGACGTTCGTCAGAAGTCAGAATACGAGAAGGGGCCGTGGGACCCCACGATCGAAGTGCTCTTTCGAGAGGCTCGTCGTCGCGAGCGTCAGCGTCGTATTCGACGCACCTTTGCGGTCCTCGCGGGCCTCGCCATCGTGTGCGCCGCCATTGGCTTCGGGGTGAACTCCGCAGGTTCATCAGCCACGAAGCCCAATGCCACGCCTTCCGCGTTCGTGGGCGCGAGCGCAAAGGTCCTCACCTGCTCTGGCGCGCCGGTGGTGCGACCGAGGACGCTCATCGTGTCGTGCGCCGACGCCAACACTTCTCTTGAGTCAACCCGCTGGTCAACGTGGGGTGCCGGGGGAGCGTCCGGAACGACGACTTTCGCCATCAACCTCTGCACTCCGTACTGCGCGGCATCGCCAATTTCGTACTTCCCCCACAGTTCCGTCGCTCTCTCGGCGCCGATCTCGTCGCGCCACGGGACCTATTTCTCTCACCTCGTGGTGCGCTACACCCAAGGTTCGGCGCGTAAGACCTTCAGCTTCTCGTGGACGCCGGGAGTGTCGCGATGACGCGTCACGTGGCGCCCATCTAAGCCCCTTCGCGGGTTGCGGTCCTTTCGAATCATCTCTCAACAGCCAAACAATTAGAAGGAAAGAAGTCATCATGTCCCGTCTCGCCCGCATTGCCCTACCCATCACGCTGGCCGCCGCCCTCGCGGTACCGACTCTCGCCATTTCGG
>JABBOA010000107.1 GCA_019352075.1 Acidobacteriota bacterium | reverse complement strand
GCGCCCGCCTAGGCCCGCGCGACGTAGTGACGCAGGTGGGCGGCCACGTCGTCGATGATGTCCAACGCGTCGGGGATCACGTGACCCATCCGCAAGAACCCGTGCAGCATCCCCTCGGCTTCGAGAATCTCGACCGGCACCGCGAAGTGCTCCAGGAGACCCGCGTAAGCGATGGCTTCGTCGCGCAGCGGGTCGCATTCGGCCACCACGACGATGGCGGGTGGCGAACCGGCGAGATCGGTGGCGAACAGGGGGGTCACCCGCGGATCGGTGTGATCGGTCCAGTCGCCCAGATACCGCTGGTAGTCCTGGCGCAGATGCTCCATCTCGAGGATGTAGCCGGTGGCGTAGCGGTGAGAGGAATCGGTCATCACTTCGGGCCCGAGGGTCGGGTAGATCAGCACCTGACCCGCCAACGACAGCTCGTCGCGCGTGAGGGCCGCGGCCACCGCGACCAGTGAAGCGCCCGCCGAATCGCCCATCGCGATGACCTTCGTGCCGGGCGACGCGAACTCCTCGACGTGGCCCGCCACGTAGCGCAAGGTCTCGACCGCGTCATCGATGGCCGCCGGGAAGGGATGTTCGGGGGCGAGGCGGTACTCGATCGCGAGGAAACGCATCGAGGTGTCCGCACTGAGACGACGACACAACGCCTCGTGGGTGTCGAGGTCGCCGACGACGAAGGAGCCGCCGTGGAAGAAGACGACCAACGCGTCGCCCCCCTCGCGCGGGGGCACCAGCAGTCGATACCTCAAGGTGCGCTCGCCGAGGGTGAGGACACCGTCGCGCACCTCAGCCATCTGCTCGAGGGGGCCGCGCAGCTCGAGGGCCCGCTCGCGGTACGCGCGACGACGTTCGTCGACCGACGAAGAGGTCGGAGACGTCGACTGTTCGGGCAGGGTGCGCAGGTACTCTTGGTAGTCAGGATGGATCATCGCTCCGCCTCGCTCGAGCGTCAGCCTAGACAACGACCGGCCCACGACGCACGGAACCGGCGGATTCTCGCGTCACAGGACCTTGGACAAGAAGCTGCGCAACCGGGGCGAGCGAGGATCGCCCAGGACCTGTTCGGGTTCACCCGATTCCTCGATGACGCCCTGGTCGAGGAAGTAGACGCTGTTGGCCACCTCACGGGCGAATCCCATCTCGTGGGTGACGACGATCATGGTCATGCCGCTCCTGGCCAGGTCGCGCATGACGTCCAGGACCTCGCCCACCAACTCCGGGTCGAGGGCCGACGTGGGCTCGTCGAAGAGCATCAGCTTGGGCTCCATGGCCAAGGCGCGCGCGATGGCCACCCGTTGCTGCTGACCGCCGCTGAGCTGCACCGGGTAGGACTTCTCCTTCGACTCGAGTCCGACGCGCGCGAGGAGCTCGCGAGCGCGCTGCTGGGCCGCCGCCTCGTTGGTCCCCTTGACCTTCTCCTGTCCAATAGTGATGTTCTCCAAGACGTTCAGGTGCTGAAAGAGGTTGAAGCGCTGGAACACCATGCCGATGTTGGCGCGCTGCTGGCAGATCTGCTTCGCGCTGCGCTCGTAGAGTTTGTGGTTACGCAGTTCGTAGCCGACGAGTTCTCCGTCCACGCGCAAGACGCCCGAATCGTGTTGCTCGAGGTGGTTGATGCAGCGCAGGAAGGTCGACTTGCCCGAGCCCGACGGCCCAATGAGGCAGGTCACCTCGCCCTTGCGCACCTCGAGGTCGAGTCCCTTGAGCACCTGCAACGCGCCGTAGGCCTTGGTGACGCCTCGCGCCTCGACCATGGTGTCGCTCATCGCGACACCACCGGCGACCTTCGACGAAATCTCGTGCCCAGGGCGCCCAGGTCGCCGCGCAGGCGCTGGATGGGCGTCGGCGGCTGCGTACGGAGGGACCCGCGCGCGTAGTAGCGCTCCACGTAGAACTGTCCGACCGAGAGAATCGTCGTGCACAACAAGTACCAGACGCAGGCGACCAGCAGGAGGGGGACGGTCTTGAAGTTGGAGGCCGAGATCTCGTCGACCGCGCCGGTCAGTTCGATGACGCCGATGCTGGCCACCAACGAGGTCGTCTTCAACATGGAGATGACCTCGTTGCCCGTCGGAGGGATGATGACCCTCATCGCCTGGGGCAGGATCACCATGCGCATGGTCTGCGACGGGGTCATCCCGATCGACGTCGCCGCCTCAATCTGCCCTTCGTCCACCGAGATGAGGCCCGCTCGCGCGATCTCGGAGAAGTACGCGGCCTCGTTGAGTCCGAGCGCCGTGATGCCGGCGATCAGGGGCGTGAACAGGGTGACGCTGTTGATGTGGAGGAACGCCCACGAGCCAAAGGGCACGCCGACGCTCAGCGTGGGGTAGAGATAGCTGATCGCGAACCAGAACAGGATCTGGATGTACACCGGCGTACCACGAAAGAACCAGGTGTAGAACCACGAGATCCCCGTCATGAGTCGATTGTGCGAGAGCCTCATCATCGCGATGACCAGACCCAGGGTGATACCGATCAACATCGCCCAGAACGTGATCTGCAGGGTCAGCCACAGACCGTTCATCACCAGCGGATCGAAGAGGTACGAGCCCACGGTGTTCCAGCTGAAGCGCCATTCCATGACGGGATGACACGACTTCGTCGCGTTCACCACGTGGCAGGCGACCTGACCGGTGCGACTCGGGATCTTGGAGAAGACCGTATGGATGAGCATCGCCACACCCACCAGGGTGACGAGCGCCCCCCCGAGACGCCCCCAGTGCCGTAGCGGCACGACCTCGAGGCTCGCTTCGCCCTCCGACAACGTCGAACTCATACGACGAGTGGAAGTGGTTCGTTACGACTTGGCGCCGTTGAGGACCATCTTCGACGCCGGGATCGCTCCGCCGGTCACGCCCCAGTGCTTGAGGATCGCGCCGTAGGTGCCGTTGGCCACCATGGTCTTGAACGCCGCCTGGATCGCCTTGGCCAGACCGAGGCCGTTAGCGGACTTGGGCGTCGCAATGCCGTAGGGAAAGACGTTGATGGGCTTGCCGGTCAACTTGAAGGCCCCACCGGAGATCGACACCACGTAGCCAGCCACCTGGCTATCGAGGAATCCGAACTGTGCCTGTCCCGAGCTCACCGCCAGGTTGGCGGTGTTCTGGGTCGCGAACGACAAGACCTTGACCTTCTTGCCACCCGCGCACTTTACGGCCTGGGCGTCAGTGAGCTCCGACGTACCCGACTCGACGGCGACCGTGTGGCCACAGAAGCTCTGGAGGTTCTTGAAGACGAACTTCGAGTTGTACTTGACGTACACGCCCTCTCCGGCCTGGAAGTAGTCCACGAAGTTCACCGTCTTCTCACGCGACTTCTCGTCGGTGAAGGACGAGTTGCCGATCTGGTACTTGCCCGCCTGAATACCACCGATGATGGTGTCGAACGTCACGTTGTTCTCTTTGTACTTGACGCCCAGGGTGGTGGCGAGGGCCTTCATCAGGTCCAGGTCGAAGCCGACGATGGCCGATCCCTTGAGGTACTCGTCCGGCGGATAGGACGCGTCGGTGGCCACTTGCAACGTCGTTCCCTTGTAGGCCGCCGGCACCAGGGCCGCGTCCTTGGCGTTGTACACACCCGATGTCGTGCTGGCTCCGGCGGTCACGGTCATCGTGGTCGCGGCGAGCAGCGAGGCTGCTCCCGCCACAACGAACACCGAACGCAGACGGGTGATTGGCTTCATGAGGTCTCCCCTACTTCACTATGGCAATATCTTCACTGCAGTTACTTCGCTCACTTCTCACTGGAGCGGACGACCGGGCTCGAACCGGCGACCTCGACCTTGGCAAGGTCGCGCTCTACCAACTGAGCTACGTCCGCGTGGTGACCCAGTGTAGCCGAAGTCGCCGGCTCGTCCAGTCCACTGTCGTCAATATTTAACACGACCTTCAACCCGCCGTCGCCCCGCGTCTAGCGTCCGGTACTGCCAAACCCGCCCGCGGCGCGGCGGGTGTCGGGCAACTCGCCGACCTCGTCGAACTCGGCGGCGGGCGTGGCCACGATCACCAGTTGCGCGATACGGTCACCCGGTCGCACGGTGTAGGTGTCGTGGTGATCGAGGTTGACCAGCACCACCTTCACTTCGCCGCGGTAGCCCGCGTCGATCAGTCCGGGAGCGTTGGCGCACGTGATCCCGTGACGCGAGGCCAGCCCGCTGCGCGGCAGCACGAACCCCGCGAAACCCTCGGGGATGGCCAGGGCGAGACCCGTCGCGACCGCGGCCCGCGCGCCCGGCGCCAGGACGCAACCCTCCACGGCGACCAGGTCGGCCCCCGCGTCACCGGGGTGCTGAGCGGTCGGTACCACGGCGTCGGGGTGGAGTCGACGAATCTGGATCCTCATGATCGGCACATTACCCGGGCACCACGATCGTTGGGTAGTCTCGCAGAATGCTCGCCTGGATGGATCTGGAAATGACGGGGCTCGAACCCCGCCGTCACGTCATCGTCGAAATCGCCACCATCATCACCGACGACGACCTCAACATCGTCGCCGAAGGGCCGGACCTGGTGATCCACGCCTCCCCGGAACAATTGGCCGAGATGGGCGAATTCGTGACCGCCATGCACACGAAGTCCGGCCTCCTGCCCGAGATTGCGGCGTCGACGGTGAGCGTGCGCGACGCCGAAATCGCGACCCTCGACTTCATGAGGTCCCATCTTCTCGAAGCGCGCAGCGTGCCCCTCTGCGGTAACTCCATCGGCACCGATCGGCGTTTTCTGGAGGAGTACATGCCCGAACTGGAGAACTTCTTTCACTACCGCAACGTCGACGTCTCGACGATCAAGGAGCTGGCCCGGCGTTGGCACCCCGACATCCTCGACGCCACGCCCGAGAAGGCGACGACGCACCGGGCGCTGGACGATATTCGAGAATCCATCAACGAACTCGTTCACTACCGCACCACCCTCTTCCCTCCGCACGACGGCGCGATAACGTCGCAGTGATGCCGCGTTCCGTTCGATCCCTTCACGAGGTTCGCACGGCGCTGACGGCGCGGGGCCAATTCTTCGAGACGACGGCCGTCGACGTCGACGGGGTCCACTTCACGTCGTGGAAGAACGGGCCGTCGAACCTGGTCGAGATCCTCCTGCACTCACGCGAGTACGCGAGTCGCGAGTTCATCGTTCACGAGGGCCAACGCCTCACCTATCGCGAGCACTTCGACGTCGCCGCCACCATGGCCCGACGACTGGTCGAGCACGGTGTCGAACCCGGTGACCGCGTGGCGATCGCCGCGCGCAATCTGCCCCAGGGCGTGGCCACCTGGTGGGGGGCCCTGGGCGCGGGCGCCGTCGTCGCACCGCTCAACGCGTGGTGGACCAGCGAGGAGTTGGCCTACGGCTTGAACGACTCGGGCGCCAAGGTCCTGGTCCTCGACGAGGAACGCCTCGCGCGACTACGCAAGCAGTTCAACAACATCAAGCACCTGCGCCACATCGTGGTGATCAGCGACGACCCGGCGCACCCCGCGGACCTCGGCAAACCCCACGACGTGATTTCGCTGTGGGGATACCGCGAGTTCCTCGGCGACGTCGCGCCGGACGTGACGTTGCCGGTGGTCGCGATCGACCCCGACGACGACGCGACCATCTTCTACACGGCGGGCACCACGGCCAAACCCAAGGGCGCGGTGGCCACGCACCGCAACTCGGTGGTGAGCGTGATGTCCTTCACCTTCGCCAACGAGTGCCGAAATCTGGCCGCCGGTGTCGGCGACGGGGCTCCGCGCGAGATCAGCCTGCTCAATATCCCGCTCTTTCACGTCACCGGCGCACTCGCCGGACTGGTGGCGACCACGGCGGCGGGCGGCACGCTCGTCACCATGCGACACTTCGACGCGGGACGTGCGCTGGCCCTGATCGAACGCGAACGCGTCACCACCGTGGGCGGAGTCCCCACGATCGTCCAGCAACTCCTGGCGCACCCCGACTTCAAGAAGCACGACCTGTCGAGCGTGCGCTACGTGAGTTACGGCGGTGCACCGGTCCCCGAGGACCTGCCCGCGAGGATCTCGTCGGCGTTGCCGCGGGCCCTGGCGAGCAACGGCTACGGGCTCACCGAGACCTCGGCGCTAGTGGCCCAGATCAGCGGTGACGAATACTTGGCGCACCCCGCCAGTTGCGGAACCCCCGTGCCGGTCTGTGAGGTGGCCATCGTCCCCGAGTCCTTCGACGGCCGCGAACCCACCCCCGAGGTCCGATGCGCGACCGACGAAGCCGGCGAACTGTGGGTCAAGGGGCCCAACGTCGTACGCGGCTACTGGCACAAGCCCCAGGCCACCTCGCAAAGCTTCTCCCAGGGCTGGGTGCGCACCGGCGACATCGCGCGCGTCGACGCCGAGGGCCTGGTCTACATCGTGGACCGCTCCAAGGACATGATCATCCATCGCGGCGAGAACGTCTACCCCTCGGTCGTCGAGGCCGAGTTGACCCAGCACCCGGCGGTGGCCGAATGTGCCGTCATCGGACTGCCCCACGGCGAGGACGGCGAGGAGGTCATCGCCGTCGTGGTGCTACGCGAGGAGGGACTCGCGAGCGTGCCCCAACTGGCGGACTTCCTGCGACCGCGCGTGGCCACTTTCGAGATGCCCTCGCGTTTCTACGTTCGCCCCTTCGCCCTGCCGCGCAACGCGCAACTCAAGGTGCTCAAGCGCGAGTTGCGCGAGGCGCTGAGCCACGAGGCCTTCTGATCCAAGGCCACGACCTGATCGAACGCCACGACCTGATCGAACGGCACGGCGCCCGCCACTCCACACGGAGTGGCGGGCGCGGGCCGACT
>JABBOA010000106.1 GCA_019352075.1 Acidobacteriota bacterium | reverse complement strand
GCCCACCGCGATCGCGTTGATCTCCTTCACCGCGCCTCCTCTCCCCCGTTGCTACTCACCTGAGCCTCGAGGGCCGCGCGCCGCTGTAGCTTCACGTTCGCGACGTGGGTGTCACCGGGCCCACCGCTGGTCGGGGGCTCGCTACGGTGGGGAGCGCCCAGCGCCGCGGCCAACGTGGCGCCGACCGAGGCTTGGAGCGCACCCAGGTGGTAGCCCCCCTCGAGGAAGAAAGCCAATCGACCCGGCGCGGCCACGTAGTCGACCACGCTCGAGGTCAGGTCCGCGAAATCACCGTCGCTCAGGCACAGATCGGCCATCGGATCGAGTCGGTGGGCGTCGAAGCCCGCCGAGACCAGTACCCACGTGGGGCGGAAGGCCTCCACGACGGGGGCGGCGACGTCGTCGAGCGCGCGCCGCATCACGTCACCGGTGGCTCCCGCAGGCAGGGGCACGTTGACCACCGAGCCGAGGGCGTGACGGCCGCCGATCTCCGCCGCACTCCCACTCCCGGG
Source organism: Acidobacteriota bacterium (assembly GCA_019352075.1). Taxonomy (GTDB): domain Bacteria; phylum Actinomycetota; class Acidimicrobiia; order Acidimicrobiales; family RAAP-2; genus RAAP-2. The sequence continues at coordinate 6,375 of JABBOA010000106.1, read as the reverse complement.
GAAGAGCGGCCACTGGTGCATCGAGAGGTAGAGGACGTTGGGTTCGTCCCAGAAGATCTGCTGCGTGCCGTTGCCGTGGTGCACGTCCCAGTCGACGATGACGACCCGCTCGCCCTCGTTCACCAGGGCCGCCGCCGCCACCGCGACGTTGTTCAGGAGACAAAAGCCCATCGCACGGTCCCTCAGGGCGTGATGGCCCGGCGGTCGCGCCGCCACGAATCCGACACCGTCACCGCGACGCTGGAGCTCTCGGACCACCGAGAGCCCGGCGCCCGCGGCGCGTGTCGCGATCGTCCACGAGTCGTAGGTGGCGTAGGTGTCCTGATCGATGTCACCCCCGCCGCCGTAGCAGAAGGCCCCGAGTTCGTCGAGGTAGCCGGCGTCGTGGACCCGCGTGAGTTCCGCCCGCGTCGCGCTGTAGGCCGGCGCCACGATCACGTCGCTGCCCAGACCGAGACCGTTCACCGCGCTCATCGCGGCTTGGACACGACCGGGTCGTTCGGGGTGGTCGGGCGATTCGTGCTCCGAATCGTCGGACGTCTCATTCACGACGAGCATTCCGGACTACTCCGCGCTCGACGGGTCGAGAGCCGGGCTCGCGTGTCGACGCTCGGCCGGATCGATCGAAAACGACACGTAGTACTCCTCGTCGCGTTGTGACGTCGTCACCGGGAATCCCGAATGCTCGAATATCGCAATCATGCCACGATTCTCGCGCAAGGTGACGGCGCTGAACTTGGTCAGTCCGCGAGCCCAGGCGGCTTGGGCCAATTGGTCGAGCAGGAGGTGACCTAGTCCGAGGTGCTGAAAATCGTCACGGACGACGAACGCCACCTCGCCCGTGGTCGTCGCGGGGATCCTCTCGTAGCGACCGATGGCGACGATCGCGTCGCCGGCGCCGGCGTCGACGACGACCAGGGCGAGCCGGTCGACGTAATCGACCTGGGTGAGGTGGCTGACCTCTTGGGCCGTGAGCAAGGGGCGCACCGCGAAGTACCGTCGATAGATGGAACCGGGTGAGAGGCGCGAATGGAACGCGACGAGTCGTTCGGCGTCGTCGCTACGAACGGGGCGCAGGCGCAGGTGACGCTCGACGATTCCCGCCAGTTCACGCTCCAACTCCGCCGGGTACGCGACGTCACGCGAGGACCCCGCGGGCGCGCGATCCGATGCCCCGCTGTCCGGCGCGGGCTCCCCCTCGACGCTCGCGGCGTCGTCAGACGATGGAGTGCCTCTCACTGCTCCATCTTCGTCGCTGCGGCCCTGGGGCGTCACTAGCCAAGGTCACATTCGCCAGCGTTCGGGCGTGATCGCGAGTGATGCGGCGAATCCCGGTGTTGCGGCGACGTAATCCCCCGGTACTCCGGCGTCGCGGTGCCCTCTAGGACCAGGTGACGCGAAGCCACCGGGCCCTAGGGCGCGACGTCGGGTGGTGACGCGCACGGGGTCCGCGTCGCCCACGAACGTGTGCCGCACCCCTTGGCCGCGAGACATCCAGACGCGTGCGACCCCGTGCGACGGACCCGCTCACTCGGCGGCGCTGCGACGGTGTGGGCACCTCACACGATGACGGCCGACTCGCCGTCATCGTGGCGGCGATTCAGGTGACGGCGTTGGCCGCGATCGCGGCGTCGAGCTCGCCCTGACGCGCCCCCAGGGTCTTGATCCACCGTTGGCCGCCGTAGGTGAAGCCGATCCAGTACCCCAGCTCCACGATCTCGGGCTCACTGAACTCGCGGTGCAACGAGTCCCATAACTCGTCGTCGGCGAGCGCGGGATCCCACATGATCGCGTCCGCGTAGCGCAGGGCGATCTTCTCGCGCGGCGTGTAGCGCTCCGAGGTGGCGTAACTCAGCAGTTCGGACATCTCGTCGGAAGATTGCTGCCACACCTTGGAAAGGCCGTACTCGACGCAGTAGGTGCACGAGGCGCTGGTCGCGATGTAGGCGCGCATGAGCTCCTTGAGGTCGTACTCGAGCAGGCCGCCCTGGAAGAGCCACTCGCGGGTCTTGTTGAACGACGCCATGACGCCGGGGTGCTGGGCGCGAATGGCCTGGATCTCCGGTCCGGGTCGTCCGTTCGCCACGGACTCCTCGAGCCACGCCCGGACGTCGGGATCGTCGATCTCACGGGGTAGTTTCATCGTGATACGGCCCATCGTCAGGTCCTCCCCCACATCGGACATCAACCAACTGACGACGAACCGTAGGTGGCGAAGGGCCCCGCGTCAATTGAAAGTTTGTCAGGGCCGCGTGCAACGTCGACACTCGAGCGAGCCCGCCGATGAATCGGCCGACCTCAACTCGTTCGCCCGGGTCCGAGTCGAGGCCCACCACGGATCAATCGTGTGTCGCCCTCTTCCTGGAACGTCTCTCGTGGCCGTCGCGACATCGCGAGGCCCGATGCCGTGATGGGCGACGAACCCCGGTCAGCGACGACGACCTCTCACCTCACGACGAGGGGCCCCGCCGCCCCGCGATGCTCGAGCGGGTTCGACTGCGGGTGTGACCGCGAGTTCGACCCGGCGCCACCCAGGGCCGTGACCCTCAGCGCGCGAGTTCCGAGAGGACGCTGCGGCGGCGGCGGAACTCGTCCTCGTCCAACTCGCCGCTCGCGAAGCGCCGGGCCAGGATCTCGAACGCGTCGGCGTCGATTGTCCCCGTGGGGCGTCCGTGGTCACTTCGTCCCTCGTCACTCCCGGCCACGCCGTGGTGACGACGGCGACGTCGGCGACGAGCCAACGCGCCGACCCCCGCGCCGAGCACGGCGACGAGGAACGCGACAGCGGGCACCGTGAGCACCGTTCCTTGGCGATTAGCAACCTCACAACGTTCGACTTCCATAGCCCTCCTCCTTTTCGATTCCTCGCTCGTTCGCAGTCTCGACGCTCGGCGACTCCTTCGTCAGGGGCCAAGGTCACCGCTTCTCCCGTCGCGCCCGACGATTGTCGTCGTCAGCGCAGGTTACCGGTCCGCAGCCTCGACTCACCCGGGCGGCGCGTGCTGGCGCCAGTCGCCGACGACCCGTCGCGCAGCGCGCACCGCGCGACCTATCGGTTCACGCTCGACATGTCGGCGTAGCGGTCCCGCGCACCCGACCCCTCCGCAGCGGCCGCGTCCAGGGCGCGCAGGTCGTCCTCGCTGAGTCGTTGTCCCGGGCGGCGATGTTCTCTTCAAGGTAATGACGGTGCTTCGTGCCGGGGATGGGCACCACGTCCTCGCTTGCGCCAGCACGCCAGTCAGCGCCAACCGGCTCGGCGTGATCTCCTTGCCCGTCGCGATCTGGCGCACGCGATGAAGAAGCTCGAGGTTCCTTGGGAGGTTCTCGACCGGGAAGCGGCGAGTACCGGCGAAATCGGAGGTCGCCTAGACCTACCGGGTCCGCCCCGCGACCGACCTGCGCCGACGGCGCCGCAGCGAGGTATCATCCTTCCCACGACCACTATTCGACCGGCCTCGAAGGAGGATGGATGGTCATCTACGTCGTCCTCGGGGCCCTCTTCGTCACTCCCTTCCTGACCATGGGACTGCTGGGAGTGATCGGCTGGGTGTCGCCCGAGGTCCGCCGCAAGGGCCTGCGCCAACTCGCCCGACCCTTCGCCCTGGGGCGGACATCGACGAGTCGGTACGAACTGTGCCGAGGCCGCAGCGACCTCGAGGACGAGGTGATTCGTCGCTTCGGTGTGCCCGACCCCACGAGGGCACCGTCCCTCGGGTTGCCCGACACGTCGACGAAGAACGCCGCGACACCGCCGTCGCCAGAGCCGTTCTGACGTAGACCGGGGTCACCCGCGCTCACGCTCACGCGGGCCCGAGGGCCCATTGCGGTCGTGACCTCGACATCGTTTGGATCTTGGTGTAATTCGACCGCGGTCTCGCACCATAACGGGGTGAGACGGCTTCGCGACGGCGCGAACGCCAACGTCGCACGGGTCCATCAGGAACGGCCGAGGAGGAACCATGAAGAAGAGCATCGGTGACACCAACGGTGACGACGCCGCGCGAAGTCCCCAGGACTCACGCCGCGGATCCCTTCAGGTGCCGCGGTGGCTGATCGCTCCCGTGGCCACGGTCGTGGTGGTCGTCGCCATCCTCGTCGGGGTGGCGCTCGACCACCCGTCCTCGAGCGCCTCCGGAACCATCTCGGTAACCGGCTCGGGCACGGTGCAAGGGGTCCCGGACACGGTGTCCTTCCAGATCGGCGTCCAGAACGTCGCGGCGAGCGCCGCACGCGCGCTGACGGACAACAACGCCCGCGTGCGCGACCTCGAGAACTCGCTGCTCGCTCACGGGGTGACCCGACAGGACATGCAGACGTCGGGGCTCGACATCTACGCCAACACCAACAACCAGGGCGCCGTGACCGGCTTCACGGTGGTGAACGACGTGAACGTCACGATGCACCGCATCGTCGCGGCCGGCGTAGCCATCGACACCGCAGTGCGCGCGGTGGGAAACGGGATCGAACTCTCGGGGATCTCGTTCTCGATCTCCAACCAGTCCACGTTCCTCGCCGAGGCCCGCGTCAAGGCCATGCAGGACGCCCGCACCACGGCGTCCCAAGTGGCCAGAGGCGGCGGCGCGAGTCTCGGCACCATCGAGAAGATCACCGACCAGGAGAACTCGACGCCCGTCGTAGTGCCCTACGAATCGTTGCGGGCGTCGCAGGGCGCATCGTCGAGCGTTCCTCTGCAAGCGGGTAGCCAGCCGATCAATGTCCAAGTGTCGGTCGTCTACGCGCTGAACGGGTGAGATGCGACGGACCGACGCGGGCCTTCAACTTGGGGCTCGCGACCAACCACGATTCAACCTCGCACTCGCTCAGCTGACCCACCGACGCGGCGTCGCCGTGGGCGAGCTGTGCCCCAAGTGCGCCAAGTGCCCCTCGTCGAACCGTTTCACCGCCTGAACCGTCTTCCTTGTCGTTTCGACTACGCGCGCTCGCCACGGCACGCCCGCGCACCACGTACGCCCGGGCTCGCGCGCCTCCCAAAGAATCTCGCTCCCCGAACGACTCCCTGGAGGGTGTGGGCCTAGACCGCGACGCCGAGAAAGGCCGCGAGTTGTGAATCGGAGGGTTCGACAATGAAATCTCCCGTGGCCTTCACGATGGTGGGGATGATCCTCGGTCCGCCGTTCAGTCGCTCCACCTCGGCGGACCCCGCGGCGTCGGCGTCCACGTCCACCCACTGGTAGGCGATGCCTCGTGCATCGAGAAAGCTCTTCGATCGACGACAGTCCGGACACCACAGGGCGCCGTACACGGTCAGAGTGTCACTCGTCATGACCCCACCTTAGGGGCGCGTCGGGGACTCCCTCGCCACGTCGCGACCGGCGACGAGAGAGTCCCGTTGCAGGTCGTCGGGCACCGAGGCCAGCGTCTGAAGTATGGCCTGCGCGAGAGCGCGGGCCGAGGGTGCGTCCATTTCAAGCGCCACCCGAGCCCCCGGTCCGAGGGTGCTGCTGCGAACATCGATCATGAGGGCGTGACCCGCCGCAAAATGTACCGGGTGGTCGAAATAGACGGCAGCCGACGTCAAGGGGGCCCACCCTCCCGCGAGCTTGCCGCTCGCGCGTACGTCGAGCGTCTGCGTTTGGTAGGTGCACATCAGGCGACGTTCTCACGCATGAAGTCGACGATGACGCGCCAACCCTCGAGCGCCGACTCGGGGCGATAGCCCGGTCGGTCCACGTTGAAGAAGGCGTGTCCCGCCCCGTCGTAGGTGTGAAAATCGAACGACTTGCCCGCCGCGCGCAACGCCTCGGCGAGGATCTCGTTCTGCTCGGGCGACGGGTACTGGTCGTCCGCCCCGAAGAGTCCGAGGAGGGGCCCCGTGAGGCCCCCGACCTCCCCGACGACGGCCGTCGCGCGAAGGGGCGACTCCGCGGGCGAGTCCACCACGGTGAAGGCTCCGTAGCAGTTGATCACCGCGTCGAGGGGAAGTCGACATCCCGCGAGGAGGGACTGGCGACCCCCGGAGCAGTACCCGATGGAGGCGACCTTTCCGTTCGAAGTGGTCAACCCCTTCAAGTACTCCATGGCGCCGCGCACGTCCCCGACGAGACGATCATCGGGGACCCCTCCACTGGCCCGCGCCGTGGCGGCGGCGTCGTCGGGATCGGCCCCCGGCGCCTCTCGGTGGTACAGGTTAGGCATCAGGGCGTTGTACCCGTAGGCCGCGAACTTCCGGGCGATCTCCTTCGTGGCCTCGTCGTAACCCGGCATGTGGTGAATCACGACGATGGAACCGCACGTCGTCGCGTCCGTCGGAACCGCGAGGTACGCCTCAATCTCATCTCCACCGTCACCACGGATAACAATCGTTTCTGCGCGCAGGTTATGGGTCACGCTCATCCTTTCGTCTCGCTGACTGCG
>JABBOA010000105.1 GCA_019352075.1 Acidobacteriota bacterium | reverse complement strand
CGCGCCGACGTGCAAGGAGTCGTTGACCCACTTGGCGAGCTCGGCGAGGATCTTCGAGAGTCGGGTGCGCTCCTGATCCAATTGATGCGTCAGCATCACCACGTCTTCGCTCAGTCGTTGCTTGAGTCCATTGAGCCGATTTACCTCGTCCTCGGCACGCGAGCGCGCCTCGGTGACGATCTCGCGAGCTCGCTCCTGGGCCGCCACCGTCATCTCACGCGCGCGGATCTCGGCCTCTTGCTGGGCCTGTTCGATGAATTGCTGCGCCATGGCGATCATCGCGGTGACCTGCTCGGCCCCCACGGTGGAACTGGCCACCGGCGCAGGAACGGGCGCAGGAACGGGCGCGGGGGCGGGGGCGACCACCGGTGCGGGCGCGGGGGCGGGCGTCGAAGCGGGCGTCACGAAAGGCACGGCGGTGGTCACCGGGCTGGCGGCACCGGTGCTCTCGAGCTGGCGGATCCGTTCACCGGCTTGACGGAGCTGTTGGCGCAGTTGATGCATCTGCTCACGGATCTGATCGACCTCGGCCGCCGCGCGATCGAGGAACTCGTCGACTTCGTCGACGACGTAGCCCCGGATCCCCTGCTTGAAGGCGACGGTCTTGATTTCATCGAGTGCGGAACGAGGAGTGTCGGTGCTTTCCATGACGACTACCCTACCTCTCGCCCTTCGGCGAAGGGGGCACCGATCAAATACTCGACGCGATGATCTGTAGGACGATCACCGCCACCAGCACCGAGAAGTCGACGCCGACGCCGCCGATGTTCGGGCGCGGGATGATCTGACGCAAGGGTCGCAGGACCGGTTCGGTCAACCGGGTCAACACCTGCTTGGTGGTCGCCAGCCCCCCTTGGGAGGACGTGGTGGGGAACCAACTCAGCAGGGCGGAGATGATCAGGATCCAGATATAGATCTCGATGAGCAGTCGGAGGAGGCCCACTAGTAACCGACCGACGAGTAGTTCGACGCGATCAAGCGCGCGCGCACTTCGGGGCTGAGGCTCTCACCGTGGGGCGCGATCGCGTAGACCGCACCCTTCTCGAGCGTCTCGACCGTCGCGCGCAGTGCGTAGGCCGTGCCCGCGGCGAAGTCGATCAGTCGTCGCGCCACGGCGGGACCGCACTGGGTCACGACCAGGATCACGGTGCGATTGAGGCGCAACTGATCGGTGATGCGCTGGCACTCGTTGAATTCGAAGGGGGTCATGATCTCGATGTCCTGCACGCCGGCGTAGGCCGCGACGCCGCGGATGCCCGAGGTCGACGTCGGTGGCGCCGGACGCTGGCGCACCGCGGCCTGACCGTTGTCGAACGTCGAGATCGTCGCGGGTCGTGGTCCGGTGTTCGTGGCGGGCTGGGGACGCAGCGGTGCGGGGCCACTGCGTGGCGCCGGCGTGGGGTTGATACGCGGTGCGGGCGAACTGGGTCGCGAGGGGGCACTCTGTCGCGGTGCCCAGGTCGGCTCCTCGCGAACCTCGTCGCTGAAGGGGCGCTGGGCCTCCGCGGCGTTGTACTCGTTGTAATCATCTTCAACGAGGCCCAGAAAGCCCAGCGCCCTTCGCATCTTTTCGTTCATCGACATCTCCTCGTGGCTCTAACGCCCGGACCTATGTTAGGCCAGCGCCCTGGGGGTGGTTCGTGGACCGAATAATGCGCGGCCCACCCGTATTTCGGTACTCCCCTGTTCGACCGCGCGTTCCAGGTCCTCGCTCATCCCCATCGAGCGCCCCCGCAACCCCAGCTCACTCGCCAGGCGGGCGAGCGCCGCGAACTGCGCACTCGCCGCCACGGGATCGGGTGAGGCCACGGTCATGAGGCCGCGCACGTCGAGGCCCCGGTCGCGCGCGCGCGTCACGAGAGCCTCGACCTCGTGGACGTCGGCCCCGTTACGCTGTGGCGCTCGGGTGAGGTCCACCTGGACGTCGATGGTCATCCCCGGACGCAGGGTCGCGATCTTGTCGATCTCCTTGTCGCGCGTCACCGCGCTGACCACGTCGGCGTGCGCGAGGATCCGCGCGATCTTGTTGGACTGCAGCGCACCCAAGAAGTGCCAGCGCAGCGCGAGGTCGGCGGTCTCGTTGTCCTTGCGCTCGAGTTCCCCCACGTAGTTCTCCCCCATCGCCACCAGTCCGGCGCTGGCCGCGGCACGGACCATCGAGGCCTCGAAGGTCTTGGTCACCGCGACGATGCAGATCGCCGCGAGGTCACCCCCGGCGCTCGCGATCCGTCGGCGCACGTCGGCCAGATTGGCCGCCACCCGTTGGACGTCGTCGGGATTAGCGGAGGAAGCTGGGGAGGTCGTCATCGCCACCGACGTCGAAGAAGTCGTCACTGGTGGTGTTGGCGAAGATGTCCGACCGTGGCGCGTCCGCCGCGACGGGGGCGGGCGTCGTGGCGCCGGGTCCCTTCCCGGTGGGCGTGTGGTCGAATCCGGCGGCGATGACCGTCACCCGTACCGCGTCACCGATGGACTCGTCGATGACGGAGCCGAAGATGATGTTCGCGTCCTGGTGGGCGACATCGTGGATGATGCTCGCGGCGTCGGTCACCTCGCTGAGCGTGACGCTCGGGCCACCGACGATGTTCATCAAGATACCGCGGGCGCCCTCGATGGACGCCTCGAGCAACGGCGACGTGATGGCGGCGCGCGCCGCGTTGATGGCGCGGCCCTCGCCCGTCGACATCCCCACCCCCATGATGGCGGTGCCAGCGTTGCGCATGATCGCGTTGACGTCGGCGAAGTCGGTGTTGATGAGGCCCGGCACCGTGATCAGGTCGGTGACGCCGCGCACCGCCGACAACAAGACGTCGTCGGCGATCTTGAACGCGTCGAGCATCGACGTCTCGGAGGTGGCCACCGAGCGCAGCCGGTCGTTGGGGATGACGATCAGGGTGTCGACCTTCTCGCGTAACGCCTGGATGCCCTTCTCGGCCTGCGTGGCGCGGCGCTTGCCTTCGAAGGCGAAGGGGCGCGTGACCACGCCGATGGTCAAGACGCCTAGCGCCCGCGCGATGTCGGCCACCACGGGCGCCGCACCGGTACCGGTGCCGCCGCCCTCACCAGCGGTGATGAACACCATGTCGGTGTCCTTGAGGGCCTCTTCGATCTCCGCGCGGTGGTCTTCGGCGGCCTGTCGCCCGATCTCGGGGTCCGAACCGGCGCCCAGACCACGAGTGAGCGAACGGCCGATGTCGATCTTGAGGTCGGCCTCCGAGAGCAGCAGCGCCTGGGCGTCGGTGTTGGCCGCGATGAACTCAATGTTGCGTAGCCCCGAGGTGATCATGCGATTCACCGCATTGACCCCACCGCCACCGACGCCAATCACCTTGATGACGGCGTGATAGTTGCCTTGGTTGAGACTCATGAACTCCCCTTGCTGTGGTGTGTCGAAACTACTCGGGTCTCGCTGTGAACGACCGATTCGTGCGAAATAAATTGATGGAAGGCTAGTAACCCCTCCAGTTTAGGCTCAAATGACTTTCTCACGAGGAAAATTCCTATCTCACGAGGCCGAGGGGCCCGTGACCGACAATTCATTGGGGGTGGTGACGTCGACCACGTCACCGGCCGCGAAGGTGCCGTGGGCGATGGCCGAGGCGATGGCCACGAACTTCGCCCTCAGGTTCGTCGCGGGACCGAGGAAGAACCGTAGAGGTGTGGTCAGTTGCAGCGTCACGTTGCCCTGGGCATCGACGATGATCTGGTTGACCTGCGCGCTGAAGGCCTCGGGCAACTGGCTCGCCACCACCGCGCCGGCCGACTCGGGTCCGCCGTAGGGCCACGACGTCGCGGCCAGACTGGCGGGCGAGGTGGCGAGTGTGGGCAGGTTGGTCGTGAGGGGCGCCGGCGTGAGGTCGCGGCCAGTGGCGCTGACGTAGCGCAGGACGTGGCGGGCGTCGTAGGCCACCGCGACCGCCCGCACTTCGTGAATGGCGAGGTCCACCGAGTTGGGCCAGTGCTTGACCAGCGACACCGAGCCCACCCACGGGTAGACGCTCAGATCGCGCTGCAGCGCCGACTCGCTGAGGTCGATCATCGCCGGATGGGTGTTGAGATGCGTGGCGCTCAGGACCTGCTGGGGACTCTCGTGGGTCTCGCCGGACAGCGACACGTGCTGCACGCGCAAGAACGATTGGTGCAGTAGCCATCGTCCGCCCACGACCAACAGCGTGCCCAACGTGACCGCGCCGGCGGCGCCGGCGGCGATCTTGATCGCCAGCCCCCAGCGCCGGCGTCGAGCGGGCGCGATGGTCGCGACCACCGCCGACTCGCGCGCCGGCCTCGGCGCGCGGCGCACCTCGGGGCGGCGTGGCTCCTTCGTCTTGCGCCCCCGCGCACGCGCGCGGGTGCTCACGAGCGGGCGACGACTCACCAGGTCTCCGAGAAGCCGACGAAGCGATGCTCGGTCTCCAACCAGACGCCGGTCGTCTCGCCCACCCGCGACCTCACGTCGCGCATGACCAGCATGACGTCATTGGCCGAACCGTCGGCGTCGGCGATGATGAAGTTGGCGTGTTTGTCCGAGATCGCGGCGGTGCCGCGTCGGTAGCCCTTGAGGCCCGCCGCTTCGATCAGGCGCCCCGCGGAATCGCCCTCGGGATTGCGAAAGACGCTGCCCGCGTTGGCGCCACCGGGCTGGTGCTCGCGCCGCCAGCGCACGATCTCGCCGATGTGGGCGCGCGCGGCGGCCGCGTCGCCGCGGCGCAGTCGCAGGGCCACGCGCGTCACGATCTCGCCGGCCGCCAGGGCGCTCGAGCGATACGAGAAATCCATCTCGCGCGCGTCGCGCCAGCGCAGGCGCCCCCTCGCGCACACCTGGACGCGTTGCACGCTCGCGCGCATCTCCGAGCCGTGCCCCCCGGCGTTCATGGCCACGGCGCCGCCAAAGGTGCCCGGGACCCCGACCGCCCATTCGAACCCGACGACCCCCTCGCCCGCGAGGCGCCGCGCCACGACCGGCAGGTCGATTCCGGCGCCGACCACCACGAGGACGCCCTGGTCGTCGTCGCTCACCGTGACCTCGAGGAACTCTCCGGCGAGGCGCACGGCCACCACGTCGTGCCAACCGTCGGCCACCAGCAGATTCGAACCGTTACCGATCACGACGACGGGACGCTCAGCGCCCCCGGCGCGCGCGCAGAACTCCCCCAGGTCGTCCTCACTGCCGAGGGTCACCAGGGCGGCGACCGAACCCCCGACGCGATACGTGGTGCGCGCGCCCAGCGCAGCGTCGTAGGTGACGTGCGGGCCCGTGCCGAGGAAGAAGCGTCGGACCCCGCCCGGCGCGCCCGGCACGCCCACGGGGTCCCCGGCGTCGGTCGCGCGAGGCAGGTCGCGCGAGGCCTCGAGGTGCTCCAGCACCTCGTTGACGTTGCCCGCACCGAGCAGCAGCACGAGGTCCGCGTCGCTCGCGACGCGCTCGAGCACCGCGGCGGATTCGCCCAGCGTCGCGGCGTAGTAGGTCGCCGTACGACCGCGCCGGCGTAGGACGTCCGCGACGACCTCGCCGGTCACGCCTCGAGGATTGTCCTCACCCGCCGTATAGATGTCGGTCACGATGACGGTGTCGACGTCATCGAAGGACGGGGCGAAGGCGTCGCCGACGTTGAGGGTCCGGGTGACGCGATGGGGCTGGAACACGGCCACGATCCGTTGGTAGCCCGCGGCGCGCGCGGCGGCGACCGTGGCCGCGATCTCGCCGGGCAGATGCGCGTAATCGTCGACGACGTCGACCCCGCGCCAGGTGGCCACGCGTTCGAAACGCCGCGGCGCGCCGCGGAACCGCGCCAGACCGGCGCCGACCGCCTCGAGCGGCACGTCCAAGGACAGCGCCAGCACCGCCGCCACGGCGGCGTTGGCCAGGTTGTGGCGCCCGATCACGCCCAACTCGATGACCACCTCGCGCGGACCCACTAGCCGCGCGCGCGAACCGTAGCGGTCGAGCGCGACTTCGCGCAGCACCCACTGCGCCTGGTCGTCGGTGCCGACGCTCGTCCAGGGCCGACGCAGCTGCGACGCCACGCGTCGCGCGCCGGGGTCGTCGCCCCACACCACGACGGGACCGGTGCTGCGACTTAGGACGTCGACGAAGGCGGCCTCGAGGTTCTCCAGGGAACCGTAGTGGTCCAGGTGATCGGCTTCGACGTTGAGCAACCCCAGGGCGAAGGGGGTGAGTTCACTGAACGCCCCGTAGCTCTCGTCGACCTCGGCGATCACGTCGCCCACGCCGTGGTGACCGGCGAAGCCCACCCCGCGCAGCGTCGCGCCGACGAGTCGCGAGTCATCACGCCCGGCCGCGCGCATGATGTGCACCAACATTGAGGTGGCCGTCGTCTTGCCGTGCGTCCCGGTGATGCCGATCACGCGCGAATGGGCCGACACCTCGCCCAGGACCTGGGCGCGCGTCATCAGGGCCACGCCGTGCTCGCGTGCCGCCTCGAGTTCGGGGTGAGTGCTCGCGACCGCGGGCGACCACAGGAGCACGTCGGCGTTGGCGACGTGACGCGCGTCGTGCGACGAGGTCACGGCGACGCCGAGTTCTCGCAGTTGCTCGAGGACTGGCGAGTTCGCGGCGTCGCAGCCGCTCACCACACACCCGTAGCCCTTGAGGTAGACCGCGAGAGCGCTCATCCCCGCGCCGGCGACGCCGACGATGTGCACGCGCACTCCGGTGGTGAACATCACGAGGGGCCCCCGACCGATACGACGACCCGGGCGATGGCCGCGGCCGCGTCGGGTCGCGCGAGTGAGGAACTGGCCCGCGACATCGCTCGCCCGACGGCGGGGTCCAGGAGCGCGTCGGCCTCTCGCTGCAACCTGGCACCCGTGCACTCGACGTCGCTCACCACGACCGCGGCACCCGCCGCGGCGAGAGTCCGCGCGTTGTGCCCCTGATGGTCCCCCGGTGCACCGGGCAGGGGGACCAGGATCGCCGGCAGCGACAAGGTGGTGAGCTCGGCCACGGTTATCGCACCCGCCCGACAGATCGCCAGGTCGGCCACCGCCCACCACGTCGTCATGTCCGCGAAGTCGATGATGCGATACTCCAGGGCGCCCACGTCGGGACGCCGCGCCGAGACCGCGTCGAAGTCGCGGCGACCCGTGATGTGGATCAGGGCCACGTCACGGCGCCCGCTCCATCGCGACGCCAGGTCGAGCACGGCGTCGTTGACGCGCGTCGCGCCGAGCGATCCGCTCATCACCACGACCACCCGGCG
>JABBOA010000006.1:32016-36971 GCA_019352075.1 Acidobacteriota bacterium | reverse complement strand
GTTCACCTTGGCCGAGGGCAGTCCCGACACGCGCGCGATGCCGTCGCCCACCTCGACCACGCGGCCGACCTGCTCGGCACCCACGGTCGGGTTGTACTCGGTGACGTGCTTGCGCAGGGCGTCAGTGATCTCGTTGGCACTAATGGTGAGCTCAGTCATCACAGTTTCCTTTTTCTAGTCGTTTCGATTTAGAGCGGATTCATAGAAGTGACCCGCCGAGACGGAGTCGTGCAGCGCGGCCAGTCGTCCGCGCGTCGAGGCGTCGAGGCGTACGTCGCCCACTTCGACCAGTACGCCGCCGAGCAGATCCGCCTCCTCGGCGATCTGCAACTCCACGTTCGTTCCCGTCAACGCCGCGAGTGAACGCACCAGCTCAGCCTGCGCCGCGTCGTCGAGTGCCCGCGCGGTGTGAACGCGCGCCACGCGCCAATTCCTCGCCTGGGCGACGTAGTCCACGGTGAAGTCCAGGGTCCCGACCACGTCGCGCGGGCGTCCTCCCTCGATGACGTAACGCGCCAGTCGCAGGGTCACCGGCGCCACCTTGGTGGCGAGCAACTGATTGAGCAGGCCCAGGCGCGAACCCAACGGTGCGTCACGGTCGAGCAGGACGCGGCGTAGTTCGAGGTTCTCCTCGATCGTGCGCGCCCATCGGAACAGCTCCTCCTCGATGCGCGCGAACTCGTCGGTCGTGGTGTCCTCGAGCAGCGCATCGGCGTATCCGGCGACGCGACGACGCGCCGCCAGCAACCCGAGACTGCGTTGGTTGAAGGCGCCCGTCTCATCGAGGACCAACGCCACCTGCGCCAGCTCGCCGATCGCGGTGGCGACCTCCTGCGCCGGGACGACGGTGGCGGCGTAGACCACCACCCGCAGCGTCGCGGCGTCGACCTTGGCGTCCAGGACCTCGCGAAGGACCCGGCCCCGCACGACGCCGGTGAGCGAGGTATCGCTCAACATTCCGCGTAGTTCGGGTTGGGCGAGGATCGCGCGCTCGAGCGACCCGAGCTGCGCCACGACCGTGGTCAGTGTCGCCTCGTCGAGGGCACCCAGGAGGGCCGCGGCGTATCCTTCGAGCTTGGGCAGCATGATCAGCGGTTCGATTCCCTCTGGGCTTCCGCGTTCAAAGCGGCCACGGCCTCGCGCACCAGGTCCTGGTGGGCACTCTGGTCCACTTCGCGCCCCACCACTTTGGCGACCAGATCAAAGACGATCTCGCCGATCCGCGCGGACGCCTCGTCGATGGCGCGCTGGCGCGCGGCGGCCACTTCGGCGTTGGCCTGACCCACGATGCGCTCGTACTCGGCCTGACCGCGCGCGCCCGACTCCGCCTTTACCTGGTCCGAGAGGGCCTGAGCGTTGGTGACGATGTCGCGCGCTTGCTCACGAGCCTCACTGAGCACCCGCGCCCGCTCGTCCCCGGCGGCGTCAGCGGCCGCGCGGGCCTCGTCGGCCGCCGTGAGGGCGGTACGGATCTTGTCCTGGCGTGCCTCGATCGCGGCGTTCAACATCGGCAGGGCGTACTTCGTGACGACCCACAAGATGATGACGACGACCGCGAGCTCGACGAACCACGTCCCGTTGGGGAGGAGGAAGATGGAGCCTGTACTCATGTCGGGTGACCTTCTTTACTGAACGGCCTGGGCGGCGTGGTCCCTCGGACCCGCCACGAAGGAACTAGTTGCTCTTGAAGACGTAGACGAAGACGACCATGAACAGCAGGTTGATGAAGTACATCGCCTCCACCAGACCGACCGTCAAGAAGAAGTACTGACGCGCCTTGTTCTCGATCTCCGGTTGACGAGCGATGGCCGCGATGGTCTGGCTACCCGCCAGACCGTCACCGATTGCCGCTCCGATCGCACCCCCGCCGAGGGCGAGTCCGCCACCGATGAGGGCACCGGCGTTACGCACTGCAGCCGCAATGTCGTTTGGATTTGTTGCCATTTCTGTCTTTCCTCCTGGGTTGGGTTAGTGAGAGGCCTGAAGCGCGTCGAGGGACTCGGCGCGGTGCTCGTCGGGCGATTCGTCGTGGCTCGTGGCCATGCCGAAGTACAAGACGGCGAGGAGCATGAAGATGTACGCCTGGATCACACCGATCAGGGCGTCGAAGGGCTTCCAGATGATCTCGCCGAAGGGGACGGCGTAGATGGGCAGCAACGTCGTCATGACCGCGATCATCAGACCACCGGAGAACATGTTGCCGAAGAGACGGAAGGTCAGCGTGATCGGCTTGGTGATCTCCTCGATCACATTGATGGGGGTCAGGGCGGTGTAGGGCTGGGCGTAGTGCTTGAGGTAACCACTCAGGTGGCGGGCGCGCACCGATTCCACGTGCACCCACACGATCACCAGGAGAGCCATCGCCAGAGGTAGGTTCACGTCGCCGGTCGGCGCGGGGAAGATTTCGCCGGACTGGCCCGGGTGCATCGACGTGGGCAGGAAACCGATCCAGTTGCAGATCAAGATGAAGAGGAACAGCGTCACCCCGAGCGGGACGAAGCGTTTGCCGCGATCGCCCATGGCCGATTCGGCGAGGTCGCTGACCATGCCCACGATCATCTCCCAGAAGATCTGGATCTTCGAGGGGACGCCGTCGGTCACCTTGGAGGTCATACGAAAGACGAGGAACATGAAGATCGCGAACGCCAAGATCGTCGACATGATGATGTCGGTGTCAAAGGTCATGCCGAGGAGGTGGACCGTCGGGTGCACCCCGACCTCGATCACCTTCGCTGCGTACAGCGTCTTCACTTGATGTCCCCCTGGTTGGCCATCACGCTCAACACGTTGATGACGAAAACGATCTGATAAATCACGAGCCCTGCAACAATACCTATTCCTAGCGCCTTGTCCAGAACCAGCGCGCCGATGGCCACCACGGTCATGATCGTGAGGCGGCCCAGGGTGTTGCCACCGAGTTGTCGACGCACGGCCTTGGAGTTCTGTTCGCCCCGGATCTCGACTCGCGCGACCTGACGGTCGAGGAATCGTAGGTTGAGGATCGCCAAGCCGACCCCGATGACGACACCCAATCCGGCGAGTGGTGCGATCATCACGCCGACGACGAAGCCGATGGCGCCCGCCGCGATGGCCGAAAGCACCGTACGACGCAGGAGGCGTGGCAGTGTTGACGGGGAGAGGTTTTCGAGCACGGTGATGGGGTTCTAGAGGTAACGCCGGACTTGCTGAACCACGCTCACCACGGCGGCGACCGTCCCTAACACTATCCCTATTAGCAACCCCGCGGGAGCGGTGTGCCACGTGTCGTCCGCCCAGATGCCCAACCCCACGCCCACCGCGACGCACGCGGCGATGGTCGAACCCATGGCGGCGAAGGCCGCCAGACCCGGAAGTCGCGAGCCATCAGGAGATTCCGGCTGCTCGTGCGGCGAAGGACCAGGGACCGGGTCGCTCAATGGTGGGCCTCGTCGCGCTCGTAACGCTGGTGCTCCAGGCGTCGGCGGCGCGTCAGGATCGGACTGGACCACGTGAAGAGCGCGATGAGCAGCACCGCGACCGCCAACGGCAAGAAGACGTTGGTCCGTGGGTAGAAGAGCGGGAAGAGGACGAAACCGCACAGCAGCGCCGTCCACAGCCACAGGATGATCACGGTGCGTCGGTGTCCGTGACCCAGACGCATCAGCCGGTGGTGGATATGGTTCTTGTCGGGGGTGTGGAAGCCCTGTCCGGACATCGTGCGCCGCACGAAGGCCCAGACCGCATCGGTCAGCGGCACGCCCAGGATGAAGACCGGAATCAGCAGTGGCGCGAAGAAGAAGAACGTCACGCCGCTCGCCGGCGGCGTTCGACCGCCGATCACCATGGTCGACGCCGACATGAGCAGTCCGAGCATCAGCGCACCGGCGTCACCCATGAAGAGCTTCGCGGGGTGGAAGTTGTCGCGCAGGAAGCCGACGCAGATCCCGAAGGTCAACGCGGCGATCAGGGGACCGACGTTGGTCGAGGGCAGGAGTCCCAATTCCTCGAGGCGCAGTCCGTACAGGCACAGGGTGCCCGAGGCGATGGCCACGATACCCCCGGCCAGACCGTCGAGTCCGTCGATCAGGTTGACGGCGTTGGAGAGTGCGAACACCCAGATCGCGGTGATGACCGGGAGGATGGAGGGCCCGAGGACGATGAAACCCGCGAAAGGCAGCTTCAGCTGGTACATCGTGCAACCGCTGAAGTAGAGGATCGTCGCCGCCAGCACCTGACCCGCCACCTTGGCCGGCGCGCTCATCTCGCGAAAGTCGTCCACCACGCCGACCACGAACATGACGCCCGTGGCGAGCAGGACCCCGAGCATCTCGTGCGACGATTCGATGACCGCCCTCGTGGTGGGCAGGACGAAGGCGGCGACGAGGGCCACACAAAAGCCCACGAACATCGCGCCGCCTCCCCCGTAGGGCGTGACGATCTGGTGGACCTTGCGCTCGTCGGGTTGGGCGCTGTAGTTGACCGCGAGGGCGATCTTGCGCGCCCAGGGGTTGCTCATCAGCGTGACCAGGGCACCTACGAGGGCGACGATCCCGTAGGTGCCCAGGGAATTCATGGACTACTTGGTGAAGGCGGCGTAGGGGTCGAAGCGCCCGCAGAGCGCGGCGACCTCTACGCGGACCTGCTCGATCTGCGTCGCGTCCTCGCGCGCGCGCAGGGCGCGGGCCATCAGCGAGGCGACGGCGGCGAACTCCCCCTCGCGCAGTCCTGCGGTCGTCTCGGCGGCGGTGCCCACCCGCAGGCCCGACGTGATGAAGGGGCTGCGCGGATCGTCGGGGATGGTGTTGCGATTCGTCGTGATCCCGGCCCGATCGAGCACCTCCTGGGCCACCTTGCCGGTGAGCTCAGCGTCGAACTCGCGCAGGTCCAAGAGCACCATGTGGTTCTCGGTACCCCCCGACACCAACCGGAAGCCCTCCGCGGCCAACGCGGTGGCGAACGCCGCGGCGTTCGCCACG
>JABBOA010000006.1:0-32006 GCA_019352075.1 Acidobacteriota bacterium | reverse complement strand
CGCCACGACCTGCTGGGTGTAGGTGGCGAAACTCGTCTGGGCGGCTTCCTTGAAGGCGACGGCCTTGGCGGCGACGGCGTGCTCGAGCGGTCCACCCTGCTGTCCGGGGAAGACCGCCATGTCGACGGCCTTGGCGTGGTCGCTACGGCACACGATGGCGCCGCCGCGTGGACCACGCAGCGTCTTGTGCGTGGTGAAGGTGACCACGTCGGCGTAGGGCACGGGGTTGGGGTGCGAGCCGCCGGCGATGAGTCCCGCCACGTGAGCCGAGTCGAACATCAACAACGCGCCGACTTCGTCGGCGATCTCGCGAAACGGCGCCGGATCGATTTGTCGTGCGTACGCCGTGGCGCCCGCGACGATCATCCGCGGCCGGTGGGTGAGCGCCATGTCGCGCACGTTGTCGAAGTCGATCATCTCACCGGGCGCGGCGGGGTCGTCGTTGCGCGGCGTCACGCCGTAGGACACGAAGTGCCAGGCCTTGGACGTCATCGACGCGGGCGAGCCGTGGGTGAGATGCCCCCCCTGGTCCAGGCGCATCGCGAGCACCGTGTCACCGGGCTGCAGGAGGGCTTGGTAGACCGCGACGTTGGCGTTGGCGCCCGAATGGGGCTGCACGTTCGCGTGGTCCGCGCCGAAGAGCCCGATCAGCCGGCGTCGCGCGAGGTCCTCGATCTCGTCGACGATCTGATTGCCCCCGTAGTAGCGGCGTCCGGGATATCCCTCGGCGTACTTGTTGGTCAGTATCGAACCCGTGGCGGCCATCACTGCGGGTGACGCGAAGTTCTCACTGGCGATCAATTGCAGCGTGCTGGTCTGACGAACCCATTCTTGGGCCAGCAGGTCGACGACCTCGTCGTCGCCGGTGATGAAGGAGTCGAAGGGAGAGCTCACGGGGAACCTTTCGTTGCGCTAGGCGCGCTGGTCGAGTTGACTGAGTTTTTCGATGCGCGCGAGGTGGCGATCCCCACCCGGCTCCGCGCCCAGCCAGGCCGCCAGCGCGTCCTGGGCCACCGGCGCACCGATCAGGCGCGCGCCCATGCACAGCACGTTGGCGTGGTTGTGCTCACGCGCGAGACGCGCGGAGGTCGCATCGTGCACCAGGGCGGCCCGCACGCCGGGCACCTTGTTCGCCGCAATCGAGATGCCAATACCCGAGCCGCACACCGCCACCCCGAGGTCGGCCTCACCGCGCGCGACGTGGTGACCGACGGCGGCACCGAAATCGGGATAGTCGACCGAGTCCGCCGCGTTGCGGGTCCCCAGATCGATCACCTCGTGCCCCCACTCCAACAGGGTGTTCAAGAGGATCATCTTGAGGTCATACCCGGCGTGATCCGCTCCGAGCGCGATTCTCATATTCACACCCTACTGGTCGTCGACGCCTGATTCCGGTCCGAGGACCGCCTCGAGTTCGCCGCGACTCACCGCGCCCTGACGCCGCAGACGCCACCCGTCAGGCGTCAACTCCACCACGCTCGACACGACGCCATCGCAGACGCCGGCGTCGAGCACCCCCGCCACGGGCGACGCCCAGGTCGTGCTCAGCACATCCTCGGCGCTGACGCACGGGGGTCGGCCGTGCTCGTTCGCACTGGTCACCGCCAGTGGACCACACTGCGCGATGATCGATGACAGGCCCTGGTGGCGCGGGGAGCGCAGTCCCAGCGAGGCTTGCGACCCCACCCGCGCCGCCAGCGCCAGCGGCGCGCCGACGACGATGGTCAGCGCCCCCGGCCAGAACCGGTCGGCCAGGCGCTGCGCGTCGTCGGGCCACTCGACGCCCAGTTGCGCGACCTGTTGGAGCGAACTGACCAACACGGGCAAGGCCACGTGGGGCGGACGGCGCTTCACGGCGAAGAGTTGCTGGACGGCGCCAGCGTCGACGAGACGCGCGGCCACGCCGTAGACCGTGTCGGTGGGCACGACCACGACCTGGGCGTCCATCAGGGCCTCCACCGCCTCGTCGTGACTGAGTCGTCTCACGAGGGCTGCCGCGCGACGAACATGCGAGGTCGGCCGCTGAGGTCCTCTAGGTCGCGCACCCGCACGTAGCCGCGCGCACGCGCCAGCGCCACCAGTGCCTCTCGTTGTGCCGCCCCGTGCTCCACCACCAGTGAACCGCCGGGCCGCAGCCACCCGCGGGCCTCGCGCACGATGATGCCCAGGTCCGCGAAGCCCACGACGCCGTCCGCGTCGGGTGACACGAGAGCACCGCGCGGTTCGTGGCCTAGCACCGGGTCCAGGTCCTGCATCTCGAGCGCCCCGACGTAGGGCGGATTGGCCACGATGAGGTCGAAGCGGCCGCGCAGGGAGTGGTCGAGCGCGTCGAACCAGGAGGACGTCACGAACGAGACGGTGTGCAGTGCGTGCTTGCGGGCGTTGGCGCGCGCCACGTCGAGCGCGTCGCGGGACTCATCCACCGCGACCAGGGTCGCCACCACGCCACGCGATCTCAGTTCGTCGAGCACCGAGAGGCCCAGGGCCCCCGAACCGCAACCGAGGTCCAAGATCAGCGGGGCCCCGGGTCCGTCGACCAGTTCGCCCAGGGCCACGGCGACCAACTCCTCGGTTTCGGGCCGCGGGATCAGGACCCGGGGGTCGACGTCGAGATCCAGCGCGCGAAAGGGCCAGTGGCCGATGACGTACTGCAACGGTTCACCCGCCCGTCGGCGCTGGGCCGCCGCGAGCAGCGCCGCGTGGTCCGCCCCGCTGGGGTCGGCGAACTCCTGGGTCAACCAGCGAGCCTCGTGGCGTTCGAGTCCCAGGGCCACGAGTTCGCCGAGCACGGCAGGGTTAGCGCCCGTCACTCTCGGCCAACTGGCGCGCGCGCTGATCCGCCAGCAGCGCGTCGATGTAGGGATCGAGATCGCCGGTCAGTACGGCGTCCAGCGTGTAGGTCGTCAGGCCGATGCGGTGGTCGGTGACGCGGTTCTCCTTGAAGTTATACGTGCGGATCTTCTCGCTGCGCCCGCCGCCGCCCAGTTGGGACCGTTTGAGGTCACCGAGCTCGTTGGCCTGGGCGTCCTGGGCCGCCTTGAGCAGTCGCGAACGCAGGACGATGAGCGCCTTCGCGCGGTTCTGGATCTGGCTCTTCTCGTCCTGCATCGACACCACGATGCCCGTGGGCAGGTGGGTGATGCGCACCGCGGAGTCGGTCGTGTTGACGCTCTGCCCTCCGGGGCCCGACGAGCGGTAGACGTCGATCTTGAGCTCGCTCGGATCCAGGGCCACGTCCACCTCCTCGGCCTCGGGCAGTACCGACACCGTGGCCGACGACGTGTGCACGCGCCCTTTGGCTTCGGTGACCGGGACGCGCTGCACACGGTGCACACCCGCTTCGTGCGCCAGCCGGGCCCACGCGTCGTCGCCCTTAATCAGGTACGTCGCCTCATCGAGTCCGCCGTGGTCCGACTCACGCTCTTCGACCACTTCGAGCTTCCAACCACGCAGCGACGCGTAGCGCCGATACATCGCGGCCAGGTCGCTGGCGAAGAGATTGGCCTCCTCGCCGCCCTCGGCCCCGCGGATCTCGAGAATCACGTTGCGTCCCTCGTTGGGATCGCGCGGCAACAGCAGGGTCTCGAGGTTCTCCTCGAGGCTCGGAAGACGCCCCTCGGCGGCGTTGACCTCGTCTCGCCAGAGTTCTCGGTCGTCCCCACTGGTTTCGTTGAACATCTCGCGCGCCGTGGTCAGGTCCTCGCGCGCGGACTTCAGTTCTCTCCACGCGGCGTTGATCTCGGCCAATTCCTTGAAGCGGCGCGACAGGTCGCGCAGGCGCGACAGGTCCGAGGCGACGTCGGGTTGCGCGAGGGCCGTCTCGGTGGCGCGAAGCTCCACCTCGAGGGCGCTGAGGGTGTCGTCGAGCGAGCGCACGAAAGGTGGCGGCTCGCGGGCTTACGCCTTGGGAGCGCGCGCCTTGTTGGTCTTCTGCGCGTAGCGACGCTGGAAGCGCTCGACGCGCCCACCGGTGTCGACGAGCTTCTGCTTACCGGTGAAGAAGGGGTGACACTCGTTGCACAGTTCCACCTTGATCTCGGCCTTGGTCGACTTGGTCGTGAAGGTGTTGCCGCACGAGCACGTCACGTGGGCATCGATGTACTGAGGGTGAATATCGGTCTTCATGGGTGCTCCTTGGTGCGGATGAAGAGTTTACAGGAAAATCAACTGGTCGGTGCGGGGCCCCGGGCGATCTCGGACAGGAACTCGTCGTTGGAGCGCGTGGTCTTGAGCTTGTCGATGAGCAATTCGAGTCCGGCGGCCTCGCGGCCCTCCGAGGCCAGTCCGTTGAGCACACGGCGCAACTTCCAGACCTGGGGCAGAACGTCGCGATCGAAGAGCAATTCCTCGTGGCGGGTGGAGGACCCATTGACGTCGATCGCCGGGAAGAGTCGCCGCTCGGCCAGACGGCGGTCGAGCTTGAGCTCCATGTTGCCCGTTCCCTTGAACTCCTCGAAGATGACCTCGTCCATCTTGGAGCCGGTCTCGACCAGCGCCGATGCGAGGATCGTCAGGGATCCGCCCTCCTCGATGTTGCGCGCGGAGCCGAAGAACTTCTTCGGCGGATAGAGCGCGCCCGAGTCCACGCCGCCCGACATGATGCGTCCGGTCGCTGGCGCGGCCAGGTTGTAGGCCCGCGCCAAGCGCGTGATGCCGTCGAGGATGATCACCACGTCGCGGCCCTGCTCGACGAGGCGCTTGGCGCGCTCGATGCAAAGTTCGGCCACGTGGGTGTGCTCCTCGGCGGGACGGTCGAACGTGGACGCGATGACCTCGCCGTTGACACTGCGACGCATGTCCGTCACTTCCTCGGGACGTTCGTCGACGAGGAGCACCATCAGGTGCACCTCGGGATTGTTCACCTCGATCGACTGGGCGATCTGCTTCATGATCGTCGTCTTACCGGCCTTCGGGGGCGAGACAATGAGTCCGCGCTGACCCTTGCCGATCGGTGCGAGGAGGTCGACGATGCGCGGCGTGAGTTCCGACTTGCCCTCGTTGCTCGCCAATTTGAGTTTCTCGTCGGGGAACAGCGGCGTCAGGTCCTCGAAGCGGGGGCGCAGACGCGCGACCTCGGGATCGAATCCGGCCACGGTGTCCACCCGCAGCAGCGCGGGATACTTCTCGTTGGACGCGGCGGGTCGGTAACCCCCCGTGATGACGTCGCCCTTGCGCAAGTGGTAGCGCCGTACCATATTGATCGACACGTAGACGTCGTTGGGCGAAGCGTGGAACCCCCGGGTTCGCAAGAAGCCGTAGCCGTCGTCACGCAGGTCGAGTAGTCCGTCGATCTCGACGAGGTCGCCGTTGTAGGGCTGATCCGCGTTGGGCATGGCCTCGGAGAAACGCTCGCGGCCGTTACCGCTCGCGTTACCGCTGGCGTTACGGTTGCGGCGGTTGCGGCGGTTGTTGCGGCCACCGGGCTCGTTACCGAAGTCACGGGGCTGACGTTCACGGGACTGGACGCCCTGTCGAGGGTGCGGCGCGTCGTGGGTCGTCTCGCTCGTGGGGGCGGGCGCCGCAGCGGGCGCGACGCCGTTGGAGCCGCTGGCGCCGCGGGACTCGGGCTCGCTCGGCGCGCGCCGCGTCGACCCGTGGCCTTCGCCCGCCGAAGCCGTGGCTTCCTGGGCGCGCGACGACGACCCGAGGGTCGTCGGCGCGGACGCCGGCGTCGTCACGTCGGCACTGAACTCGTTCACCAGCGAATCGAAATCCTCCGGGGTGGCGACGGTGCGACGCGATCGCACCACTCGCGTGGATCGGGGGATGGCGCCGGCGCCAGCGCCGGCGTCCTGGGTGGCGCCACCGGTCGTGGCGTCGCGCGACGTCGCGCCCATGATGGTCTCGATGAGCGTGGCCTTCGAGGCCCGCGCGGACACCTCGGCACCAGTGAGTTTGACGATCGCGTGAAGATCCTCACGCGACTTCGATTCGAGGTCCGAACGGTCAGGGGAGTTGGACTTTACAGCCATTCATAAATCCTTTCTCGCCACGCACACGCCAAAAATCGTGGGGTGGAGAAAAAACGGGAAACGCCGTAAGTGGAAGAGTTCCGCACGTCGGCGAACGGCCAGACGTGAACGACAAACACCAGTGTAGCCGACCGGCGCTCACATGCAAGCGACTACGCCAACTCACCCAACAGCGCCTCGAGGGTCGCGTCGACGACGGTCGGCATGGCACTCGTCGACACCGCGGTGTCGGGATCCTTGAGTCCGTTGCCGGTGAGGACGCAGACCACCGTCGATCCTGGGGGGACACCGAACTTCACGATTCCCGCCACCGATGCCGCCGAGGCGGGCTCGCAGAAGATCGACTCGTGACGGGCGACGAAGCGGTACGCGTCGAGGATCTCGTCGTCGGTCACGGCGCGGATGTCGCCCAAGGATTCGTGGATCACCTCGAGCGCCGGGATCCAACTCGCGGGATTTCCGATCCGGATAGCGGTGGCGATGGTCTCGGGGTTCGCGATGGGGTGACCCAGCACGATGGGCGCTGCACCGGCCGCCTGGAAACCCCACATCTTGGGGAGTTTCTGGGCCCGGGCGGCGGTGTGATACTCGATGAACCCGCGCCAGTAGGCCGTGATGTTGCCCGCGTTGCCCACGGGGATGGCCAGGATATCGGGGGCATCACCCAGGACGTCGACAATCTCAAAGGCGCCGGTCTTCTGTCCTTCGATGCGGTCGGGGTTGATCGAGTTGACGATGGTGATCGGCAGGTGTTTGGTCAACTCACGCGCGAGGTCCAGGGCCTGATCGAAGTTGCCCCGGATCTGCAGCACGTGGGCGCCATAGACGATGGCCTGGGCGAGCTTGCCCATGGCGATCTTTCCCTCGGGCACTAGGACGACGCAGTCCATTCCCGCCTTCGCGGCGTAGGCCGCGGCGGCGGCCGAGGTGTTGCCGGTGGAGCCGCAGATCACCGTGCGCGCGCCTTGCGCCTTGGCCTTGGTGATGGCCATGGTCATGCCACGATCCTTGAAGGAGCCCGAGGGATTGAGTCCCTCGAACTTGAGCCACACGTTCGCGCCCACCCGTTCCGAGAGGCGTTCGGCGAAGATGAGCGGCGTATTGCCCTCTTGGAGGGTGATGATCTCATCCACTCCTTCGAGATCGAGCCATTGCCCGTACTCTTTGAGCAAACCATTCCAACCCGTCACGCGACACCTCCGTCGATTACACGAATGGATGCGCCGATGGAATCCACCGACGCCAGTTGACCGAGATCCCCGATTGTCGAGGCGATATCACGGGCCTTCGCCTCGTGCGTCAAGAAGGAGAGCCGCGCCTCTTGGCCGAAACCGGACTGCTCCATGGACTGTATCGACACCCGGTGCCGACCGAAGACCCCGGCCACCTCGGCCAGGACTCCGGGCTCGTCGCGCACGTCGATACTCAGATAGAACACGCTCGAGAGATCGCCGGCGTCCACACTGACCAATCGGTAGTCGACGCTGAAGGGGACGTCGTGTCGTCCGCTGACGCGATTGCGCGCCGCGTGTAGCACGTCGCCCAACACCGCCGTGGCGGTGGGGTAGCCACCGGCACCCTGGCCGAGCCACATCAGCGGCCCACTCCTCTCGCCCTCGATGAACACGGCGTTCATGGCCCCGTGCACGGCGGCGAGCGGGTGATCGACCGGGATGAGTGCGGGGTGGGTGCGCCGCGAGAGTCCGTTCGCCCCGACGCGCTCGACCACACCAATGAGTTTGATGACGTAGCCCGCGCGACGCGCGAACTCGACGTCGACCGAGCGTACGGCACTGATCCCCTCGCGCGAGATCGGCTCACCGTGCAGGGCCGTGCCGATGGCGAGCGAGGAGAGGATCTGCACCTTGGCCGCCGCGTCGAACGCCTCGACGTCGGCCGTCGGGTCGGCTTCGGCGAAGCCCAGCGCCTGGGCCTCCTTCAGCGCCTCGTCGTAATCACGACCCTCCGAGGTCATCTGGGACAAGATGAAGTTGGTCGTTCCGTTCACGATACCGATGACGCGGTTGATCTTCTCGCCAGCCAGCGACGTTCGCAGGGCGCGGATGATCGGGATGCCCCCCGCCACCGACGCCTCGTAGAGCAGGTCGGCACCGTGCTCGTGAGCGACCTGCGCGAGCTCGGTACCGTGCTCGGCCATCAAGGTCTTGTTCGCGGTGACCACGGACGCCCCGCGGCGCAAGGCGGTCTCGACCCAGGTGCGCGCGGGCTCCACACCGCCGGCGAGTTCCACGAGCACGTCCACGTCCTCGCGCGCCGCCAGGGCGAGGGCGTCGCCGACGAGAAGGGCCGGGTCGATGCCGGCGCGTGGGGTGTCGGGGTCACGTACGGCCACGCCGACGATGTCCAAGACGGCGGTGGCGCCGTCGACGAGGGCGATCTGACGCGATCCGTCACTCAGCAGCTCCACCAACGCGCGACCCACGTTGCCCGCTCCAATCACCCCCAGGCGCACGTGCGGCGTTTTCATACGCAAAGGCTAACCGCAATCATGACGAGGACTCATCGACCTCGAGTCGGGCGAGATCGTCGAACGTCTCACGCCGTAGCACTTCTCGGGCGTGTCCATCGGCTACGAAGACGACGGCGGGGCGGGGCACGCGGTTGTAGTTCGACGCCATCGAATAGCCGTACGCACCCGTCACCGGCGTCGCGATCAGACTGCCCACGCCAGTCGATGCGGGTAGCCACGCCTCGTCGATCAACACGTCGCCACTCTCGCAGTGACGACCCACGAGACGCACCGCCTGGGGGCGACGGGCCAAGGGTTGGGCGACGTCGAAGGCCTCGTAGCCCGAGCCGTAGAGGACCGGTCGAGGATTGTCACTCATCCCACCATCGACCGCCAGGTAGGTGCGCTGGGTCACGGGCTTGCGCGCACCGACCCTATAGAGGGTGAGCGCCGCTTGGGCCACGATCGACCGTCCCGGCTCCGCAGTAATTCTCATCGCCGGGTCGATCCCCGCGGCGCTCGCCGCCGCGCGCACCGCGTCGCCCCACTGCGAGATCGACAAGGCTTCCTCGCCGGCGACGTACGCCACCCCTAGCCCCCCGCCGACGCACAACTCGTCGAAACCGTCCTCGCGGATGAAGTCGACGAGGACCTTGACCTCCTCGTCGAAACCGGCGACGTCGAAGATCTGCGAGCCGATATGGGCGTGTACGCCGTGCAAGTGCACGTGGGGGGTCCGGCGTAGGAGTTCGATGGCCCGCCGCGCGTCGCCTGAGAAGAGGGAGAAGCCGAACTTGCTGTCCTCCTGGCCGGTGCGCACGAACTCGTGGGTGTGTGCTTCGACGCCCGGCGTCACGCGAATCAGGCAGTGCAACGGTCGCTGCGCCGACACCAGCGTAGCGAGACGCTCGATCTCGTCGAAGTTGTCCACGACCACGCGATGCACACCGACCTCGAGGGCGCGCTCGAGCTCCGAGGTGAGCTTGTTGTTGCCGTGCACGATGACGCGCGAGGGCGCGACACCCGCGCGCAGTACCAAGTCCAACTCGCCACCGGTGGCCACGTCGACGCACAGGCCCTCTTGGACCGCCAGGCGCGCCATGGCCCCACAGAGGAAGGACTTCGCGGCGAAGGCGACGCCGTCGTCGAAGGCGGCGGCGGCCTCCGCGCAACGCGCCCGCAGGGTCGCCTCGTCGTAGACGAACAGGGGCGTTCCGTGCGTGGCGGCGAGGGCGAGGAGTGAGACGCCGCCGATGGTGACGTCGGCGTCGAGGAGTTGCGCGGTGTCGGGCAACAGCGACGAAAGTATCGGCTCAGAGGACACGCCACGCTCTTCCGGTAGGCTCTCTTACGCGCCCTCGTAGCTCAGGGGATAGAGCATTGGCCTCCGAAGCCATGTGCGCAGGTTCGAATCCTGCCGGGGGCACCCACGAAGCGACGCGCGCCGTGGTCGGCGTCGATTGGTCGGCACCCGACGGAACCTCGCGAATGTCAGACGCCATCGTCCCGTCCCATTTCCCCCGCGTTCGCGGCGCCTCGGCCGTCTCCCACACTACTCAGTGCCTTCTCGCCCGTCGCGCCCGCGCGACGCCTCTAGGGGACGATCAACATGCGCACGGTGTCGGTCACCTGAGCGCCGCCCGTCGTCGATCCGGCCATGATCACGATCGGGTCGCCCGGTTGGGCGATACCCGACTTCTTGACCGCATTGACGGCGACGTCGCAGAGCTCGTCGATGTCGTGCGAGGGCGAGAGGACCACCTCATCGACCCCCCACGACCCTCGCAATTGGCGGGCGGTCGAGGTGCTGGGCGTGATGGCGACGATGGGCATCGGGGGACGGAAACGCGAGATGGCCCGCGCCGTCATACCCGAACGGGTGCACGCGACGATGGCGACCGCGTTCTCCTCCATCGCGGCGCGCCAGGCGGCGCCGGTGATCGCCGCGGTGACACGGGTCGATTGATTGGCGTGACCGACGCTGGACTGCAACTCTAGCGAGGCGCCCCATTTGGCGTAGTCGAACGACGCCTCGGCACGACGGACGATGCGATCCATCGTGATGACGGTGCCGACCGGGTCGTCGCCGATCGCGGTCTCGCCCGACAACATGACCGCGCTGGCCCCGTCGAGCACCGCATTGGCCACGTCGGTCACCTCCGCGCGCGTGGGCACCTGGGCGTGCGTCATCGATTCGAGCATTTGCGTCGCGACGACCACCGGGCGCGCGTAGCGGATGCCGTGACGCACGATCAGCTTCTGGAGGTGCGGCACCTCCTCAATGGGCATGCGCACGCCGAGGTCACCGCGCGCCACCATGATGGCGTCCGAGACGGCCACGATCTCGTCGAGGTTCTCGACCCCTTCACCCGTCTCGATCTTGGCCATCAACATCACGTCGTCGCGGCTCAGCACGGAGCGCACCGAGACCATGTCGAAGGCCGAACGTACGAACGACACGGCCAGCATGTCGATGTCTTCGCCCTTCAGCGCCTCGAGCCGGGCGCGGTCGTCGTCGGTCGGCAGTCGGTCGTTGAGGATCGACGCGGGCAGTCCCATGCCCGGCTTACCAACCACCGCACCACCCGAAGTGACCTCGGTGAGGGTCTGGCGGCCGGTGGTGGTGATGATCAGCGAGATGCCACCATCACCGATGTGGATGCGGTCGCCCGGCTTGAGTTGCGCCAGGACGCCCTCGCGCTCGACGGCGATACGCTCGGCGGTCGACGTCTCGCCGAACGCCTCGACGAGTTCGACACTCTGGCCGATCTCCAGGTTCACCGGCATCGTGCCGAAGGAGCCGGCTCGAATCTTGGGGCCGGGGATGTCGACCATGATGGCGGTGTCGGGGGCCAGCGCGCGCACGCGGCGGAGCCGCTCGAGATTCGAAGGGATGTCGCCGTGAGCCATGGACACGCGAAAGACGTCGACCCCCGCTTTCACTAGGTTCTTCAGGACCTCATCACTCTCCGAGGCGGGACCAATGGTTGCTACGATTCGCGTGCGCCGCAAGATATTCCCCTTAAAGATTTTTCAGAAGTCTACTGGAGGGCAACGTTGTCCTCCCCCGGTGACGTGAACGCTACGTTTCGGACTGGTCACCGCCAACTCTCCTCACGGGTGGACGTGACGTACGGGAACGACCACGTCGCCGCCCTCGATGCTCACCACCCGCAACGCCACCCCGTAACTTCGTTGCATCTCGGCGGACTGGATCACGTCGTGCGCCGCACCATCGAGCACCACGTCACCGTGGTCGAGCAGCACGAGGCGATCGGTGAAGAGGCTCGCCAGTGTGAGGTCGTGCAGTGTCGCGATCACCGTCAACCCGCATTCGGACACCTCCTTCTTGAGGAGTTCCAACAGGTCCATCTGGTGGCGCACGTCGAGGCCGCTGATGGGCTCATCGAGGACCAGCACCTTCGTCGACTGAGCGAGCGCCCGGGCCAGTACCATCCGTTGACGCTCCCCTCCCGAGAGGGAGGTGCCCGCTCGGTGGCGAAAGTTCGCCAACTCGAGGCGCTCGAGCACGCCGTCGACGATCGCGCGGTCCGCGGCCGAGGGGGGCCGCATGACCCCGTGAAAGGCGATGCGCCCCAGCGAGACGTATTCGTGCACGCTCATCCCCGGTGGAATCTCGGGATGTTGCGCCACGTAGGCCACCACCCGCGCGCGGGCTCGTTCGTTGAGTCGATCGAGCCGCTGCCCGTCAATCGTGACGTGACCCGATGACAGGGTGCGCAGGCCGGCCAGCGCTGACACCAGGGACGTCTTACCCGCGCCGTTGGGACCGATGATCGTGCACCACGTGGCGGGCGCCACCTCGAGTGAGACGTCGCGCACCAGCGTGGTCGCCCCCGCCCGTAGCCCGACGTGCGACAGATTGACCATCGTCACGTCGTCCCCCACCGTCGCAGGCTCAAGATGACCACGAAGACGGGAGCCCCGACCACCGCCGTCACCACGCCCAGGGGCAGTTCCGACGGCGCCATCACCGTACGCGCCACGGTGTCGCACAACACCAGGAACGCGGCGCCGAACACCACCGAGATCGGCAGGATCCGCCGATACGAGGTCCCGACGAGCAGTCGCACGATATGGGGCACGATGATGCCGACGAAGCCGATGAGGCCCACCACCGAGACGATGGCCGCGGTCCCCAGCGAGGAGGCGCCCACGACGAGGAGTCGGACCGAGCGCACCGACAGGCCCAGCGATCTCGCTTCCTCATCACCGACACTCATGACGTCGAGGGCCCGAGCGGCGAACAGGCACACGACGACGCACACGGCCACGTAGGGGACCACGATCTGCACCGAACCCCAATTGGCCGACGCGAGCGAACCGAGCAACCAGATGTACACGCGCGCGATGGACTGCGTGGACGACTGTTGCTGTAAGAACGTCTGGGCGCTCGTGAAGAGCGCCGACACCGCGACGCCGGCCAGCACCAGCGTGGCCGGCGTCGAGTTGAGACCGCGCGCCCCGATGAACCACGTCGCGCCCACCGCGACCATGGCGCCCGCGAAGGCTAGCCACGGCGTCCATACCGGTACGGAGGCACCGACGCCCACGTTGACGATGGCCAGGGTGGCGCCCAGACCCGCTCCCGCCGCCACGCCCAGGAGGTAGGGGTCGGCGAGCGGATTGCGAAAGACCCCCTGGTAGGTGCCCCCGGCCACCGCCAACATCGAACCGGCGAGTAGTCCCAGGACCATCCGCGGTGCGCGCAACTGCCAGACGATGGTCGACTGCAGTGAGGTCAACGTCGAATGCCCCCAACCCAGGTGGCTCACCGCGTCTCCCACGATGCGTCCCGTGGCGATGGGCGTGGGTCCGACGACCAGGCCGAGGATGACCGCGAGTCCGAGGAGCGCCACCGTGGCCAGTCCCACGATCACCACCCGCGAGGTGCTCGGTGCGGTCATCCTCACGGCAGGACTACTTCCAGACGCGAGGGTCGGCGAGCACGCTCTTGACCGCGGCGGTGATCTCGTTCATCAACTGGCCCAGACGTGGCCCCCACCGCGACGCCACGTCATCGTTCAGGTTGATCACGTGGCCGTTGCGAACGGCGTTCACTCGCGCGAAACCCGCCCGCGCGGCGACTTTCGCCGGCGTCACGTGACAGCAGACGGTGTCGGCCAAGAAGATGAGCTCGGGATTGGCGTTCACGATGTACTCGGCGCTGAGCTGGGGATATCCGGCGTCCGCGCTCGTGGCGTGGGCGTCGGCGATGTTGACCAGACCGAGCGACTTCATCAGCGCACCTACGAAGGTGCCGCTGGTCACTGAATAGAGCGTGGGGTCGAGTTCGTAGTAGACGTTCACCTTGCGGTGCGCCGGGTTGTGCACCGACCGGACGTCGGCGATGATGGTGTGCTGCAGTGACGACGCCAGGGCGTCCGCCCGCGCGACGTGACCGGTCAGCGAGCCCAGTTGGCGGATCTGCGCGAGGGCCCCGGCGAGAGTGGTGGGCGCGTCCTGGGTCACGACCTTGACGCCCAGCGCCGTCAGTTTCTCCTTGATGGAATTGGCGTCGTACGCGATGATCACCAGGTCTGGCTTGGTCGACGTCGAACCTCTACTCGCCTTGCAGATGCCGATCACGGACTCGACGCTGGGGTTGAGCGCGTTGATCCGCTTGGTCGGCAGTCCCGCCGTCGGATAATTGGAATCGGTGTCGACCGCTTGGACCTGGTGGCCGGCACCAATCGCGTAGAGCGTCTCGGTCGCGGTGGGCGACAGGGACACCACGCACGACGGCGGCGCACTCGCCGTGGCGCTCGTGGCGCTCGCGAGGGGCAGCGCGAGCGCACCGACGATGAGGGTCAGCGCGACCCGGGGGAACGTGAACACGGATATCTCCTTTCCGTCGAAGTGGTGTGGACGACGGATGGATACCCGAACGACCGCCCTTTACCTCGAGAGCTGTCTTGACAATCTCCCCGTCGCAGGCGACCTGGCTTCGTGGACATCGTCCACTTACAGTTGCGGGACAGCGTTGGAATTTCACCAACTTCGCTGCTCCGAGGCAACACGACTCTAGCGCATCGAACGGCGCCGTGACGAAGTCGACCACGTCCGCGAGGGGCGTCGACGATGCGCGATCACATCTGCTCGGGTGCCTCGATTCCGAGCAGGGAGAGCCCCAGACGAAGGGTGCGCGCAGTGAGCTCACACAACGCCAGCCGCTCGGTGCGGCTGGGTTCGGCCGCGCTCAACACCGGGCACGCCTCGTAGAACGTCGTGAGTCGCTGGGCGAGATCGAACAGATAACCGCTGAGTCGATGCGGGTGCAGGGTGGCCATCGCCGCGTCGACGGCCTCGGGGAAGGCGATCAACGCGCGGGCCAGGTCACGTTCGGCATCGGCACCGAGCACGAAGGTCGCCGCACCCGGGTCCCACGGCGCGTTCGAACGACGGAAGATCGAGCGCAGTCTCGCGTGGGCGTACTGCAGATACGGGCCGGTGTCACCCTCGAAGGCGATCATGCGATCCAGGTCGAACACGTAGTCGCGTTGGCGATCGTTGGAGAGATCGGCGTACTTGATGGCGGCGCGCGCGATCTGGGTGGCCAGGTGGTGACGTTCCTCGGACGAGAGGTCGTGGGAGCGCTGGGCGAGGGCCGCCGCGGCGCGCTGGGTGGCCTCGTCGAGCAGATCGATCAATTTGACGGTCTCGCCCGAACGGGTCTTGAACATCTTGCGGTCGGGGCCGAGCACGTTCCCGAAGGCCACGTGCTCGCAACGCACCGACGCCGGCAACCACCGCGCAGCACGCGCCACGGCGAACACCATCTCGAAGTGCTGGCTCTGCGGCGCGCCCACCACGTAGAGCAACTCGTCGGCGTGCAGATGATCGACCCGGTCGCGGATGGCCGCCAGGTCGGTCGCGGCGTAACCGAAACCCTCATCACGCTTCTTCACGATCAGTGGCAGCGGCTCACCGTCACGATTGGTGAAGCCCTCGGGGAAGACGCACAGGGCTCCCCCACTCTCGACCAGGAGGCCCGCCGCGGCCAGGTCGGTGACGACGTCGTCGAGCATGTCGTTGTAGTACGACTCGCCCACCACGTCAGCCGTCGTCAGCGTCACGTCCAGCGCGGCGTAGACCTCGGCGAAGTAGGCCACCGATTCGTCCACCAGGATCTGCCAGAGTCGCCGCGTCTCGGGGTCGCCGCCCTGCAGGGCCACGACCCGTTGGCGACTACGTTCGCGAAACGTCTCGTCGGATTCGAACTTCACCCGCGCCGCGCGGTAGAAGCCGTCGAGGTCGCCAATGGAGAGTGCGGCCATCGCCGTGGCCTCGCCCAGGTCGACGAGGTGTTCGATGAGCATCCCGAATGGTGTGCCCCAGTCCCCCACGTGGCTTCGTGCCACGACACGGTACCCACGGAAGCGATAGATGCGCGCCAGGGCGTCGCCGATGACCGTGGAGCGAAGGTGGCCGACGTGCATCTCCTTGGCGACGTTGGGAGCCGAATAGTCGATGACCGCCGTGCGCTCCGGCATCGAGTCCACCCCGAGACGTTCGTCCCCCAACAGGGCCCGTAAGCGGTCGTCCAGGAAGCCGGGCGTGAGGGTGAGATTGAGGAAACCCGGGCCCGCGACCTCGACCTCGGCGATGCCCGCGAGGTCCAGGTGCGCCAGCACCCGCTGCGCCATGTCGCGCGGCGCGACCCCCTGCGATTTGGCCAGCGCCATGATCCCGTTGGCCTGGTAGTCGCCGCGATCCGACGGTCGAAGGACGGGATCGGTGCCCTCGAACACCGCGTCGAAGGCGCTCTGCAGCCGACCGAGGAGAACGTCGTAGGTGGAAGTCATCGTCGCATTCTCCCATCTGGTCCCCACCACCGGGTGCCACGGCGCCGCACGCGACGCAAAAAGGGGCAGAATAGTGTCATGACCCCTTCCCTCAACTCCTTCAACGCGCTCGACACCCTGGACGTGGACGGGCGCACCCTGCAGTACTACTCGTTGCGCGCCAGTGGTCTGAGCGCCTTCGCCATCGACCGTCTGCCCTACTCGATCAAGGTGCTACTGGAGAACCTCCTGCGTCACGAGGATGGCGTCAAGGTCACCGCGGCGGACATCGAGGCCCTCGCGCGCTGGAGTGAGACCCCCACCCGCCACGGCGAGGCCGCGGGTGATGAGGCCCGGGAGATTGCCTTCACCCCCGAGCGGGTGCTGATGCAGGACCTGACCGGCGTGCCCGCGGTCGTGGACCTCGCCGCGATGCGCGACGCCATCATCGCTCTGGGCGGCGACCCGGCCAAGATCAATCCGCTGGTCCCCGTCGAACTGGTCATCGACCATTCCGTCATCCTCGAGCGCACCGGCACCCCCGAGAGCTACGAGCAGAACGTGGCCATCGAGTACGACCGCAACATCGAGCGCTACACCTTCCTCAAGTGGGCCCAGAGCAGTTTCGACCAGTTCCGCGTCGTTCCTCCGGGCATGGGCATCTGCCACCAGGTCAACCTCGAGCACCTCGCCCGGGTGGTCTTCGAGAACCAGGGGATGGCCTATCTCGATACGGTGGTGGGCACCGACTCGCACACCACCATGGTCAACGGGCTGGGCGTGCTGGGTTGGGGCGTCGGTGGTATCGAAGCCGAGGCGGGGATGCTGGGTCAGCCCACGTCGATGCTGATCCCCCCCGTCGTGGGACTGCGCCTCTCGGGCGCGACGCGCGAGGGCGTCACCGCCACCGACGTCGTGCTCACCATCACCGAGTTGCTGCGGCGTCACGGCGTCGTGGGTAAGTTCGTCGAGGCTTACGGCCCGGGGGTTTCGTCACTCTCGCTCGAGACCCGCGCCACCATCGGCAACATGTCCCCCGAGTACGGTGCGACCTGCGCCATCTTCCCCATCGACCAGGTCACGCTGGACTACCTGGCCTTCACCGGTCGACCCGCGCCGCAGCTCGCGCTCGTGGAGGCTTACGCCAAGGCTCAGGGCGTGTGGCACAACGCCGAGTCCCCCGAACCCACGTACTCCGAACACGTGGAGCTCGACCTGTCGAGTGTCGAACCGAGTCTGGCCGGACCCAAGCGTCCCCAGGACCGCGTGTCACTCTCGGGCGCCCGTGGCGCTTTTCGCAGCGCGCTGGGTCGCGAACCCAAGGAGGTGCTGGGCGTCAGTGCCGCCGAGCACCTGCGCGACGGCGCCGTCACCGTCGCGGCCATCACCTCGTGCACCAACACGTCCAATCCGTCGGTCCTGGTGGCCGCCGGTCTCGTGGCGAAGGCCGCCGTCGAACGCGGCGTCGCCACCAAGCCGTGGGTCAAGACGTCTCTGGCCCCGGGCAGTCGCGTGGTGATGGACTACCTCGAGCGCGCTCACCTCGTCGACGCGCTGGACCAGTTGGGCTTCTACCTCGCGGGATACGGCTGTACCACGTGCATCGGTAACACCGGGCCGCTCCTGGAGGGGGTGTCCGAAGCGGTCAACGAGCACGACCTCTCGGTGGTGTCCGTCTTGTCGGGCAATCGCAACTTCGAGGGACGCATTCACCCCGACGTGAAGCAGAACTTCCTCGCGTCACCGCCCCTGGTCGTGGCCTACGCCCTCGCCGGCACCATCGACATCGACCTCTCCAGCGAACCTCTCGGCGTCGACCGTGACGGCGCGCCGGTGTACCTGGCGGACCTGTGGCCCAGCGACGCCGAGGTGGCGGCCGCCGTACGGTCCTCGATCACGCCCGAGATGTTCGAAGAGCGTTACGCCAGTGCCTTCTCCGGCGACGAGAGGTGGCAAGGCGTGCCCACCACGAACGCCGTGACGTACGCGTGGGACGATCGTTCGACCTACGTCAAGTTGCCCCCGTACTTTGAGGGCCTCACCATGGAGCCGGGACTGGTGCGCGACATCGACAACGCCCGTGTCCTCGCGAAGCTCGGTGATTCGGTGACCACGGACCACATCTCGCCAGCTGGCAACATCCGTCCCAACGTACCCGCGGGGCGCTACCTCACCGACGGGGGCGTTGGCACCGCCGACTTCAACAGTTACGGCACGCGACGGGGCAACCACGAGGTGATGGTTCGCGGCACCTTCGCGAACATCCGCCTACGCAATCAACTGGCCCCGGGCACCGAGGGTGGTGTGACCATCAAGTTGCCCGAGGGCACCGAGATGTCGATCTTCGACGCGGCCATGGCCTATCACGCCCAAGGGACGCCGTTGATGATCATCGGCGGCAAGGAATACGGCAGCGGATCGAGTCGTGACTGGGCCGCCAAAGGCACCAAGCTCCTGGGCGTCAAGGCAGTCCTGGTCGAGAGCTTCGAACGCATCCACCGGTCCAACCTGGTGGGTATGGGCGTGCTGCCACTGCAGTTCCTCAACGGTGAGTCCGCCGCCACCTACGTCCTCGACGGGACCGAGACGTTCTCCATCCACGGCCTCGATCCGCTCAACCGCTCAGAGACCGTCAACCGGGTGACGGTGAGCGCGGTGCGCCAGAACGGTGAGACGCTGTCGTTCGAAGTGCGACTACGTATCGACACGCCCACCGAAGCCGAGTACTACCGTCACGGCGGCGTCCTCAACTTCGTCCTGCGACAGTTGGCCCAGGCCTAACCGCCCTTCATCGCGTGCGACGCCGCGGCGTCGACGCTGTCGTAGTGCTTGAGCCCTCGCAGCACGTCGTCGGGCGCGCGCGCGAACGAGTGGCGCACGGCATCGTTGGCGCGCGCGAGTGACAAGGTGACGTGATCACGGTCGAGGTCACGCGCAATCTGGCCGAGGGTGGCCAGCGCGGTGAAGTCGATGTCAGAGATGGCCACTGCGTCGAGCACCACGTGGCGGGTCTTGGGGTGTCGATGCATCAGGTCGTGCAATTCGCGGCGAAAGACGCCGGCGTTGGCGAAGAACAGGTCCTCGTCGAAGAAGACCGCGAGGACGTGGTCGACGCCCTCGACCGACTTCGCGTCGTAGGGCTCCCAGCTCGTGGTGCCCTCACGACGGCCCAACTCGACCATGCGCGGGCGCGCCGAACGCCACATCTGTGCCAGGATCGCCAGGGCGACGGCCAGGGCCAGCCCCGATTCGACGCCCAAGAAGACGACGCCGAACATCGCGACGAGAGCGAAGGCGAACTCCACCCGGCTCGTGTGCGCGATACTGCGAAGCCGCGACAACTTGACCAGACGACCCGCGATGAACAACAAGATGCCCGCCAGGGACGCCAGGGGGATCGTGCGGGCGACCCCCGCGAGCGGTGAGAGGAGTAGCGCACCCCCTCCGGCCACCACCGCGACGAGTTTGGTGCGCCCTCCCGCGAGCTGCGAGACCGTGGTGCGCGCGGGTGAAGCGTCAACGGGGATCGTGCCCAACAGACCGGCCGCCACATTGGCCACACCGATGCCGACGAAGTCGCGGCTGAGATCGTCGGCGACGCCGATCTCGTCGGCCGACGAGCGAGAGGTCGCCGCGCTCTGGCTCATGATCACCACCAGGAGCGTGAGCGACGTCATGGCGATGACCCCCCAGTCGTGCAATGTGAACCACGACAAGCGCCAGTGGGGCCAACCCACGCTGACCGATCCGAGCACCTCGACGCCGTGGTGGGCGAGCGAGAGGGTCGACGAGAGCACCGCACCCGCCGTCACCGCGGCGAGGGCCCAGGGCAACCGGGGATCGATGACCTCACCGAGCACCATCACCGTGAGCGTGGCCAGGGCGAGACCGGTGGACCACCCGCTGAGATGCCCCCAGTGCTGACCGAGCGACGTGAGGCGTTGGAGCACCGAGTCGCCGCCCGCGGTGACGCCCAGCGCGTGGGGGAGCTGGTGGACCACGATGATGACGCCGATGCCGCTGAGGAATCCGGTCACGATGGGGACCGACATGAAATCGGCGAGCCAACCGAGTCGGAACAGTCCCACCGCCATGACCAGCACGCCCGTCACGACCGCGGTCGCGGCCACGACGGCGTAGTACTGGGGTGAATCGGGCAACGCGATGCGCAACAGCGCCACCGCGAACAGCGGGGCGATCGTCGAATCGGCCCCCACCGAGACGATCGGATTGGACCCGAAGAGAATGAAGGCGAACGTCGCGGCGATGAAGGCGATCATCGCGGCGAAGGCCGGCACTCCCGCCAATTGCGACGTCGCCAGCTGCTCGGGGATGGCGATGGCCAGTAGCGTCACCCCGGCGAGGGCCTGACCGGCGGCGTTGTGACGAGTGACCCCGCGCAGGAGGTCACCGACGGCGTGCGAAGCGATACGTTCGCCGACGGGGATGCGTTCGTTGTCGTGATGGTCGCGCGGCGACGTTCTCGCCATGGGACCACCCTAAACCGGTGCGCTCAAGCGGTGTTGACGACGCGAAACGTCTCGCCCAGTCGATCGGGCGCGAGACCGGCGACCTGGGCGTTGGTCGTCGCCCACGCCCGCATGGTCTCCTCGAGGTCGACGCGATGACCCACCTGGGAGACGTGCGAACGCAACGCCGCGATCTTGGTCGCGAAGCTCTCGGTGATGTCGACCACCAGGTTGGGCGTCGATCCGCCCAACCACACCGTCGCCACCGCGTGGGGGGCGTAGCCCTGCTCGAGGAGTTCGGGAAAGGCGTGAGGGTTACGGGCGTCGGGGTAGACGGCGCGCAGGGTGGCCTCGCCCGCCGCCATGTGGTCGGGGTGCGAGGCGTAGATCCGCTCAAAGTTCCTCTCGGGGCTCTGCGTGATCACCAGATCGGGCCGGTGCTCGCGAATGACGCGAGAGATGGCCTTGCGAAGTTCCAAGGTGGGCTCGACCTGCCCATCGGGCCAGCGCAGGAAGCTCAATCTCGTCACTCCGACCACGGCGGCGGCGGCCGTCTGCTCGGACTCACGGACCTTGGCGCGTTCATCCTTGGTCAGCGTGGAGTCATCGCCGCCGGCGTCACCCGAGGTGATGAGGCAGTACGCCACGTCCACACCCTGACCCGTGAGCACGGCGATGGTGCCCGCCATCCCGAAATCGATGTCGTCGGGGTGCGCCACCACCACGAGCGCGCGCTGGAGGAGAGGGTTGGGTTGGTGGATGGCCAGTGCGGCGTCGCTCACGAAACTGCCGACTCCTTGGTCGGGTCCCAGTTCGCCAGGTCCTTCAGGCGCGCGTCGTTGGAGAAGATCTCCACGATGGGTCGTTTCATGGCGAGTCGACGCATGATGACTTCGGCGTCGATCATCTGATTCCACAGCAGCAGCGACACCACGACGCCGGTCGAGCCGGCGCGAGCGGTGCGTCCCGAACGGTGCAGGTACGCCTTATGGTCCTCGGGCGGGTCGAAGTGCATCACGCAGTCCACCCCGTCGATGTGCAGACCGCGCGCGGCGACATCGGTCGCGACGAGCACCGAGAGCCGGTCCGCACTGAAGTCGGCGAGGGCCTTCTCGCGCTGACTCTGTCGCAGGTCCCCGTGGATCGCCGCGGCGTCGACACCCTCCTTTTGGAGTTGTTCGACCAGTCGGTCCGCGCCACGCTTGGTCCGACAGAAGATGATCGTCTTATCGAAGGAGTTGCAGATAGTGGCGGCCACCTTGATACGGTCCATCTGGTGCACGCTCAAGAAATGGTGCACCATCAGTGACACCGTCTGACTGTCACTGGCGACCTCGTGGAAGACCGGGTCAGTCAGGTAGCGCTTGACGAGTCGGTCGATCGCGCCGTCCAACGTCGCCGAGAACAGCAACGTCTGGTGCGGGTGCTCGGCGATGCGCCGCAGCACCCACTCCACTTGGGGCATGAAACCCATGTCGGCCATCCGGTCGGCTTCGTCGAGCACCAGGACGTCGAGACCCTCGACGTTGAGCTCGCCGCGGTCGCCGAGGTCGATCAGCCGCCCCGGCGTGGCGATGATGACGTCGCACCCTTTGCGCAACGACTTGATCTGGCGTTCGATGTCCGCGCCGCCGTAGACCGCGTTGACGTGGAGCCCGAGGGCGGCCCCGAGGGGCTCGAGCACCTCGTGCACCTGGACGGCGAGTTCGCGCGTGGGCAACAGGACCAACGCCCGGGGGCGGGCGGGCCCCCCGACGGCGCGTACGAGTTCCGCGCTGGCCGCGACACGCTGGAGCAGCGGCAGGCCGAATCCCAAGGTCTTGCCCGATCCGGTCTTCGCCTTGCCACACACGTCGCGACCCGCGAGGGCGTCGTGGATCGTCATCGCCTGAATGGGGAAGGCGGTGGTGATGCCCTGGGCGCTCAAGACGGCGACGAGCTCCTGGACCACTCCGAGTTCGGCGAAGGTCTTCTTCGTGTCGTAAGAGTCCTGGGACATGGATGTCGAAATAGTTTCACTACTCATGGGCCTACGGTCGTTTCTCGGTTGGACCCGGAACCGGCGTTCGTAAGGAGGGCCCAAGCTCGTCTGGAGCTTCTCTCCTAGTCTAGGTGCGAGGTCGACCCCGGCCTGCCACCGAAGGAGTACCATGACCCGCCTCGAGGTCGGCGCGACCGCGCCCCCGTTCTCACTACCCAACCACGACGGGGAGCTCGTCACGTCGCACTCGTTGTCGGGGCAGCGTTTCGTCCTGTACTTCTACCCGGCCGACGACACCCCGGGCTGCACCGTCGAAGCGTGCGGCTTCAACGATGAATTGAAGGAACTCCGACGACTGGGGGTTCGCGTCGTGGGGGTCTCGCCCGACGACGGGGCCTCGCACCGCGCGTTTCGCGCCAAGTACGCGCTCGGCTTCGACCTACTGAGCGACCCCGCCACGACCACCATGGCGGCCTACGGGGCCTACGGGGAGAAGATGCTCTACGGCAAGCAGGTCGTGGGCGTCATTCGTTCGACTTTCGTGGTGGGACCGACCGGACTCATCGAACACGCGTGGTACGGCCCGCGCACCAAAGGTCACGCCGAGCGCGTGCGCGCGGTGCTCGAGGGTTAACCTCGACCCCGGGCGTGACGCGCCGGCTTCTTCATTGAGCGCCAGCGGTGCCACACGCCCGCGGCGAGCACCACGACCGCCACGACAATGATCGGGTACTGCGCATCGTGGAAGTACTTCACGAAGTGTTGGTTCTTACCAGCGTGGTAACCCAATTCGGTGATGAGCGCCGCCCAGATGACCGAGCCGAGGGTGGTCAACGCGAGGAAGCGGACACGATTCATCTCGGCCAGGCCCGCGGGCAGCGAAATGAGGGCCCGCACCACCGGGACCAGACGACCGATGAACACCGAGGGCGTACCGTACTTCTCGAACCACACCTCGGCGGAGTCGAGATCCTTATGCGAGAGGAGCAGATACTTGCCGTATCGGTCGACGACGGCGCGCCCGGCGAAACGACCCAGCTCATAGGCGATCACCGAACCGATGACCTCCCCGATCGTCCCGATGATCACGACGTTGACGACACTGAACTGGGGATGCGTGGTGAAGGCCGTCGTACAGAAGGCGCCGGCCAATCCGAAGGCCACTTCGGAAGGAATCGGCAAGCACGCGGAGGAGAGGACCGTGATGATGAACAGGCCGAGGTAGCCATACTGCGAGATGAAATGTTGCATTGTTACATTCTTCCCCTAATTCGCCAATCGTCCCGACGGGCCACTGAGATTCTTATTTTTGGTGCACCGCGCACCAATAGGTGGTCCTTCCCCCAACGACGGTACTGCGCATGGCACCCCCGTCGAGGGGACACAGGCCCCCCAGGAATCGTCCGGGCATGTGATCGCCGAGGTGCGATCCGCCTCGACGTTGCAGTGTCCTCATGGTGCGCGTGAACGCGGCGTAGAGCGCCGCGCGCTGCGCCGGTGTCAAACGTGCGACGGGCGTGCGCGGATCGATGCCGGCACGGAACAGGATCTCGTCGCCCAGCAGGTTTCCCACTCCCGCGAGCGCCGACTGATCGAGCAGACGGGCCTTGATCGCCGGTCCCTCGCCCCGTGATACCGCCAGGACCGTGGCGAACTGCGCCTTCGTCAGCGTCAGCGCATCGGGACCGAGCAACGAGAGGTCGGGGTCGATCTCGACGCGCGCGAGGCGTCGCGGATCGTGCAGCAACAGCCGACGACCGTCGGAAAATTCGAGTCCGGCGCGGATCCACTGCTCCCGGTAGGTAAGGGGTCCGTAGAACAAGCCGTCGATACCCGTCGCCGAATCGACGAGCAGGACGCCGGTCATCCCGAAGCGCATGGCCAGTCGCACGCCGTCGGTCTCGAGATACATCAGTTTGCCGCGACGACCAGTGCCGGTGATCGTGAGGCCCCGAACGGTTCGCGACCACTGAGTGCTGGTGAGGAGCTTCTTCGCCGCGTAGGAGTCACTCCAGCCCTGACGGATCGTGGCGCCGACGACGGTCTCGGCGAGTTGACGGTACGACTCGACTTCGAGCACTTCGGGCACCCCGGCACAATATCGAACCGGGGGACCACTCACTAAGGTTGGGTGATGGCAATCGACAAACCCCAGTGGCGCGAACTCTTCAGCGAGGTCGTCACGTCCGGGCTCTGCACCGGATGCGCCGCCTGCGTCGTGGCCTGCCCCCACGACGTGCTCGACTACGACGCGACGGGCGGCGTCTACAAACCCTTCCACCTCGACATCGACGGTGGGCGCGACGACTGTACCCACGGCGTCAAGGGTTGCACGATGTGCACCCGCGCCTGCCCGCGTTTTCGCAACTGGGAATCGGAGATCGACCAGCATCGATTCGCTCGCGAACGCACCGACGACGAAGTCTTCGGCATCGGTGACGTCCTCTTGGCGCGCTCCACCGACCAGAGCCTCCGCGAGAACGGCCAAGACGGTGGTTTCGTCTCCACGTTGTTGATCTACGCTCTCGAGAACGATCTCGTCGACGCCGCCCTGGTCAGCGGGCTCGAGGGGGATGGCTCGACGTGGCGCGCCGAACCGCGGGTCGTGCGCACCCGTGCCGAGGTCCTCGACACCGCCAAGTCGCGCTACACCTACAGTGCGAACCTGTTGGCTTACCCCCAGGCCGTCGAATCCGGCGCCGAGCGGATCGCGCTCGTGGGCATGGGCTGCATGGCCTCCGCGCCGGGGGCGATGCAGACCCGTAAGGCGGGCAAGATCGCGCGTCGCTTGAGCCTCACCATCGGTCTGCTGTGCTCCAAGACCTTCGATGACTCGATCTTCGAGGAACT
Source organism: Acidobacteriota bacterium (assembly GCA_019352075.1). Classification (GTDB taxonomy): domain Bacteria; phylum Actinomycetota; class Acidimicrobiia; order Acidimicrobiales; family RAAP-2; genus RAAP-2. The sequence continues at coordinate 6,459 of JABBOA010000006.1, read as the reverse complement.
CTTCGAGAAGCGCTACGGTCTGCGCCGTGGCGACATCACCAAGATGAACATCAAGGGCGTCTTCCAGATCTGGACTCGCGACGGCGGGTATCACGAGGTCCCGCTCAAGGAGGCTCACGCCTTCACCCGTGAGGGCTGCACGACCTGTCCCGATTTCGCCGCTGAGCACGCGGACCTCTCGGCGGGGGGTATCGGCGCGTTCAACGACTGGACCCTGGTGATCGTGCGCACCGACCAAGGCCGCGAGGTCGTCACGGCCCTGAAGGACGAAGGCCTGATCGAGACGCGCCCGGGCGACGACGACCCGGGCGCGGTGGCGCTCCTGCACAGACTCGCGGGGGTGTCGCGCAAGCGCTGGCCCGAGAATGCGGCGCCGGGGCCCCGGCGTATCCCGGTTCGCGGGTCGTAGGCGTCATGGCTCGAACCCCCACTCCCCCGGCGACCACGATCCTGCTCGTCCGTCACGGCGTGACGGGCACGACGGGCAAGGTGTTGCCCGGACGTGCGCCCGGACTACACCTCTCGGCGCGCGGCCACGAGCAGGCCCTCCACGCGGCCACGCGAATCGGCGAACTCGACGCCGCACCCAGCGCCCTGTACGCGTCACCCCTGGAACGCACCCGCGAGACGGCGGCACCCATTGCGCGACGCCTCGGCGTGCGGACCAAAATCGATCGCGGGCTCCTCGAATGCGATTTCGGGAGTTGGACGGGCCGGACGCTCGCATCACTGCGCAAGAAGCCCGAATGGCGAGCGGTGCAGAACGCACCCAGCGTGTTCCGCTTCCCCGAGGGCGAGTCCTTCAGTGAGATGCAACAGCGCATCTGGAATACCCTCGAACGACTCGCCCGCGCTCACCGCGGCGAGAAGATCGTCGTGGTCAGTCACGCCGATCCGATCAAGGCCGCCGTCACCTACGCGCAGGGCGTTCCGCTGGACCTCTTCCAGCGGACCGTGATCTCGACGTGTTCGATCAGCGCCCTCATCCTCTCGGACTCCACGCCCATTGTCGTGAGCGTCAACAACACCGGATCGCTGAAGGAGCTCATCCCCTCATGAAGTACCTATTCGAAGCCCCCGAGAAGGTCATGGTAGGGGTACGTGGCGAAGTCGGCAATCGACTCTTCCTGCTGCAGGCCCGTCAGGGGCGGCGCCTCGTGATCTTGAAGTGCGAGAAGGTCCAACTCGCGGCTCTCGCGCAGTGGATCTCGCAGGTCATCGACGATATGGGCCGCCCGGGCCACCTCCCCGACGATTTCACCCTCGAACCCGAATACGAATACGACTTCATCGTGGGCGACATCGCCATCGCGGTCGACGAGGAGCGCGACGTTCTCGAGGTCACCTTCGAATCAGCGGGCGAGGACGACGACGAGGCCACCATCGCCCTGACCAAGGAATGGGCGGGCGGTCTGGCCATCGCCATCACTCGGCTCGTCGAAGCGGGGCGCGCCCCCTGTCCGCTCTGCGGAGGTCCGCTCGATCCGCGCGGCCACGACTGCCCCCGCACGAACGGACACCGCGCCCCCGCGCGTTGAGCGTGCGACGCGAGGACCAGATCGAACTGTTGCGCCACGGCGCACTACGCGTGGAGGGTCGCGTCGCGGGCTCCTCCAACCAGGCGCTGCTCGTCTCGGTGGACCTCGAGGGGGTCAGCGCACTCGCGTGCTACAAGGCGCAGGCGGGTGAACGACCCCTGTGGGATTTCGACGATGGACTCTGGCGGCGCGAGGTCGCGGCGTGGGAGCTCGACCAACTCCTCGGCACCGATCTCGTGCCGACGACGATCGCCCGCGAGGATGCCCCTTTCGGCGTCGGTTCCCTGCAGTGGTGGGTCGAGGACGCCACCGACGATCACTACTTCACCCTGCGCGAGAAGGAGGACCTCCTGCCCTGGTTCACCGATCTCTGCGCCTTCGACGTCGTCGCGAACAACGCGGACCGCAAGGGTGGTCACATCTTGTACGACAACGTGCGCTGCTGGGCCATCGACAACGGCTTGTGCTTCAACGAAGAGGACAAACTGCGCACGGTGATCTGGGAGTACGCCGAGGAGGCCCTCCCCGACCGCCTCCTCGAGCCCCTCGCTCGACTGGCCGACGGCGAAGTCGGCGATCTCGGTCACTATCTCCACGCCGAGGAGGTGCGCGCCACCGCGAGGCGCGCGCACGACCTCCTGATCGCCAGTAGCTTTCCCACTCCGAGCGACGACGGCGGCTGGCCTCCCTATCCCTGGCCGCTGATCTAGCTAATTCAGCGCGACCAGCTCGCCCTCGGGCTCCGGCACGCCCGACTCGAGCAGGAAGAACGTGACGAGAGCGCCCACGCCGAAGAAGCCCGCCGCCCACCAGAAGGCCACGGCGTACCCGTGCAACGTAGCCGCGGTGCCGGTCACGCACGCGGACGTCGCGCCCACGGGGTGACACGTGAGCGCTCGACGATACGAGATGACGGCGATGGTGTTGAGTGTCGCGGTGCCGACGGACCCGCCGATCTGCTGCACGGTGTTGACCATGGCCGACGCCGCGCCCGCATCGCGGGGTTCGACGCCGGCGGTCGCACTCGCCGTGGCCGGCGCGTAGATCAGTCCCAGCCCCAGTCCCGTCACGATGAGCCCCGGCATGACGTGCCCGAGGTAGTCGGCGTCGGCGGGCAATTTAGTGAACAGGATCATGCCCATCATGCCGAGGAGCATCCCGACGGGCACCAACGGACGTGGCCCGACCAGGGCGAGCAGCCGCGCACTGGCCAACGACGCCGAGAACGCCAGGGACGCCACCAGCGGCAAGAACAAGAGGCCCGTCTTCATCGGTGAGTAGCCGAGCGTGTTCTGCAGGTAGTACGCCAGGAACAAAGAGAGCCCGAACATCCCGATGTTCGTGACGTAGAGAGCGATCAATGACCCACCACGGGTCCGGTTCGCCACGATCCGCAGTGGTAGCAACGGGAAACTCGAGCGTTTCTGCCATCCGACGAAGAGGGCCACCAGCACGGTGCCCACCCCCAGACTGAACCACGTGTCGAAGTTCCCCCAACCCGTCGTCACGGCGTGGCCCAGACCGAAGACCACGGCGAAAAGCCCGGCGCTCACGAGCATCGTTCCGACGAGGTCGAGGTGGATGGCGCGCTCACCCCGGCCGCGCTCGACGAAGAGGACCACCCCGATCAGCGACAGGGCGGCGAAGAAGAGATTGATGGTCAAACACCAGCGCCACGAGGCCCACTGGGTCAGCGCCCCGCCCAGCAACAGGCCAATGGCCGCCCCCGATCCGCCCACCGCCCCGAAGATGGAGAACGCCTTGGCGCGTTCGTGGGGTTCGCGGAACGTCAGGGTCAGTGCCGCCAGCGCGGCCGGTGCGAGAAGTGCGCCGAAGACGCCCTGGGCCGCGCGGGCGCACACGAGCACCGTGAAACTGCTCGCCGCTCCGCCCACGGCGGACGCGAGGGCGAATCCGACGAGTCCCACCATGAGCGACGTGCGTCGCCCCCACAGGTCGCTCAGTCGCCCGCCCAGGAACATGAGGGAACCGAAGGCCAGGGCGTACGCCGTGATCAGCCACTGCCGATTGGCCACCGAGAAATTGAGGTCGACCTGGGCGCGCGGCAACGCGATATTGATGACCGTCGAATCGAGGGCAACCATCAATTGACTCACGCTCACGGTCACCAGGACCCACCACCGACGAGCGTGTGACGTGGGGGTGTTTTGCATATGGATGTTTCTCAGCCTAAGGAATGTGCGCCACCCCGCGCATCATGAATCATCGGCGTACTACGACTTCTAAGGAATTTAGGGGCTACGACCGGGACTTCAACAAGTCGATCAGTGCCGGAAGAACCCGCTGGACGTCGCCCACGACGCCGAAGTCGCTGATCGCGAAGATCGGCGCATCGGGATCCTTGTTGATCGCGACCACGTTGGACGCCCCCTTCATGCCCACCATGTGCTGGGTCGCCCCGGAAATGCCGCACGCGATGTAGAGGTCCGGTTTGACGGTCTTTCCCGTCTGGCCCACCTGATACGAATAGGGCACCCAACCGGCGTCGACGATCGCTCGGCTCGCACCGGGCGCTCCATGGAGCAAACGGGCCAACTCCTCGACCAGTTCGTAGGACTCGGCGTCACCGAGTCCTCGCCCACCCGAGACCACCACTGCGGCGTCGTCCAAGGCCGGACCACTTCGCTCTTCGACGTGCGAGGAGCGGATCGTCGAGGCGCGCGTCGACGTCGCAGCGGGCGCCACGGGGAGGTACTGCGCCGCGGCGAAGTCCCCCGGGGTCGCTGCGAACGACTTGGCTCGTACCACGTAGAGGCCGGGCGCATTCGCGCGCAACCGCGCCACCACGGTCTTGGTGCCGCCGAAGACGGGGTGCTCGCTCTCGAGGGTGGCGGCGTCGCGCAATCCCGTGACGTTGGTCAGTACCGGCGCATCGAGCATCGCCGAGAGGCGCCCCGCGATGTCGCGTCCATCGTTGCTCGCGGGGATCAACACTGCGTCGGGGGTCTCGTTCTCGAGCATCGACGACAACGTGGCCGCGACCACGCTGGCGGGCAGGACGGCACCGAGATCACCCAGGTCCCAGAGTCGACGGGCGCCGAACTCGCCCACGACCTGCGCGACCGCGTCGCCGTGGGTGCCCCAGGTGACGACGCTCACGTTCGCGCCCAGGCGTCGTGCTTGGCTGATGAGTTCCTTCGACGTCGTGGTGACGTCGGTCGGCGTGGGCTCCGCCACGACCCAAAGATTCGTGACGCTCATGAGGTGCTCCCCGACAAGATCTTGATGCGCTCGAGGAACGCGACGATGCGGGCGGCGCCGTCGCCCTCATCCACGTACTTCTCTCCGGCGTCCTTAGCCACGGCGTCCTCGACGGACACGACGTCCTGACGGGGGTCGAGTGCGCTGGCGTCCAGATCGAGGTCTGCGACGCTCACCACCTCGATGGTCCGCGATTTGGCGGCCATGATCCCTTTGAAGGTGGCGTAGCGCGGTACGACGACGCCGGCGGTCACGGTGACCACGGCAGGCAGTTGGGCGGCGACCTCGTCGTATCCCGACTCGGTCTGACGATGCACCACGACGGTGTCGCCGTCGATGGCCACCGACGTGGCGAACGTGAGGGCGGGAAGATCGAGGAGCTGGGCCAACTGAACGGGCAGCGTACCGGTGTAGCCGTCCGAGGACTCGGTCGCGGCCAGGACGAGGTCGGGCGTCTCACGGGCGATGACGGCGGCCAACACCTTGGCCGTGGTGAGCGCATCCGCCCCCCGTAGCACCGGGTCCGAGACCACCGTCGCGCGCGTCGCCCCCATGGCGAGCGCGCTACGGATACCCGTCACGTCGCTCGCGTCGCCCATCGACACGAGCGATACCTGTCCCTCGCCCGCCGACTCCACCAGACGGAGAGCCACCTCGACGCCGAAGGTGTCCGCCTCATCCAGGATCAACTTTCCCGCGCGATCCAAGCGGTGTGCGGCGTCGAGCGACTGCGGCGCGGCGGGATCGGGAATCTGTTTGACGCAGACAACAACGTTCATGTCACCAATCTACGTCACGCCTAGCGTCCGCTAGGGCCGAGTCGGTCGCGAAGTTCGCGGGCGAGTTCGACGTCGTCGGTGATCACGGCGGTCACCTCGAGTTCCAGCATGCGTTCGATATCACGAGCCAGATTCGGCGTCCACGCGTGGACGTCGATTCCGCGACGTCGCGCCTCGTGGGCGACCGAGTCGTTCAGGCGCGAAAACGGAAAATGCGCGGAGGTCAGTCGATGACTCGCCACCTGCTCGAGGACGAAGGTGGCCGGGCGGCGCTCCACGAGCCATCCCACTCGTCGCTCGGGGGAGACCCGTCGGACCTCGTCGCAGATCGCGAGCGAGAAACTCGACACCAGGCACTGCGACGACATTCGTGACGAGTCGAGGAAGGCCGCGACGTCGCGGGCCACGGAGAGATTGTACGGAGCCGAACGAGTTGATTTGATCTCAACGTTGATCTGTAGCGACCCGGCCGCGGTCAGTACCTCGTCCAGTGAGGCGAGTTGCGCCTCACTCGCCAGGTCGACGCGCCGGGTGGCGGGTATCGACCGGCCCCCCACGGTGCGATCATGGTTCACGATCAGGTATTTGTCGCCCGTCAGCCAGACATCGAACTCGACGCCGTCCGCCCCGACCTGCGTCGCTGCGGCCACCGCCGCGACGGAGTTCTCTGGGAATCGACGGTGGTGTCCGCGGTGCGCGAAGATTGAAGTCACGCTAAGAATTGTGCCATCCACTCGTCCTTAGGGGGTGATTTCGCAAAAAACTCCTTGAATGTGGAGTTCCACCCGAGTAAAATTGCCTTCCCGCCCTTAACGGCCTCCGGAGTCATTTTTCGGAGATTTTCGTTAATTTAGAAGGATTTTGCCATGTCGTTGATTTGGAACCGTACTCACGCCTGGGACGACGCCGATTGGCGCGCC